>NZ_JBEZJY010000017.1:0-184805 GCF_040651415.1 Streptomyces sp. NPDC048484
GGACCTTGGACACTTGTCCGGGACGATCTACATGATGACTTCCTTCCTCTCGTAGGTCGTCCACTTGTGAGGAGCGACTTCGTGTCGCACGCGGACGCCTTTCTCACTGCGGATGCGGATGCGGGCGCGTTCGCGGCGCTGGGCTTGCAGCACGGTCGGGTGGCGGCGGTGGTCGTCGCGCCAGCGCAGGCAGTCCTGCATCTGCCGGGCGAGTGCTGGGTGGTTGGGAGGGTCGTTGTTGCCGATCTCGCTCTGCGCCTGCTTCGGGAACCGAGATCGTCAATCCGACCCGGCCCACCATCACGGACAACGCACTGGCGACCTGAGCCAGAGGTCGTTTTGATGCTTCACGACTCGACGACGATGGTGCCTATGGTCGATTCCGGGCCGGGTCCCTCCGGGCGGTCGACCTTCCACCAGCCCAGTACGTCCTCGTACTCCGGCTGGGGGATCGCACGTCCTTCGGCCGTCATCAGGCGTCCCTGATACGCCTGGGCGTAACGTGCTCGAACCGAGTAGACGCCGGGTTCGTCGGGAACAACGAGGTCGCACAACACACTTGCCCACTCGGCCGGACCCGGGTTGTCCTCCGCCAGCGCCTCGACGTCCGTGCCGGCGTTGACCACCTTCAAGTCGCCCCCGCTGCGCTGCTTGCCGTTCCATACCGACGCCTGGGCCCGATCCTGGCCCGCCAGCCCAACGATCACCTGGTTGACGGCGTTGCCGCACATCGAACAGTCGTGCAGCACGTCGAAACCGAGCTGGTGCGAACCGCCTCCTTGGACCTTCACCACGTCACCCTGGCCATCGATCCTCACGTTGCGGATCCTGAACCGTAACGGCTCCACCATCTCGGCGTCGGGCGTGAGGGCCGCGGCTCGGTGGGCATCGCTGTGACTCATGTGGTCGCTCATGTGGTCGCTCATGTGCCAAGTAAACAGGTGGCCACTGACAAAGGCGGGCCCACCCGCCAGGCCCTACTCGCGGGCGGACAGCGCGTGGGCGGGTGCCGTGCGCAGGGCCTGGCGGGTGGGGAGTTCGACCGTGACGAAGGCCGTGCAGATCACGGTCAGGGCGACGGCGGGGAGCAGCCACACCGGGCCCGCGGGCCAGGGCCGGTCCAGGAATCCGATGCCGAGAAGCGCCAGGGGGACCGCGGACAGCAGCACACCGGTGGTGAGTGCGGCGACCCCGATGACCGCGGCCTCGCGGCGCATCATCGCGAGGATCTGGCGCGGCGTGGTGCCGGTCAGCCGGAGCGTGGCGATCTCGTTCCGCCGCTGGGCAGTCGTGGCGACGAGCTTGTTGGCGATGCTGAGGAGCAGGTAGCCGAGGAGTACGACGACGGTGGCCAGGTTGATCCAGACCTCCGCCGGTGCGTCGCTCAGGCTCTCGCCCGCTCCGGTGTCGGTGGGCTCCAGGACCAGACCGGGGCGGGACCCGGCGAGCGTCGTGAGGGCGCGCTCTGCTGCGGCGGTGCCGTCGGTGCGTACGAGGACGCGCTGGTCGAGGCCCGCGGTGGTGTGTCCCTCGGCGAGGTCGTGGGAGAGGACGACCGGGCCGAAGCCGAGGCCGCGGTCGTAGACGGCGACGACCTTGGGGCTGACCCGGCTGCCGTCCCCGAGGACCAGGGTGATCCGCTCGCCGACACCGGCGGAGCGGGAGCGGGCGACGTCGCTGCTGACGGCGACCGTGTCGCCGCTGAGCCGGCTCAGGCTGCCGTCCTGTACGCCGAGGTCGAGGACGTCCGGCGCGTCCGGTGTCAGGATCATCGCCGAGCTGGATTCGGCCTCCGGTTCGCCGAACATCTCGTAGGCCCACACGACCGCGGTGTCACTGACCGGGGCCGCCGCCCGAACGCCGTCGGATTTCGTGACGGCGGCCAGGGTGTCGGCGGGCACGCCGCCGAGTCCCGGCGCGCTCAGGCGCTGCTGGGCGAGGGTGCCGGTGCGGGTGTCCTGCGAGGTGGCGCTCATGACGGTCGTCTGGGCCAGCGTGTAGGTCAGGACGAACACCACCGCCATGGCGAGGGCGCTGACGACCCCCGAGATGCGCAGGGCGTACGCGCGGATGTTCGCCACCGCGAGCCAGGTCGGGGCCGAGACGCCGGGCCGCAGACGCCGTACTGCCGTGTCACCGATGGCGCGGACCAGGGCGGGTCCCGCCAGGGCCAGGCCGATCGCCCCGATGATGCCGGCCATGGAGGTGGCCGCCGCGCCGAGGACCGTACGGCTCAGCAGAGGCACCACCGAGAGCGTCATGGCGGCGACGATCAGCAGCAGACCGGCACGGGCGCGGACCTTCGAGGGGGTACGGGGCTCGCTGCGCGACTCGGCGACCGCCTCGGTGGCCGGCATGCGCGAGGTGCGCCACGCGGCGCTCCGGGCCGACACCTGGACGGCGAGGCCAAGGAGCAGCACGGTGGCGAGCGCGGGCAGCGGGCTGTAGGTGAGCGGCAGGCTCTCCGGGATGACCTCGCGGTCGACCAGCATCTGCCGGAACTGCCCGGCCAGCAGGTAGCCGAGGGCCACCCCGGGTACGGCCGCCACGGCGGCGATGAGCGAGGCCTGCGTGGCCGCGAGCCGCCTGATCTGCCGGGGAGTCGCGCCGACGGCCCGCATCAGGGCCAGGTCGCGGCGCTGGCCGCCGACCGACACGGCCAGCGCGCTCGCCAGGACGAACCCGATGATCAGCACGATGATCCCGGAGAGCGAACCGGCGAGCAGGATCAGCAGCGATCGGGCCGCGCCCGACCCCGGGGAGGCGATGTCACCGCGGTCGGAGCCGGTGGACGCGATCAGGTCGGTGTTGGTGGCTTTGCCGGAGCCGCTGCTAGAGCCACTTCCGGAGCCGCTGTCGGAGCCTTTGGCGGTGCTTTTGCCCCTGGTGCTCGCGTCCTTGTCGATCTCCTCGCGGGCCGCGGCGGCCACCGAGCCCTCGGCGCCGGGCTCGGTGCGCAGCCCGACGAGGTCCACGGTCCCGGCCCGCGCTCCGTCGGCGCGGCCGGACAGCCGCAGGGCCGTCGGGTCGGCGAAGAGGATGCCGGCGCCCGGGGCGTCGACCACGGCCGTGACGCGGTACGCGGCGGCGGACCGGCCGGCCGCGACGACCTCGACCCGGTCGCTCGCCCGGACACCCGCGGCCTCGGCCGTCGCGCTGTCGAGAGCCACCTCGTCGGTGCCGGACGGCTTGGAGCCGTCGACCTTCGGCGCCGTGAGCAGCTTCGTCGAGGACCAGCCGTGACCGGCGGTCTGCGGCTCCTCGACCGGTACGACCCGGCCGTCGGCGTCGACCACGGCGGCCGGGAAGCTGACGTCGCCGACCGCGGCGGTGACGCCGGGCAGCCCGGCCAGCCGGTCGACCAGCCGGGCCGGGACCGTGCCGCGCTCCGGGAGGGCGATCGAAGGGTTACCGGGTATGCGGAGGTTCTGGTCGGTGGAGACCACGACGTCGACATCGGCGAGCCGCCCGGCCGGCAGCTGGGAGCGGAGGCCCGACTCGGCGAGGATGCCGGTACCGGTGATCAGTGACGCTCCGCCGAGCACCGCGCACGCCACCGCGAGGAGGGCGCTGATGCGGTGTCCGGCCATACGGACCGCGAGATGCAGCATGGTTCTAGACCTCTCCCAGCTTGACGAGGCGGTCGGCGAGTTCGGGGGCGGTGGGCCGGTACAGGCGCTCGACCACCCGGCCGTCGGCCATCACCAGCGCGTGGTGCGCCTGGGCGGCGGCGGCCGGGTCGTGGGTGACCATCACCACCGTCTGGCGCAGTTCGTCGACGAGTTCGCGCAGCAGACCGAGCACCTCGTGGGCGCTGCGCAGATCCAGGGCGCCGGTCGGTTCGTCGGCGAACACGACGGCGGGCTTGGCCACCAGTGCCCGTACGATCGCGGCTCGTTGCTGCTGACCGCCGGAGAGCTCGGCGGGCCGGTGCGACAGTCGGTCGGTGAGACC
This sequence comes from Streptomyces sp. NPDC048484, assembly GCF_040651415.1. NCBI lineage: Bacteria > Bacillati > Actinomycetota > Actinomycetes > Kitasatosporales > Streptomycetaceae > Streptomyces > Streptomyces sp. NPDC048484. The sequence continues at coordinate 3,955 of NZ_JBEZJY010000017.1, forward strand.
GACCCGCTCGACGAGCGTCCGTACCCACTCCTGGTCGGGGGCTCGGCCGGCCAGGCGCAGCGGCAGGGTGATGTTGTCGGCGATGCTGAGGGCCGGGACCAGGTTGTAGGACTGGAAGACGAAACCGATGTGCTCGCGGCGCAGTTCGGTGCGGCGGGTCTCGTTCAGTCCGCTGATCTCGCGGTCGCCGATGCGGATGCTTCCCGAGGTGGGGGAGTCAAGACCGGCGGCGCAGTGCATCAGCGTGCTCTTGCCGGACCCCGAGGGTCCCATCACGGCGAGGAACGTGCCGTGCGCCACGGTCAGCGACACGTCGTCGAGGGCGCGGACGTCTCCCGCGTACGTCTTGCTGACGTTGGCCAGCGTGATGGCGGGAGCGGAGGGCGCCGCCACCGGGCGGCCGGCTTCCGCGAGGGCCTCGCTCATCGTCGGCCCCGCAGGCGCAGGACGACGAGCGCGGACACGCACAGCGCGGTGACCACGCCGCAGAGGAGGTGGACCTGGGTGGAGGCGGCGCCGTACGAGGCCGCCATGTTGCCGACGGTGCTGATGACCAGCACCAGCCACAGCGCCGTACGCACGAAGCGGTTCCAGGTGATGCCGTCCCGGGTGGTGTCCCCTCGGTCGACGCCCGGCCCGGCCGGGTTGGCGTTGTCGGCAAAGCCGTCGAGGCGGTAGGGGTCCGTGGTCGTCATGGCTGTCCTCTTCGGAGTCTCGGGAGCGCAGGGTGTCGGGGTCTCGCATCGCTTCGGGCCCTGAGCGGGTCGGGTCCCTCTGTCGTGCCACCGAATTTACGGATCAGGACCCCGGGCGGCCGAGCCCGCCAGCAGCCCGAGTGGGGGTACAGCAGGCTGTACCTCTACTCTCCTCATCGACAGCGAACCGGTCGCCCGGCCGGGGCTGTTGCGGATGAAGAGGGGGAGTGGGTTGATGCCGAGCTCTACCGGCGAGGGCGGGTCCGGGAGCAGACCCGAAGGCAGGCCCGGGATCCGGGCCACCGTGGTCCGGGCGGCCAACGAGGCCGTCGCCGCGCTCGGAGAGCTGGTCGGCGGACTCGGTACGGCGCTGCTGGCGCTGGTCGTCCTGATCTGGTCGGCCGTGACCGCCGTGACGTCCCTGGTGGGTGTCGGACTGCTGATGGCACCGGCCCTGCTGCGTGCCTTGCACGCGCTCGCGGGACGCGAACGCCACCGGCTCGGCCGACGGGGCCCCGAGGTCTTCGCCCCGGACCCGGCGCCGACCCGGCTCAGGCTCGCCCTCGTCGACCCGACCACGCGACGGGAACTGCGCTGGCTGGCCCGGCACGCCTCGCTGGGCCTGCTGCTCGGCCTCAGCGGCGTGCTGCTCCCGGTGCTGGCCGCGCGCGACGTCACCTTCCCGCTGTACTGGCGCCTGCTGCCGGAGGACGCGACCAGTACGTCCCTGGGGATCGGGGTCGCTCAGACCTGGGCCGACGCGCTCGCCGCCGCCCTGCTCGGACTCGGCTGGACCGCCATCATCCTGGGCCTCACCCCCGCCATGGCGCGGCTCCAGGCGCGGCCGGGGCGCATCCTGCTCGCGGCCGGGCCGGACACGGACCTGTCCCTGCGCGTCGCGGAACTCACCGCCACCAGGGCGGCCGCCCTGGACGCCCACGCCATCGAACTGCGGCGCATCGAGCGCTCGTTGCACGACGGCACCCAGAACCGGCTCGTCACCGTCGCCGTGCTGCTCGGCGCCGCGCGCCGCATGGTGGCCCGTGACCCGTCGGGCGCCGACGAACTCCTCGAACGGGCCCAGAGCGCCGCCGAGCAGGCCCTGTCCGAGCTGCGCTCGGTAGCCCGGGGCATCCTGCCGCCCGTACTGGCCGACCGGGGGCTCGCAGGCGCGCTCACCGGACTCGCCGCGAGCTGTCCGGTGCCCTGCCGGATCGACGTCGAGGCGCCCGAGCGGTGCGCCGCGTCCGTGGAGGCCACCGCCTACTTCGTGGTGGCCGAGACGCTGACGAACATCGCCAAGCACAGCGGGGCGCGGCAGGCCGGAGTCACGGTCCGCAGCCGGGGCGGCCGGCTGTTCCTGGACATCACCGACGACGGCCGGGGCGGCGCCGACGAGGCCGGCGGCTCCGGGCTCACCGGTATCCGCAACCGGATCGCCGCCCACGACGGAACCCTCGAACTGGCCAGCCCGCCCGGCGGCCCGACAACTCTCAAGGTGGAACTGCCATGCGGATTGTGATCGCCGAGGACGACCCGCTGCTGCGGGAGGGGCTCGCGCTGCTGCTGCGCGCCGAGGGCCTCGACGTGGTGGCCACGGCCGGCACCGCCGACGGCATCCTCGACGCCATCGACACCCACAAGCCCGACGTCGCCATTCTCGACGTACGGATGCCGCCGACGCACACCGACGAGGGGATCGTCGCGGCTGTCGAGGCCCGGCGGCGCATGCCCGACCTCGCTGTCCTCGTCCTCTCGGCGTACGTCGAGCAGTCGTTCGCCACGGAGCTGCTCGGCGGCGGGGTCACCGGGCTCGGCTATCTGCTCAAGGAGCGGGTCGGCCGGGTCGAGGAGTTCCTGGACGCGCTCCACCGGGTGGCGGACGGGGGGACGGCCATAGACCCGGAGGTCGTCGCGCAGCTCTTCACCCGCAGCCGCCAGGACACCCGCCTGGAGCGGCTCAGTCCGCGCGAGCGCGACGTGCTCGGGCTGATGGCCGAAGGGCTGGGCAACGGAGCCGTCGCCGAACGGCTCGTGGTCACCGAGGGCGCCGTCCACAAACACATCCGCAGCATCTTCGCCAAGCTCGACCTGTCACCCGCCGATCAGGTGGACCGGCGGGTCGCGGCGGTCCTGAGATACCTCGACGACGCACGTCGCCGCACCTGACGGGGCGTCACGGTACGTAAGGTGCTGCTGAGGCGGCCGTTGGCCGGGTGAGGGTCCGGGGTCGGTACAGCAGGCACTACCCGCACACGGGGGTGAGCACCCCTACCGGTTGGCCCGCCTGCATGATCGTGACGCGCGGCCGGAGTTCCTAGCGTGGTGGTCACACCGCAACGGCGGCACGACCGACACCCGAGGAGCCCGCGACTCATGAAGACCAAGCTCACCTCCCGAGTGGTGGCCACGACACTGGTGACCGCGCTGGCCGGTATCGGCCTGACCCTGCCCGCGTCCGGGGCGACCGGCCCGTCCGGTACGGCGTCCGACACGACGTCCGGGTCTGCGGCCCGGTCGGCGTACGGCACGTCGCACAGCAAGGCGCTGCAGGCGGAGGTGGACGCGATCATGAAGACCGGCACCGTCGGTGTGGTGGCCCGGTCCACGGGGCCGCGAGGCTCCCGGTACGCCACCGGCGGGGTGGCCGACAAGGCCACGGACGCGGCCGCACGTCCCGGTGACCGGTTCCGTATCGCCAGCGCCAGCAAGACGTTCGTCGCCACGGTGATGCTGCAGCTCGTCGGCGAGGGGAGTGTGTCGCTGGACGACACCGTGGAGGACTGGCTGCCCGGAGTCGTGTCCGGCAACGGCAACGACGGCAGCGCGATCACCGTACGACAGCTGCTCCAGCACACCAGCGGACTGTTCAACTACACGGCGGACTTCCCCATGCTCACCAGCGCGGCCGCTTACCAGGCCGGCCGCTACACCACCTGGACTCCGGAGCAGCTGGTCGCCATCTCGATGCGGCACGCCCCGGACTTCGAGCCCGGCACCAAGTGGTCGTACTCCAACACCAACTACATCCTCGCCGGAATGATCATCCAGAAGGCCACCGGGCACAGCTGGGACAAGGAGGTCACCAAGCGCATCATCCGCCCGCTGGACCTGGACCACACCGTCGCCCCGACGACGGACTCCCGGATACGCGGCCGCCACCTGCACGGCTACTCCAGCTTCGGGGAAACGGGTCCGGGGATCGATGTCACCGCGTTCAACCCCTCAGCGGGGGGCGCGGCAGGCGCCATGATCAGCACGACGGCCGACCTGACCACCTTCTACGAGGCGCTCCTCGGCGGCCGGCTGCTGCGTCCGGCGGAGCTGGCGGCGATGAAGACGACCGTACGGGCCCCGGAGCTGGACCCCGCGTGGGACGGCGCGCGGTACGGCCTCGGCCTGATGGAGGTTCCGCTGACCTGCGGCGGCTCCTACTACAGCCACGGGGGCGACCTCCCCGGCTACACCACCCGCAACGGCGTCAGCGCCGACGGCCGCCGGACCGTCGTCCTGAACGCGACCGGCGACGGCTCGCCCGACATGTCCACCCAGCAGGCCACGAACGACCTGATCGACGACGAACTCTGCGCGTGAGGTCGGTCTGAGGCCCGGTTGCCCCCGGCCGCGACGGCCCCCCTCCGGGGGCCGTCGCGGCCGGGGCTTCGGCGGTCGGCTCAGCGCTTGAGGTCTGCCACGAAGGCCGACCACGCCGGGGACGGGAAGAGGAGTACGGGTCCGCCGTCCTGGGCGGTCTTCGAGTCGCGGACGGGTACGTGGGCGGGGAGGCCGTCGGATACCTCTACGCATTCACCGCCGGTGCCGTTGCTGTAGCTGCTTTTACGCCAGCGGGCGGCGCTCAAGTCGATCTCGATGTTTGCCATTTCGATAGTCCTCTGCCGCTGCCTGGATCATGGTCAGGGACGCCTCGGGGGACAGTGCGGCGGCCCTGAGCAGATCGTACGACTCCCGGTATTGCTTCACGAGCGCTGGGTAGTCGATGAGTTGGCCGCTGTGCAGGCTCTCCGCGTACACCACCGGAGGGGCGTCCGTGAAGGTCATGGTCCGAGTCATGCCCATCATGAATGGATGGGCCACGGCGGTTTCCGGAACGATCTGCAAAATAGACCGGGTGGTCTTGGCCACCTCCACGATGTGCTCCAGCAACTCGGCCATTTCCTCGTCCGGGAGGGTCCGGCGGCGGATGAGCGACTCGTCGAGGATCGCCCAGAACGCAGGAGGTTTCTCAGAATTGAAGAGATCTGCCCGCGCCATGCGTGCCGCCACCTTCTTCTCGACCTCGTCGTCCTGGGCCCGGGGCATGGCAGCCTGCACGATGGCGCGTGTGTACGTTGCCGTCTGGAGGAGCCCGGGCACGATCATCGGTGCCCAGTCCTCGATCGTCTCCGCGTGCTGCTCCATCTCCGCCACGTCGGCGAAGTACTCCGCATGCCCCGACTGCCGTGCTTTGCGGGCATCTTCACAGCGCCGTTGGAAAAAGCCGTCCGTGCCCAGCTTCTCGTCCACATGCCGGGCCAGATCCGTCGGCATGCGCCGCTCCCCGCGCTCGATCTGGCTGAGGAACGGGACGCCACGGAAACTTCCCTCGGCCAGCTGTTCGAGGGTGAGCCCCGCGAGTTCTCTCTTGAAGCGCAACTCGGCGCCGTAGAAGGAGGGGACGTTCGCCGACGCGTCCGGATCCTTGCGGGAGGACACAACCCACCACCACCGTTTGCTAGTTGCTTTGTGAAACCCAAACCCCTTCTACGGTACGTCGATCCGCGTCACTGTGTGACTGAATCGTCACGCAGCGCACGCGGTGCGCATGAACAGGGAGGCGTACCCATGCACCACCGCCCCACCCCCGCCGGCGTCCCGGCGGCAGAGGATCCGCCTGACCTGGAGGTCGAGCTGCTGGCCGTCGCGAAGGCCGTGTCCGAGGTGCGGCATGCCGTACGGAGCCATCTCGGCGGCCCCTGCGCCGAAGAGCAGCTCTGTGTGAGTGAGTTGCTGGGCAACGTGATCCGGCACGTGGGGGAGGGCACCCCCGTCCGCGTACGGGTGGCGAGAGTGGCGCGGACGGGCGGGAGCCGGACACGGGTCGAGGTCACGGACCCCGATCCGCGCGTGCTTCCTGTGCTGCTTCACGCGAGGGATGACGACGAGTTCGGGCGGGGCCTGGCGGTGCTCGACGCGGTGGCGTTGCGGTGGGGCGTGGAACAGGGGCACGCGTCGAAGACGGTGTGGTGTGAAGTGGGGGAGGCGTAGTGCTGCCGCGACCTCTGCCTCTGGTGCTGCCGCTGGTGCTGATGCTGGTGGGGCGTCTGCTCGAGTGGCTTCTACCGGGTGGTGGCAGACACCGGGCCGAGTCCATCGGGGCGGGGGTGCCCGCGTCCCGATGGACTCGGGTGGGGCCGCGCGTGGAGCCACCGCCCCGGCCGCGCAGCCCGTACGCCCGCGAAGCCGCCACGGACCACCGCGTCGACGTCACCGACGTTCCGCTCACACGCCCCTACTACCGCGCGGCGGAGAAGCGCCGGCTCCAGTCCGAGCGCCGGTTGGCCTTGGCTTTGGCCTTGGACGGCGTGGACTACGGGCCCCTGTGGTCAGCATTCACGGCGTGCCGGTAGCTGCTGCCTGATTCGGGCGGTGCGGACATGCCGATGGGGCCGAGCTCGGGCTCGGCCCCATCGGTGACGTCGGTGAGCTGCCGGGTCAGGGTGCGTGGCTGTCGGCGCCGAGCGCAAGGGCTTCAAGCTGACCGAGACCCGCTCCGGGCGCTGGGTTGACCTGGTCAAGACGGATGCTTCTCATTGGCAGGCCAAGGACCACACGGGCCGCACCGCCGTCTTCGACCTCAACCCCGCGGGCGATCTCGCCAAGACCACCGACACCGATATACGAATATACGAACTCGTTCACGTGCAAGACGATCGCCAGGACCCTCGGCAAGGGAGAAGTTCTGGCCCTCCGTGGCATCTACTAGGAGAAACAATGAGTCGGCCGGGGCGAACCACACGACTACCTCTCGTGGCAGCCATGATGATGCTGGCTGTGGCCTGCACATCGGTGAGCAGCAGTGACGGAGGCGAGGAGGCGGCATCCTGCGCCTACCGTGTCCTCTACCAGGACCGCATGTACCGGGATGTCGCGAACGTGGAGTTCGCGGCGGGAGAGAAGCTCGGTTCCGCCACCATCCCGCCGTGTGAGGACACCGGTGGCCAGGACAAGGACGAGGAGTCGGCAGAGGCAACCACCGCCTACGCGGTGGACGGCGTCTCTCCCGAAGTGGCCGTCGCCGTCGGTGACAGCCCCGACGACACCACCCTCGTGGCTGCCTACTTGGGCAACAAGCTCCCCCGGGAGATACAGGAACTGATCGACGGGTCCTGATGTCGGCCGCGTCCACGCCACCGTCCGAGCGCCTCGGCGCGTTTGACGGTCTTGCCGACGTCGTGGCGCTTGGCCCGGTGTTGGCCAGCACGATCCGCCCGTCGGCCGCCTTCGGCAGCGGCAGGCCGGCCAGCGTCGCGGCGCAATCGCTTCGGCTCCAGCCAGCCGCAGTCCAAAGCCGCGTCACGGAGCTGGTCGGGAACGTGGTCCGGCACGTGGGGGAGGGGGCCCCGTCCGCGTACGGGTGGCTCGCGTGGACGGGGGCAGCGGTCGGATCCGGGTCGAGGTGACGGACCCCGACCCGCGCGCCCTGCCCGTCCTCCTGCGTGCGGCGGGGGACGACGAGTCGGGGCGGGGGCTGGCGCTGCTGGACGCGGTGGCACTCACCGCGCTGGTGGCCGAGCTGAAGAAGGACGGCTGTACGGCGCGGAGTGTTGCGGCTGTGTTGAAGACCTGGGCGGTCTGAGGCGGCCGAGGCCTGTCGGTGGGTGCGGCCGGGCATGCCGACGGGGGCCGGGGCCGGCCGGAACCGGTACCCGGCCAGAACCGGTACCCGGACAGACCTCGGCCGCGGTGGCTCCCCCTCCGCGCCACCGCGGCCGATCCCCGTCGGGAGTTGGTCTCTACTTGCCTTCCAGGTCCAGCGCGGGCGGCGCGGGAGCGTGGCTGTCCAGCGTGGTGATCGGGTCCGTGGGCGGAACCGGCGGCACCGCTGGTACCGGCGGCACCGGCGCGTGGCTGTCCTGGGTGGTGGCGGTGCCCTGGCCGGGTGCGGGCGCGTGGCTGTCGTTCGGCGTGGCGACGGTGTCCTTGCTCGGCGGAGCCGGAGCGTGACTGTCCTGGGTGGTGATGTCCTCGTTCTTTTCTGCATCGCTCATGAGTGAGAACTCCCATGGAATTGAAGGTCTTCGGTAGAGAACGCCCGTTCGGCAACTCCCCCGAGGGTCGCCGAACGGGCGTTCCGGGGCCGCACACGATATCTGTGAGGCCTGTGCCGATCCGTCTGCCCCCCGACGCGACGGGTCGATGAAGTGAAGAGTGACACCCGCTCATAAACGTTCGATGAACGCCGCCCAATACCAGGTCAGGCCGCTGCGACGGGCGTAAGTAGGCCACGCAGTTCCGCGGCCTCGGGTGCTCCCGCCTCCTCGTGGATGGTGAGCGCCTCGTTCCAGCAGGCCCGTGCACGGTCCGCCTGTCCGACGCCGTCGAGCGACCTGCCGAGGAGTGTCAGTACGTTCGCACGCATCCAGTCGCCACCGATACAACCCGTGCTGAGCGCCTGCTCGGCGTGCTGGGCGGCCTGGGCCGGCCTGCGGGCCGCGAGGTGCACCTGGGCGATGCGGAAGTGGGTGGTCCCTTCCCACAGGCGCTGCCGGTTCTCGACGAAGATCTTGAGCGCCTCGTGCAACTGGTCCAACGCCTCGGCCCTGCGGCCGGCATGGCCGAAGGCGATCCCAAGGGCGTACCTCGCATTGGCGAGCCGGACGGTCAGCCCCAACTCGTCGTAGATGGCGATGCCTTGCTGGACGAGTTCTATGCCCGCGGCCGTACGGTCCATCGAGACGAGCACACGTGAGAGGTTGCACAGGGCGCTTGCCTCACCTGGGCGGTTGCCGTCGGCACGGAAAGCGTCGATCGCCTTGAGGAGATGGGCTTCGCCGGCCGCGTGCTCGTTCCTGCAGATGGCGATGATGCCCAGCTCGTTCGGGGCGTTGCCGCTGGTCCAGGGGTCGTTGGCGGCCTGGCCGAGTACGGTGGCCCGCGCCGCCTCCTCGGCCGCCTCGTCGAAACGGCCCGCAGTGCTGAGGACCTGGGTGAGCGTGACCCGCGCACGGCCCGCGGCGTAGGCGTCCGCCAGCACGTCTGCGGCGTCCCGCGCGGCCCTCGTCGCGATCTCATAGGTCAGCGAACTGGCACCGGACTCCGCCAGGTCCTTCGAAGCCAGGAGCAGGTCGACGCCCCGCCGCAACGTGTCCGCCCCCAGCGACTGCCGCACGCAGGCCAAAATGGAAGCCGCCTCCGAATGCAGCCAGTCCAGTGCCTTCCCGTCGTCGCTGAACTCCAGACCCGCCTGATGGGTCACCTCAAGGTGGTCCACGGTGCGGTCGCCGGGCCGCTCTGTCGCGTACACGCGGGCCGCCGTGGCCAGGTAGAAGTCCAGCATCCGCGACATCGCGGCAGCCCGCTCGCCCGGTGGCTGTTCGTCCCTCTCCGCGCATGCACGCGCGTAGAGGCGGACCAGGTCGTGGTAGCGGTAGCGGCCCGGCGCCGCCGATTCCAGGAGTGAGGTGTCGACGAGCGACTCCAGCAGGTCCTCCGTCTCCTCGGCCGGCAGTTCCAGCACCGCGGCCGCCGCCGCCAGCGAGATGTCCGGGCCGTCCGCGAGACCCAGCAGCCGGAAGGCGCGGGCCTGGGCCGACTCCAGCTGCCCGTATCCCAGCTCGAAGGTGGCCTTCACGGCCAGGTCGCCGGCCTGCAGCTCGTCCAGGCGCCGCCGCTCGTCCGCGAGCTTCGCCGCCAGCACCGAGACCGTCCAGGTGCGCCGGGCCGCGAGACGGGAGGCGGCGATCCTGATCGCCAGCGGCAGGAACCCGCAGGCCGCCACCACGTCGAGCGCCGACTGACGCTCCGACGCGACCCGTTCCACGCCCACGATCTTGGTGAAGAGCTGGAGGGCCTCCTCAGGGGACATCACGTCGAGGTCGACCAGGTGGGCGCCGACCAGGTCCACCATCCGTACCCGGGAGGTCACCAGGGCGGCGCAGCCTTCCGTGCCCGGCAGCAGCGGGCGCACCTGCGCCGCGTCCCGGGCGTTGTCAAGCAGCACCATCACCCGGCGGCCGTCCAGCACCGAGCGGTACAGGGCCGCCCGCTCCTCCAGGGAGTCCGGAATGGCCGAGTCCGCGGTGCCCAGGGCGCGCAGGAAGGCGCCCAGTACCGCTTCCGGTTCGGCCGCCCGCGCGCCCGCGCCCTGCAGGTCCACGTACAGCTGCCCGTCCGGGAAGGAGCCTCGCGACTGGTGGGCGACGTGGACGGCCAGCGTGGTCTTGCCCACGCCGCCGATGCCGGCCAGCGCGGACACCGCCATCACCCGGCCCTCGGCGCTCGCCAGCACCTCGCTCAGTTCGGACACGAAGGATGCCCGGCCGGTGAAGTCCGGCACTGTCGCCGGGAGTTGGGCGGGACGCACCGGGGCGGCCGCGACCTCCGGCACCAGCGGCGCCGAGGGTTCCGCGAGGCCCGGGTCGGCCTGCAGGATGCGCTGCTGCAGTTCCTGGAGGCCCGGCCGCGGATCCACGCCCAGCTCGTCCGCCAGCAGCCGCCGGGTGTCCGCGTACGCGGCCAGGGCCTCCGCCTGCCGGCCCGAGCGGTACAGCGCCAGCATCAGCAGCTCACGCAGCCGCTCCCGCAGGGGGTGGGCCGCGGTGAGCGCCGTGAGTTCCGAGACCGCCTCCGCGTGGCAGCCCTGTTCGAGGTCCATGTCCAGGCGCGTCTCGGTGAGCTGGAGGTGCCACTCCTCCAGGCGGGTGCGCTGGGTGTCCGCGTACGGGCCCGGAACACTCGCCAGCACCTCCCCGTCCCACAGGCTCAGCGCCTTGTTCAGCAGGGCGCGGGCATGGCACAGGTCGCCCACGGCCTTCGCCTTGTCCGCGTCGGCCGCCAGTTCCTGCGCCAGGGCCACGTCCAGGCTTCCGCCCGGGCCGCCCAGGCCGCCCGAGTGGCCGGGACCGGACGGGTCGGAGAGCCGGATCGCGTAACCGCCCGACTCGCTGACCAGTACACCGGGGGAGAGGATCTTCCGCAGCCGCGAGGCATACGTACGGACGGCCGCCAGGGCCTGCGACGGCGGCTCGTCACCCCACAGGGCGTCGATCAGCTCACCCGCGGTGGCCGTGCGGCCCTCGCGGAGCAGCAGGGCGGCCAGCAGGGCGCGTTGCTGTGGGGACCCCGTAGGCAGCGCCTCCGCCCCGCGCCAGGCGCGCACCGGGCCGAGCACACTGAAGCGGATAGCCGCCGATTCCTCGGGACGCCACTGCTCCGGTACTCGCGGTACACCGTCCATCGCTGTCCCCCTGCCGAACCGTCATGACAACCAGGCCAGTTTGCCTTGTTCATGGCGGATGCGTCAGCCGTGGGAGACACCGATCACAGACCGCCGTGCCAAGTTCACCCAACTCCTCACCGGGCCCACACCCCGTCCTCGCAACCCGGGACGGGACCCCGGCATTCCAGAGACGGCCTCCCAGTAGCTGACGCCCCGTCAGATCAGCGCTACCGTATAAAGTATGGAGACCTTCCCGAAGATCATCTCGGTGGACGACCACACGGTGGAGCCCCCCAACGTCTGGCGGGACCGGCTCCCGTCCAGGTACCAGGACAGGGGGCCACGCATCGTACGCGCCCCACTGAAGGAAATGACCTTCCTGGGCGGCCGGTTCGCCCCGGTCATGGGCGCTCCCGGCGACGAAGGGCCGATCGGCGACTGGTGGGTCTACGAGGACCTGCACCGTCCGCTCACCCGTCTCGACACCGCCGTCGGGTACGACAGGGACGAGATCAAGCTGGAGGTCATCACGTACGAGCAGATGCGCCCGGGCTCGTACGACGTCCCGCAGCGCCTCGCCGACATGGACGTCAACCACGTCCAGTCCGCCCTCTGCTTCCCCACCTTCCCGCGTTTCTGCGGACAGACCTTCACCGAGGCCAAGGACCGCGAGCTGGGGCTCCTCTCCGTGCGCGCCTACAACGACTGGATGGTCGAGGAGTGGTGCGGGCCGGCGGCCCGGGGCCGGCTGATACCGCTCACGCTCATCCCTCTGTGGGACGCGGAACTGGCTGCGGCGGAGGTACGGCGCAACGCCTCCCGCGGAGTGCGGGCCGTCGCCTTCTCCGAGATACCTCCGCACCTCGGACTCCCCTCCGTTCATACGGACGAATGGGATCCGTTCCTCGCCGCCTGCGACGAGACCGGCACGGTGATCGCCATGCACATCGGGTCGAGCAGCCGCATGCCCTCCACCTCCGCCGACGCCCCGCCCGCAGTCGGCTCCACCATCACCTTCGCCAACTGCTGTTTCTCGATGGTCGACTGGTTGATGAGCGGCAAGTTCGAACGCTTCCCCAACCTCAAGGTCATGTACGCGGAGGGCCAGATCGGCTGGATCCCCTACATTCTCGAACGCGCGGACGTGGTGTGGGAGGAGAACCGCGGCTGGGGCGGCGTCGCGGACAAGGTCCACCGGCCGCCCTCCGAACTCTTCACCGAGCACGTCTACGGCTGCTTCTTCGACGACGCCTTCGGCCTGAAGAACCTGGACGCCATCGGCGTCGGCAACGTCCTCTACGAGACCGACTATCCCCACTCGGACTCCACCTGGCCCAAGTCGCGCGAGGTCGGCGAGGCCCAGATGGGTCACCTGGACGCGGACGTCGTGGACCGGATCGTCCGGCGGAACGCGATCGAGCTGCTGGGGCTGACGGCGGACGGGCTCTGGGCGTCCGCGCCTGCCTGACCGCCCGCGTCGACGTGCCTGCCCGCGCCGGGCTACCCGCCCGCGCCGGGGTCGACGTCCTCGTAGCCCTCCTTCCGCAGCCCGTAACGGTAGGCACGGTCCACCACCAGCCTCAGCAACCGGTTGATCCCCGGGATCGCCCCGAAGGCCTTGAGCAGGAACGCGGGTGGTCCGCCGTCGGCCTCGGCCGAACCGGCGGCGAGGTGTTCTCCCGCCATGGCCATCATGTCCGGCACGGTGCCACGGTCGAGGTGCGCGCCCGGGGTCCACAGCCGTGCGCGCGCCACGGCGTCGTTGCCGGTCACCTCGGCGTGCTCGACGTCGATGAGAAGCGCCAGGTGCGGGGGCATTCCCCGCAGCGCCATCGTCTCCAGGAGGGCGGGATCGTCGGTGATCGCGCCGCGGCCGCGGACATGCAGCACACCGCTGCGCCCCGGAACGAGCGCGGCGAACGAGAGCCGGTCGTCCCGCAGCAGGTTGTGGAGCGTGTCGGCGCGTTTGTTGCCCTTGCGGTCCGGGATGACGAGTGTGCGGCTGTCCAGGATCCGCGCCACCGTCTGCCGGTCCCCGCGCGGACTCGTGTCGCTCCCACCGGACGAGTCCCACGTGGACAGCGCGAGGAACGGCGACGCGGCCAGGAAGTCGGCGACGCCCGGCCGGCCCAGGGGCCCGTCACCCGTGATCCCGGCGGCCGGCTCGGCGAGGGGGGCGGGCGGCTGCCACAGCCGGGACCGGAGGACGGCCTGCGCGCAGTGCACGTACGCCTCCTCGACGTCGACGCAGACGTCCACGTCGACATCTACGGTCGTCTCCGCGCCCTTCCGGCCCTTCCGGCCCTTCCGGGCGGCCACCGAACCGTTGACGCGCAGGATCTCCCCGACTCCCGGCAGTAGGAAGAAGAGCGAGACCGGACCGTGCGGGTCGCCGGGCCCGGGCAGGGGGAACGAGATCCGCGTGGGCGAGTGGACGCGTGCGAAGCCCGGCGTCCCGCCGATGAAGGTCGTCCTGCTGGTGCCGTCGGCGTCCCGGTAGCCGAAGGCCGCGACGGGGCACCGGGCGAGGACGGTCCGGCAGCCCTCGTCGAGGGCGCTGATCTGCTTGAGCATGATGACCTGCGCCGGGCGGCCGATGGTCGTCTCGACCTCGTCCACCGTCGTCAGTCGCCGCGGGGTGCTCAACTGCTCCGGCCCCGACTGCTCTGGCCCCGACTGCTCTGGCCCCGACTGCTCTGATCCCGACCGCTCTGGTCCGAACTGCTTTGCTCGCTGCACAAGGGTTCCTCTCCGCTGTGGATGGACCGGCTCAGCTGTGGATGGACCGGCTCAGCCGTGGACGGGCCGGCTCAGCCGGGGGCGGACCGGCCCAGGCGCCAGTAGCCGACGAACGAGATGTCCCGCTTGGGCACGCCACGGTCGTTGACCAGATGCCGCCGCACAGCTGTGGCCAGCCGGGACTCGCCCGCGGCCCACGTGTAGAAGCGGCCGGGCGGGAGCGACGCGCGGCGCACCGCGTCCAGTGCCAGGGAGCCGGGCCGCAGATCCTCGTCGTCGCGGCTGAACCAGTGGACGCGGGCGCCGGCGGGCGGCTCGACGGGCCGGATGTCGGCCGCGGTCGCCACCTCCAGGTAGACCTCCGTGGCGAGGGAGGGCGGTGTGCCGTCGAGGATCGACAGGATGGCGGGCAGCGCGGTCTCGTCGCCGACCAGCAGTTGTCCTTCCGCGTGCTCCGGCAGCCGGTACATGGTGCCGACGTCGAAGATCCCGGCCGGGTCGCCCGGTTCGGCGCGACGCACCCAGGACGACATGGGTGAGTCGGAGCCACCGTGCAGCGCGAACTCGATGTCGATCTCGTCGTCCGCGGGCCGCGCGCGCCGGATCGTCAGGTTGCGGACCCATGGGCGGACCGACTTCGGCAACACCAGGAGCTGGGCGATCCAGGCCTCGTTCGAGAGGGTCGGCATCCGTAACGCGGTCTGTCCCTCGCGTGGGAAGAACAGGCGAGCGGCCTGGTCGTTGCCGGCGACGGTGAGGTTCCGTACGGCCGGCCCGCCGAGGGTGACGCTCGCGAAGCCCGGGGTGAGGAACTCGCGACGGCGCACCTCCAGCGTGAGCATCGTGCGCGACTCGGGCAGGTACACCTTGGGGATCACCGAGGTCTGCCCGCATCGGGCATGGCCTTGTTTTCGCAGGTCATGCCACTATTGTGAACAATAGCTCAGCTCTCTGGCTACTCGCTTTTCATGCCCCCCAGGAGGTCTCCGGATGCCGTCGGCCGACCGCCGTCTTCAGCCACGTCGCAAGCCTCGCCAGGTGCGTGCCGAACTCACCCGCGAGCGCATACTCGCCGCCGCTGCTCACGTTTTCGTCGAGTTCGGGTACGCCGCGGGCACGACCAACCGCATCGCCGAACGCGCCCGTATCTCCATCGGCTCGCTCTACCAGTACTTCCCGAACAAGGACGCCATCCTCGCCGAGCTGCTGGTGCGGCACATCGACCGTGGCGCGTGGACGCAGACCGACCAACTCGACCTGTCCGCAGGGACCTTGGAGGCAACGGTGCGGGCGCTGGTCCGCGACGCGATCGACAACCACCGCGACGATCCGCAGTTGCTGCGGATCATGATCGAGGAGGCGACGCTCTCGCAGGAACTGCTCGACACGATCGACCGGCACGGCAGGGCTCGCGTCGGTCAGGTGCGTGATCTCCTGGCCCGGCACCCGGACGTCCACGTGAGGGACCTCGACACCGCGGCCGAACTGATCGTGTTCACCGTGGAGTTGAACACGCACAAGCTCATGGCCGACCCGCGGGCCATCCCGGTGGAGACGTTCGAGAGCGAACTGGTCGACATGGTCACCCGCTACCTGCGCGGCGACCGGTAGCCGCTCACCGGTACGGCGCCCCGCGTCGTGACCGACCCGGGGGGTCGGAGCACAAGCGCGCGAGGCCGGTCCACGAACGAGCGAGGCGGCTCTACGGACAAGCGCACGGGGCTTGTCTGACGGGCCGTCAGCTATGACGATGGGTGTCGTCCGAGTGAGGTGACAGGCCGTCACTTGAGGGGTGCCGCTCATGCAGATCCCGCCCGAAGGGCGACTGGCGTACGGGATGCAGCTCCCGGTCCAGTCGCAGAGCACCCTCTACGCCGAGGCGTGGGAGGCCGACGCCGGCCCGGACGATCTCGTGAAGATCGCCCGGACTGCCGACGGCTCCGGCTTCGCGTACCTCGCGAGCTGTGACCACGTCGCCATCCCGCGAAGGCTCGCCGCCGCGATGAGTACCGTCTGGTACGACCCCGTCGCCACCCTCGCCTTCCTGGCCGGGGTCACCGAACGGGTGCGGCTGCTCAGCCATGTCGCGGTCGTCGGACTGCGGCACCCCCTCGCCACCGCCAAGCAGTACGCGACTCTCGACCACCTGAGCGGCGGGCGGCTGATCCTCGGGGTCGGCGCCGGGCACGTACAGGAGGAGTTCGAGGCGCTGGGGGCCGACTTCGAGCGGCGCGGGGCCGTGCTGGACGAGTCCATCGACGCGCTGCGGGCCGCGCTGGGCCCTGACGAGTTCCCCTCCCACCACGGGAAGCTGTACGACTTCGAGGGGCTCGGCCAGCGGCCCCGGCCCGCGCAGGAACGGGTGCCCGTATGGGTCGGCGGGTCCTCGCCCGCCGCCGTCCGGCGGGCCGCGGTCAAGGGGGACGGGTGGCTGCCGCAGGGCGATCCGCGGGAGCGGTTGCCCGAGCAGATCGCCCGGCTCGGGCGGTTGCGGGAGGAGGCGGGGGTTGGCGCCCCTCTCACCGTCGGTGCGATTACCGAGCCGCTGTATGTGGGCCAGGCCTCGTGGGATGTGGGGCGGCGCACGGTTTCCGGCACGCCGGAGGTGATCGCCGAGTCGTTGCGGGAGTACGGGGCGATGGGCGTGCATCAGATTCAGGTGCGGTTCCGCAGCCGTAGCCGCAGTGAACTCACCGACCAGATGGCCGCGTTCGGGGCCGAGGTGGCACCCCTGCTGTAGGGGTCGCCCCGTCCCCGGTCCACACGACCGGGGACGGGGCGCCCCTCGTACGACCGCTACCGGAGAGCCGGGTCCCAGCCGCTCAGGCCGGTCCGGCAGCGGGCGCAGCGGCATGGGGGCCACTCGCGAGCATCCGCCGGCCGCTCGCAGCCATGCCTGCTCGTCACCGTGCGCTCCTCGACCTGGCCGTCGGGTTCGTCGCTGTCGGGGCTGACCCGGTAGGTTCGGATCGTCAGCCGGGACACCCCTCCTTCCGGGTACCGCCCGGCCTTCACCGCGCCCCACCGCCCATGCCCGGAACGTGGCAGGAGCACGGGCAGGGGGACATCAACAGCAGCCCCATGGCGCCAGGCAGCGGCACGTTGGACGTCTGGCGACAGCGCCGATGCAGGTCCTCGTCACCGGGCCGCCCGGCGAGCGCGCACTCGGCGGACAGCGCTGCGTCCGCCTCCGGCGTCCTCAACACGCCACCACTCCTTCGACACCGACGACATGCCGGTCGAGGTCGATACCGAAGTCGGCGGCGAGAACGAGCGCGGTCCGGCGCCGCGACTGCCGGGCTCGCTCCTGCTCGACGGCGACGAGGTAGGGGCGGACCAAGGGGGAAGCGCCCCCGTCGAGTGGTGCTTCGGCCCGGCCGTACGGGGAGCGGGGCTCCGGGGGCCAGACCGCGGTGGCGCGGGGTGCCGCCGCTCGGAGCGCTGCGGCCGGTGCGCAGTGGTGGCGAACAGCCCGCCGCCTCCCGGTGCCGGGAGCGAGTACGCCCAGAACCCATCGCAGCAACGTGTGGATAATGCTCACCGTCATCAACTCCATGCAGTTGGTGGCCATGCCCCGGGGCCGTGCCAGGCCGCCGGGGTCTTTCGACAACTGAGCATACGCGTATTCGCGCATTCGCGGTCGCTCGATTACGCGAAGACGCATACGTTCGAAGCATGGATCTTGACCGTGCCAAGCCCGTCTGGCCCCAGATCGCGGAAGAACTGCGCCGCCGAATCGATGTCGGCACGTACGCGCCCGGCAGTAGGTTCCCCGCCGTGGTGGATCTCGCCACCGAGTTCGACGTTGCCGCGTCGACGGTGCAGAAGGCTGTGGCTGCCCTTCGCGCGGAGGGCGGGCTCCGTACCGTGCTGGGGCAAGGCTCGTTCGTCGCCGATCAGGGGAACTGACCCGCGTCTTTCGAGACTTGGGCGGCGCCCGGCACGCATCGAACTGGGTCAGCGCAGGGTCTCGATGGCCCTCAGGATCAGGGCGCGTGCCTTGGCCCCGTACACGGCCATGCTGCGCAGCTGCTCGAACGCCTTCAGGTAGAGGGCGATCTCGTCGGGCTGGGTGATTCTCACGCGGGCTGACAGCAGCTCAACAGACACGAGCGTGTCGTCGTAGGCGTGGAACAACTCCTGCGGCCACAGCGCGCGTTCCCGCGTCGCCCTGGGGATGACGCCCAACGACACCGCCGGGAGGGCGCCGGCGGCGAGCAGGTAGCCGAGCTGTGCGGCCATCGCATCCTCATCGCCCAACTGGTAGGAGAGAACGCTCTCTTCGACCAGCAGGACAAAACGGTGCCCGGGCTGGTGGATGACCTGCGAGCGCGCAAGGCGGGCCGCGGCGGCCTCTTCGGCATCGTCGGGGACATCGAGCAGACGGGCGTTGGCGGACAGCAAGGCGCGCGCGTAGCCCTCGGTCTGGAGCAGGCCGGGCACCAGCGTGGGGGAGTAGATCCGGAACAGCTCTGTGGACTGATAGAGCTCCACGTAGCTGTCTTGGAGCCGCTTCAGGCCTGTACGAACCCTGCGTCGCCATTCGACGTACAGCGACTCGGCGTCGCGCGACTGAGCGACGATGTCCGCTGCTTGGTCCTCGGCGCCGCAGGCCTGGCACCAGCGGCGGATGTCGTTCGGTGTGGGAGGGGTGCGCGCGTTCTCGATGCGGGATGTCTTCGGATGCGTCCAGCCGCAGCGCACGGCCAGCTCGGTCCCGGTGATGCCTGCGTCGGCACGCAGTTCTCGCAGGCGCTGTGCGACCCGTTCGCGCGCGGCCTGGGCCGAGGAGGACGGGGAGCTGGGCATGAGCTGACCGGGCACCTTCCGTGCTAGCGGATCTTGTAGTCCTCGTGCGGTGTTGCGCGTGCCCACACCGCTTCGAAGGCGTCTGCGCACAGCCTGACCGAGGCTGGATCCTCGCTGATCTCCCCGCCGCCGGAGGAGCCGTCGCCGGTGAAGTGGTTCCACCGGATGACCCGGCCGTCGATCAGCCAGAAGTCGTTGCCGGGCAGCGCGATGTCGGAGGCACGCCGACGGGGCAGCCACCGCACACGCTCACCCGCCTCCACGTTGACGACGGTGCCCGCGTGTTCGTACCGAATGTAGTCGCTGACCGGCTCAGACACGATGCGGGCCCGGCGCACAATCACCCCACGCGCCACCGTGGTCCGGATCAGCCGCACCCATGGCGCCCAGTACGGCGATCCGGGGTCAGCGTCGCGTTCCCCAGTGGTTCCCCAACGGGCGAAGTCATCGGCCTCACCGGTGACTCCGTATGCGTCGCGCATCTCCAGGTGGACGGCTGACCGCTGAGCACTGTTCAACAGTTCATCGAAGCTGGCTACGTTCTGCGGCATCGCAGGCCTTCCTCAGAATCGGCACCATGCGGGCTGGGATACGGACGACTGCCTCGTGACCGGGGATGCCTGCCGTGTGTCCCGGTGCCTCGAACGCAGCGCATTCGGCTTCGAGTTCGAGCGTCGGCTTCCACCCCTGAATGACCAGATCGTTGCTGCTCTCGTCGACCCAGACTGTGGGGCTCTCGCCCGTTCCCGTATTCGGGTCGATGCCGATGAACCGTAGTGTCATCGCCGCCTCCGGCACTCTTGATGTGCACTGATGTACACAATCTTCAATTGCCGGAGGCGCTGAGGCAAGAGGGCGAGAGGGTTGTGAACTGGCCCAGTTGATTGATGTGAACATTCATGAACATCACTGGAAAACTCACACATCACGCTTCTAGCCTCGACAGGTATGACAAGACCCCGGCGAGGTGACGGCCCCCGGGCGTAGCCGACGCTGCTGAGGAGCGCCGCCATGACGACATGTACCGTCCCTCCCCCTGCCGCCGGAGAACTGGATCGCATCCCGCTCGACATCGAGACGATGCGAGTCACCGCCCGCCGCCTACTCGCAGAGGACGCCGAACTGCCCACGCCCGACGAGTTGGAGACGCTCACCCTTCAGCTGCGCGGGCACATGATGGTCGCCATTCCCGAGGTGGAAGCCGCGGCCGGACGGCTTCCCGGGGACGACGTGCCCCGTGCCTGCGCGTTTGCCTGCGTCCGCGAGGCCCGCATGCGCCTCGGCCTCGCACCCGGTCACACGCTCCCCGCCGGCATCGCACATACCCGGCGTCTCGCCCGCTCGGTGAACGCCTTGTGCGACCACCACGAGAACCTGGCGAAGCGCGAACCCGGAAGCGAGGAAGCCTCGGTGGAACCGACCGTCCGCACCCTCCGCCCGTGGGGCCTGACCCGCATGGAGCCATATCCGACTCTGCACGCCGTCGCCACCGCCGTGGTCTTGGACCCCGCGTCGCAGACGGCCGTCTTCCACGACCACCAGGGCCGTCCCGTCGAGATGGGCAAGCACGGCACCGGCACCGGCACGGAGACCAAGACCCGGACCAGCCAGGGTGACGGCTCCGGCTCCTCCAATTCCGATGAGGGCCACGACCAGGACTCGGACCAGGACTGATGATCTCTCCACGTCCGGTTGTCGTGCTGACCGCCCTGGACGACTTGACGGCTGACCACGTCATCACCGAGTTGAACGGCCGAGGCGTCCCGGTTGTGCGACTCGACCCCGGTTCTCCGGACGGGGTGACGTTCTCCGCTCAAGCGGGCAGCGGCTGGTCGTGGCACGGCCCGCTCTCCACCCCTACTCGTACCCTCGGCCTGGAGGATGCCCGCGCCGTGTACTACCGGCGCCCGACCGGCTACTACCTCCCGCCCGTCGGTCTGGAAGCGCAGGAGCAGGACTTCGCCGCAGCTCAGTTCCGGCATGGCCTGGCCGGCCTTCTGGCGGCCCTTCCGGGATGTCTGTACGTCAACCACCCGCACCTGAACTCGGGGGCCGAGTTCAAGCCCCGGCAGATCACGGAAGCCGTGCTGGCCGGGCTGGACGTGCCCCCGACGCTGGTCACCAACGACCCCGCAGCCGCCCGGTCCTTCACCAAGGAGTTCGGGCCGGTGGTCTACAAGCCACTCAGATCGACCGCATACCGCGAAGGCGGCGAATTGCGCACGGTCTGGGTCCGCACGGTCGAAGCCGACGAGATCGGCGACGGTGTCGCCGCATGCCCGCACCTGTTCCAGCAAGCAGTGATTAAGACCGCCGATATGAGGGTGGCGGCCGTGGGCGAGCGGCTGTTCGTCACCCGCATCACCACCGAAGGTGATCACCTCGACTGGCGGCTCGACCACAACCTGATCAGCTGCACCCCCATCGACCCCATCGACGTACCTGCCCCGGTCCGTCAGGGCATCCGCAGCTACCTGAAGGCGTTCGGCCTGGTCTTCGGCGCGTTCGACTTCGCCCTGGAAGCCGACGGAGCATGGCGCTTCCTGGAGTGCAATCCGAACGGCCAGTGGGCGTTCGTGGACCGTGATACGACCGGGGCCATCACCTGCGCCCTGGCCGACTTGCTGGAAAAGGGACACCCCGCATGACCGAGACCCCGCCCCTGGACGAGCACCGTGCCGCCGAGCTGCGCCACGCCCTGGCCGACCGGCTCGAACGGGACGGGTACCTGTGGTCGGCCGCCTGGAGGTTCGCTGTCGAGGCCGTACCCCGGCATGAGTTCGTGCGCGCCTACTTCCGCCGGTCCCGCAGCCCGCAGGCCACCATGTGGACGCCGGTCGTCCCGGGCCGCGACGACGCGGAGGCGTGGCTGGAGGAGGTGTACACCGATGACACGCTGGTGACCCAGCTGGACGGTCACATGCATCCGGCAGCCCTGGACGGGCCCGTCCAGGGCGATCCGACCTCGTCGTCCACCTTGCCGAGCCTGGTCGTGCGGATGCTCCAGGACCTCAACCCCCAGGACGGGGACCGGGTGTTGGAGGTCGGCACCGGCACCGGTTACTCGACCGCCCTCATGTGCGAGCGTCTCGGCAGCGAACACGTGACCTCCGTCGAGATCGACCCAGCCGCCGCCGAACGTGCCCGAGCAGCGATCACGGCGGCCGGATACGAGCCGACGCTCGTCAGCGGCGACGGCCTGCTCGGCCACCCCGAAGGCGCTCCGTACGACGGACTGATCGCCACGTGTTCCGTGCGCACCGTTCCCAGGGCGTGGCTCGAACAGGTGAGGCCCGGCGGCACCATCATCACCACCGTCTCCGGATGGCTGTACGGGTCGGGCCTGGTGAAGCTCACCGTCGGTGAGGGCGGAGCAGCCGGGGGCCGGTTCCTGCCCGGCACGGTGTCCTTCATGATCGCCCGCCCGCATGCCGCACCCGCTGTGTCCGGCGTTGCGGACCTGCTGACCCAGGACGCGGACGAGCGCCCGGCACGGGTCGGCCCCGAGGTACTGGCCGACTGGACAACTCAGTTCGTCACCCAGCTTGCGGTGCCGGGCGCCCAGTACATCGGGATGAGCGCGGGTGGCGGCCCGATGCTGGACCATGTGGTCGACCTGGCCACAAGGTCGTTCGCCACGCTCGTGCCGGACGGCAGGGGCGGGTGCCTGGTGCGGCAGGGCGGCCCTCTGCGGCTGTGGGACGCCGCCGAAGAGGCGATCAGCACGTGGCGGAAAGCCGGATCGCCGCCGCAGACCGAGTTCGGGCTGACCGTCACTCCGAACCGTCAGCGGGTCTGGCTCGGCTCCCCTGAAGGGTCGGGCTGGGACCTGCCCGCCTGACAAGGAGATGACGCTCAGTTGCTGGCAGGTTGCCAGGTTTCCTGGCGTCCGGGATGGCTGTCTGACGGCCGGATGATTCCTCTTGGGACTGATCGGGCCCTTGCCTGACGGTTCGTCAGATACGACCATGGGTGTGCCCGTCACTCGTGTGGCGGTGCGCCAGAGAGGATCCGCGCGTCCGCGTCTCTGAAGGGGAACCCATGGGCAAGCTCGACGGGCGAGTCGTACTCGTCACCGGCGCCGCACGAGGTCAGGGCGAGCAGGAGGCGCGGCTCTTCGTCGAGGAGGGTGCCGAGGTCGTCGTGGCGGACGTGCTCGACGAGCAGGGGGAGACCCTTGTCAAGGAGCTGGGCCCCCGTGCCAGGTACGTCCACCTGGACGTGAGCCGGGAGGGCGACTGGGCGGCGGCGGTGGAGGCGGCGAAGGAGGCGTACGGAAAGGTCGACGGGCTCGTCAACAACGCCGGCATCCTGCGCTTCAACGCCCTCGTCGACACGCCTCTGGATGAGTTCATGCAGGTCGTGCAGGTCAACCAGGTCGGTGTCTTCCTCGGCATCAAGGCTGTGGCCCCCGAAATCGAGGCGGCCGGCGGCGGGACCGTGGTCAACACCGCCTCGTACACCGGGGTCACCGGCATGGCGTACGTCGGCGCGTACAGCGCGACCAAGCACGCCATCGTCGGCCTGACGCGCGTGGCCGCGTTGGAGCTGGCCGCCAAGGGGATCCGGGTCAACGCGGTCTGTCCCGGCGCGATAGACACCGCCATGAGCAATCCGGCCCTGCTCGACCCGGCCGCCACGGACGCCGGGCCGGCAACGGGGTCGGCAGCGGGGCCGGCGTCGGCGTCGGAGGCGGCTTCGGACGCCGTCGCCGGGCTGTACCGCAAGCTCGTCCCGCTGGGTCGAATCGGCCGGGCCGAAGAGGTGGCCAGGCTCGCGCTCTTCCTGTCCTGCGAGGACTCCTCCTACATCACCGGCCAGCCGTTCGTGATCGACGGGGGGTGGCTGGCGGGCGTGAGCGCGATGTGAGCCGGATGTGACGGACCATCAGGTATTGACGCCTCGCGGGCGCGGTGCAACAGTCGGCGGCAGGTGAATCTGACGGTGCGTCAGGTTCGGCGGGACGACGGACATGGGACGGTGAACCTCCGTGGAATTCGGGCTCTTTGTACAGGGGTACGTGGGCAAGCGGGCCGAGACCGATCCGCTCGCGGAGCACAAGGCGCTGATGGAGGAGACCGAGTACGTCATCCAGGCGGACAAGTCCGGCTTCAAGTACGCCTGGGCGTCCGAGCACCACTTCCTGGAGGAGTACTCGCACCTCTCCGCGAACGACGTCTTCCTCGGCTATCTGGCGCACGCGACCGAGCGGATCCACCTGGGATCGGGCATCTTCAACCCGCTCGCCCAGGTCAACCACCCCGTGAAGGTCGCCGAGAAGGTCGCCATGCTCGACCATCTCACCGAGGGACGCTTCGAGTTCGGCAGCGGACGCGGGGCCGGCTCGCACGAGATCCTCGGCTTCCTTCCCGGCATCACGGACATGAACTACACCAAGGAGATCTGGGAAGAGACCATCGCCGAGTTCCCGAAGATGTGGCTCCAGGACGAGTACGTCGGGTTCCAGGGCAAGCACTGGCAGCTGCCTCCGAGGAAGATCCTGCCGAAGCCGTACGGGAAGTCGCACCCCGCCATGTGGTACGCCGCCGGGTCGCCGCCCTCGTACGCCATGGCCGCCCGCAAGGGGCTCGGAGTCCTCGGCTTCAGCGTGCAGAAGGTCTCCGACATGGAGTGGGTCCTTGAGCAGTACAAGACGGCCGTCGTCGAGGCGGAGCCGGTCGGGGACTTCGTCAACGACAACGTGATGGTGACGACGACGGCGATCTGCGCGCCCACGCACGACGAGGCGATCCGGGTCGCCGTCGGGGGCGGGCTGCACTATCTGCCCTCGCTCGTCTTCCGCTACCACGACACCTTCCCGCGGCCTGAGGGTTTCCCCGTGTGGCCGGAGACGCTGCCCGAGTACACCGAGGAGCTCATCGAACTGCTCATCGCCGAGGAGCTGTTGATCTGCGGGGACCCGGACGAGGTGCGTGCGCAGTGCAAGCGGTGGGAGCAGGCCGGCGCCGACCAGCTGTCGTTCGGCCTGCCGGTCGGGGTGCCCAAGGAGGAGACGCTCCAGACGATCCGGCTGATCGGGGAGCACGTCATTCCGAAGATCGACACGGATCCCGTCCACCGGACCACTCGGTTCCGGGCGGCGGGCTGAGGGCCGTCCTCGGAGGGTGCGGCCCTGCGCCCGGAAAGAAACCCCCGGAGAGAAACCCCGGAGAGAAACCTCGGAAAGAAAGGGAAGGACTTGTCGTGCTTGACCATCTGATCAGGGGTGCGACCGTTGTCGACGGGTCGGGTGGGCCCGCCTACGTCGCCGACGTGGGGATCCGGGACGGGCGGATCGCCGCGATCGGAGACATCGGTGAGGGCGCCCGTACGAGTGAGGACGCGAGCGGGCTCGTACTCGCGCCCGGTTTCGTGGACCCCCACACCCACTACGACGCGCAGCTCTTCTGGGATCCGTACGCCACGCCCTCTCTCAACCACGGGGTGACGACGGTCGCGGGCGGCAACTGCGGTTTCACCCTCGCCCCGCTGAACCCGTCGCGGCCCGAGGACGCCGACTACACACGGCGGATGATGTCCAAGGTCGAGGGGATGTCGCTGGTCGCGCTTGAGGAGGGGGCGCCGTGGAACTGGAGCGGCTTCGGGGAGTATCTGGACGCCCTCGAAGGACGTATCGCGGTCAACGCCGGGTTCATGGTCGGGCACTGCGCGCTCCGGCGGCACGTCATGGGGCCCGACGCGGTCGGCGGACAGCCGAGCGAGGAGCAACTGGCAGCGATCGTCCAGCTGTTGCACGAGGCGATGGACGCCGGCGCCTGGGGGTTCTCCACCACCCAGTCCTCGACCCACTCCGACGGTGACGGGAAGCCGGTCGCCTCCCGGCACGCGGAGCCCGCCGAGCTGCTGGCGCTGTCGCGGGCGGTCGGCGAGCACGAGGGCACGCAGATCGAGGCGATCGTGGCCGGCTGCCTGGACCAGTTCAGCGACGCCGAGATCGAGCTGTTCGTGGAGATGAGCGCGGCGGCCGGACGGCCCCTGAACTGGAATGTCCTGACAATAGATGCCGCCGTCCCCGAACGCGTGCCCCGGCAGCTGTCCGCGAGCGAGCAGGCGCGCAAGGCGGGGGGCCGCGTCGTTGCCCTCACCATGCCGATCCTCACGCCGATGAACATGTCGCTGGGCACCTTCTGCGCCCTGAACCTCATCCCCGGGTGGGGCGAGGTACTCGGCCTCCCCGTGCCCGAGCGGATCGCGAAACTCCGGGACGCCGGGATCCGGGCCGAGATGCTGCGGCGGGCCGACTCGAAGGAGGCCGGTGTCTTCCGGCGCCTCGCCGACTTCGGGCGGTACGTCATCGGCGACACGTACAGCACGGAGAACGACGGGCTCACCGGGCGCGTCGTACGGGACATCGCGGCCGAGCGGGGCCAGGAACCCTTCGAGTGCATCATCGAGATCTGCGCCAACGACGGTATGCGTACGGTCCTTTGGCCCATGCCGACCGACAACGACCCCGACTCGTGGACCCTGCGGCAGGAGACCTGGCGGCACGAGGACGTGATGCTCGGCGGTTCGGACGCGGGCGCCCACCTGGACCGGATGTGCGGGGCGCCGTACACGACCCGGTTCATCGGGGACTGTCTGCGGGGCCGGAAGCTGGTGACGCTGGAGCAGGCGGTGAAGATGCTCACGGACGACCCGGCCCAGCTCTTCGGGCTTCGTGAGCGCGGCCGGATCGCGGAGGGCTTCCATGCGGACCTCGTGCTCTTCGACCCGGACCGGATCGACGCGGGCAAGGCCACCCTGGTGCACGACCTGCCGGGAGACAGCCCACGCCTCGACTCGAAGGCGATCGGCATCACGGCCGTATGGGTCAACGGCGTCGAGTCGATACGGAACGACGTGGTGACCGGGGCCGTACCCGGCAAGGTGCTCCGGTCGGGCCGTGACACGCGCACGGTGAGTACGCGGTGACACGGCACCAGATCCTGGGGGCCAAGTGAGCCAGGAGCAGCGGCTGTTCATCGGCGGCTCGTGGGTGGAGCCGGACGGCGGCCACTACGAGGTGATCGACCCGGCGACCGAGGAAATCGTCGGGCTGGCTCCGGAGGCCTCGCGGGACCAGGCGCACGCGGCGGCGGGCGCGGCCCGAGAGGCCTTCCGGAGCTGGTCGCGCACGACACCGGAGGAGCGGGCCGCCATCCTCCACCGGGCGGCCGAGGAGATCCGGCGCCACCTGATCCCGTACGCCGAACTGGCCCAGGCGGAGACCGGAGCCACCACCGGTACCGCGCGGGCGATGCAGGTGGGGGTCGGGGCGGCCCGTTTCCAGCGGTACGCGCGCGTGGAGCCCGTCGAGGAGCCGCTGCCCCCGCAGATCAACGAGGCGGGCCCCTTCGGCGGGGCCGCCGTCCTCGGCGCCCTCGCCGTGCGCCGGCCGGTGGGCGTGGTCACCTGTGTCACCTCGTACAACAACCCCTGGGCGAACCCGGCCGGCAAGATCGCGCCGGCTCTCGCGATGGGCAACACGGTCGTCGTGAAGCCCGCCCCGCAGGACCCGCTCTCCGTGTACCGGATGGCAGAGGCGCTGGCGGCGGCGGGCGTGCCGCCGGGGGTCGTGAACGTCGTCAGCGGCTCAAGGGCGGAGGTCGGGGAGGCGGCCGTCGACTCGGACGACGTCGACATGGTGAGCTTCACCGGCTCGACCGCCGTCGGCCGGCGTATCGCCGAGGTGTGCGGGCGCGGCATGAAACGGCAGCTGATGGAGCTGGGCGGCAAGGGCGCGGCGATCGTCTTCGAGGACGCGGACCTGGATTCGGCGGTCCGGGGCATCGGGACCACCTTCTCCTTCTACAGCGGCCAGATCTGCACGGCCCCGACGCGGGTGCTCGCGCAGCGGCCGGTGTACGACCGCCTGGTGTCCCAACTGAAGGCGTACACCGGCCGTTTGCGGGTCGGCGATCCACGGGCGCCGGGCACGGTCGTCGGCCCGGTGATCTCCGCGGCCCACCGGGACCGCGTCGAGTCGTACGTCGAACTGGGCCGCAAGGAGGGCGCACGGGTGGTCGCGGGCGGCGAACGCCCGTCTCTCGACCGGGGCTTCTACGTCGCCCCGACCCTCCTCGCGGACTGTACGCCCGACATGCGGGTGGTCCGCGAGGAGATCTTCGGCCCGGTCGTCGTGGTCGTCCCCTTCGACGACGAGGAAGAAGCCGTCGCCCTGGCCGACGACAGCGACTACGGCCTGATCGACTACGTCTGGTCCGGCGACGTGGCCCGCGCCTTCCGCGTGGCCGGGCAACTGCGCTCCGGCGGCGTCGGCATCAACACGGTGGGCCGCAACATGGAGGCCCCGTTCGGCGGCTTCAAGCAGAGCGGAGTGGGCCGCGACGTGGGCTCGTACGCGCTGCGGGCGTACTCGGAACTGCAGTCGCTGGTGTGGTCGGGCTGAGCGTCGTTCGCCGCCGATCCTCCCACCTTGCCCGTGTTCAGCGGATGTCGAAGGTGAAGGGGGACGCGAAGCCGACTGAGCGCTTGGAGGCGCCGACGGCTTCTCCGTTGGTGCGGGCCGTGATGGTGAGACGGCGGACGTCGCTGTCGAGCTGCTCGCCCCCGGCGAACCTGAACCTGACCTTTCGCGTGGAATCGGCGGGCAGTGTCCCGAACGGCATGGTCAACGTCCCGGCGAGGAGTGAGCCGTCGTCCGGTGCGGTGACCTCCTTCCAGCCGGTGCCGTCGTGCCACTGGGTGTGCAGGGCTGTGGTCACCGACTGGGCCCCCGGGGCGGGGCAGGCGTCCGGGTCGTACACGTCGTCCGAGTCCGCCGCGCAGGCCTCGATCTCCGCCTGGATCTGGGCCTTCGGGTAGGCGCTGCGCGAGAGATTGGTGACCGCGTACACCACCTCGGTCCACCGCCCTTTGCGCAGGACCACAGGTTCCTCGGGGGACATGGTGCGGAGCGACAGGGTGGTCAGTCGTGCGGTCTCGTGGTTTCGCGCGAGTGTGCGTGAGCCGTCCGTCATCGCGACGTCCACCGGAAGGCCGTCACCTTCGACCTTGGCGCTGACATGCGGAGTGACCCGGAGGAAGGCGAGATAGTCGCCCTGCGGCAGGTCCATGCGGAAGGTGCCGGTCGCGCCCCCTTTGTCCGGGGTGAGTTCGACCTTCTTCCAGTCCTCGTCGAGTTTGTGCTCCAGGCCCGGCAGGGGATCGCCGGGGTGGGCGAGCCCGACGTGGACCCGTACGGCGACGTCGGGACGGGGGCGCCCCTGGTTGGAGAGATCGAGCGACATCCCGAGTTGGGTGTCCCCGCTGCGGGTGCTGACGCTGTCCATGGAGAGCCGCACCGGTGATGAGGGCGACGCACTCGGCTTCGGGTCAGGCGCGTTCCCGCTGCCGCCGCACGCCGTCACAACGGCGAGTGCGGCAAGGACGCCCATGAGACGTACGTACTTCAACTGTCCTCTGTTCTCTGTCCTCTGTCCTCTGTCCTCCGGAACCGTGGGCCGCAGGGATCCTACGGGAGCGAGCCCGCTACCCCACTACCCCGCTACCCCGCGTTCTGCTGCTCGTGGACGAGGACCGGTGTCCCAGTTCGCGAGCACGGCCTCGGCCGCCGCGTGCAGATGCCGTGCCGATGTGCCGTCACACACCTGTGTCGAGATGCCGAGCAAGAAGCTGTGAATCATTGACGTGACACCGTCCACGTCGGTGTCCTCGGCGAGTTCTCCTGAGGCGATACCGCGTACGACGCAGGCCCTGATGTGTGCTCGGTCCGCTGCGCGACGCGCCGCTACGACCTTTCGCGCCCCGGCCTCTCCCGCTCCCGGTGCCCGGACCGTCCCCGAGAGGGCGACGAGGCATCCGCGAGGGTGGGATGTGTCGGTCTGCATGGTGATCGATCCGTGGAGGAGCCGGGCGATGGCCTCGCGGGGGCCCACTGCGTCATCGGCCACGACATCGGTGACGCTGCCCGGTCCGGCGATGTAGTGCTCGACGGCCTTCTCGAACAGTCCCTCCTTCGAGCCGAAGGCGCCGTACAGGCTCGCGGAGGACAGCCCTGTGGTCTCGCGGAGCTCGGCCAGCGATGTTGCTTCGTAGCCCTGTTCCCAGAACAGCAGCATCGCGGCCTCCAGGACGGCCTCCATGTCGAAGATGCGGGGACGGCCGACGGGGGGCATGACGAACCTCCTCTATTACGGACTGACTGATCCAGTTTGACGCCCGGGGGTACGCCCTGTCAATATCGGATCGATCAATCCATAAGTAAGCCATGACTAGCGGAGGAGTCCGACCCGATGGCCACAACGTCCCCTACGCCGATCCGTGAGCAAGCGCAGGAGCCGTTCCCTGTTGCGGCGCTCCTGGTGATGGCGTGCACCGGATTCATCGTGATCATGACCGAGACGCTGCCGGCGGGGCTGCTTCCGCAGCTCGCTGCCGGACTCGACGTCTCTGAAGGCGGCGCCGGCCAGCTCGTGAGCGCCTACGCGATCGGAACGGTCCTCGCGGCGATACCCGCGATCGCGCTGACGCGCGGGACACGGCGGAAGCCGCTCCTCCTCGCGGGCCTGCTCGGGTTCCTCGTCGCGAACGCCGTCACCGCGGTATCGCCGTCGTTCACCCTCGCTCTTGTCGCCCGGTTCGTCGGGGGAGCCTTCTCCGGTCTGCTGTGGGGCATGCTCGCCGGCTACGCCCGGCGTATCGTCGCACCCCAGCACGCCGGGCGTGCCCTGGCCCTTGCCATGACCGGAACCCCGGTCGCGCTCGCCGTCGGAACACCCCTCGGTGCCTGGCTGGGATCGATGGTCGGGTGGCGCTGGTCCTTCGCCGCGATGTCACTGCTCAGCGTCATCGTCATGGTCGTTGCGAAGTTCCTCGTACCCGACGCCCCGGGGCAGTCGGAGCGGACACGCGCTCCGCTCGGCCGAGTGCTGGGCATTCCCGGCGTGGCGACCATCCTCGCCGTCGTCTTCGTCTGGATGCTCGCGCACAACCTGCTCTACACCTACATCGCTTCCTATCTGCAGCAGATGCGTCTCGCGCTGCGGCCCGACATCACGCTTCTCGTCTTCGGCATCGCCGCGCTCGGCGGGATCTGGATCACCGGCGTCTTCGTCGACCGCGCGCTTCGCAGGCTCACCCTGGCGAGCGTGGCCCTGTTCATCGTCGCCGGCGCGCTTCTTGCCGCCGCGCAGCAGTCCACTGTGCTCGTGCTGCTCGCGGTCGTCCTGTGGGGCGTCGCGTTCGGTGGCTCGGCGACGCAGTTGCAGACGGCCATGGGGGAGGCCGCGGGCGAGAACGCCGACGCGGCGAACGCGATGCTGACGACATCCTTCAACATGGCGATCTTCGCGGGTGGTGCCATGGGGGCTGTGGTCGTCGATGGCGTGGGCGCATCGGTTCTTCCCGCCGGGATGATCGCTCTCACCCTCATGGCGCTCGTCACGGTCGGCTTCGGCCGGCGCGCGGCATTCCCCGCAGGGCGTTGACCGACAGAGATGACCGTTGCCTCGACAGCAGCCATGGCCCCGGGCAGCCATGGCCCCGGGCAACCGTGCCCGGGGCCCGGCCCCCGGCGCTACGCGTCCTGGAAGCCCACCGAAAACAGAGCGGGGTGGGCCGGGACGTGGACTCGTACGCGCCGCGGGCGGACTCGTACGCGCCGCGGGCGCACTCGGGACTGCGGTCGCTGGTGTGGCAGGGCTGACCTCGTTCGGCGCCGACGGCCACAGCCTGCCCGTCCCCGGTGGTCAGCGGCGCCGCAGTGCCGGGTCGAGCAGGGCGGGCGGGGTGTCGTTCTTCTCGTGCGCGGCCAGGTCGGTGCCGGGGGCGACGATGCTGTCGATGGCGTCGAGCACGTCGGCGGAGAGCACGGTGTCGGCGGCGGCGAGCTGCGAGTGCAGATGGTCCAGCGTGCGGGGGCCGATGAGTGCGCTGGTCACGGCGGGATGCGCGGTGACGAAGCCGAGCGCGAGCTGGATCATGGTCAGGCCGGCCTCGTCGGCGACCCCGGCCAGCTGCTCGACGGCGTCCAGCCGGGCCCGGTTGGCGGGGATGGCGGTGTCGAAGCGCTGCGGCATGAACGCCGAGCGGCTGGTGGTGACGTCCCGGCCCTCACGGATCGCCCCCGACAGCCAGCCCGACGCCAACGGGCTCCACGCCAGTACACCGAGCCCGTACTCCTCGGTCACGGGCAGGACGTGCGTCTCGATCCCGCGCTGCAGGATCGAATAGCTGGGCTGTTCGGTGACGTAACGGCCCAGGTGGTGCTCGCGGGCGGCCCACTGGGCCTGCACGATGCGGTACGCCGGGAAGGTCGAGGAGCCGAAGTAGCGGATCTTTCCCGCGCGTTGCAGGTCGGTCAGGGCCGACAGGGTCTCCTCGTCGCTGGTGGTCGGGTCCCACCGGTGGATCTGGTAGAGGTCTACGTGGTCGACACCGAGGCGGCGCAGGCTGTTGTCCAGCTCGGTGACCAGCCAGCGGCGCGAGCTGCCCCGGTGGTTGCGCTCGTCGCCCATCGGCAGGTACGCCTTCGTGGCCAGCACGATGTCGTCGCGGCGGCCGGCGATGGCCTTGCCGACCATTTCTTCGGACTCGCCGTCGCTGTACGCGTCGGCGGTGTCGATGAGGTTGATCCCGCCCTCAAGGGCGGCGTCGACGACAGCGGTGGCCTCGTCCTGGGTGGTACGCCCGATCCTGCCGAAGTTCATCGCGCCGAGCGCGAGGGAGCTGACCTGCACACCGGTGCGGCCCAAGGTGCGGTACTGCATGACTGTGTTCCTCCAGTGCGGATGAAGCGGAAACGTAAACGTGGTGGCGATGCGAGGCCCACGCGATGTGAAGCCCACGTGACGCGAGGACACGTACGGCTTGGTTGTGGGGCCCCTGCTCTGCCATCATGAGCAAACGGAACCTCGTTCCGGAATGAACAATACGGAGCGATGTTCCGTTTTGCAAGGCCCCGATGGCGGAGGGAATGGCTCGGTGAACGAAAGCGACGAGGGTGCGGGGTGTGCGGCCCAGTCCAACCAGTCCAACCAGTCCAACCAGTCCAACCAGTCCAAACGGAAGGACGCCCGGCGCAACAGGGAGACTCTGCTCGACGCCGCCGCCGCGGTTTTCGTCACGTCGGGTGTGGAGGCGCCGGTACGTGACATCGCGGCCGAGGCCGGTGTCGGGCTGGGCACGATCTACCGCCACTTCCCGACTCGGGCGGATCTCGTCATCGCCGTCTACCAGCACCAGGTCGATGCCTGCGCCGAGGCCGGCCCGGCTCTGCTGGCGGCCGCCCCGACACCTCACGCCGCCCTCGGACGGTGGATCGACCTGTTCGTCGATTTCCTGGTCACCAAGCACGGACTCGCGGCGGCGCTGCAGACGGACAACGCCGGCTTCGAAACGCTGCACGCCTACTTCCTCGACCGCCTGCTGCCGGTGTGCACCCAGCTGCTCGACGCTGCCGCCGCCTCCGGTGAGATCCACTCCGACCTCGACGCCTACCAGTTCATGCGCGGCGTCGGAAACCTCTGTGTGGGCGCCGGCAGTGATCCGCGCTACGACGCACGCCGACTGGTCGAGCTCCTCGTCGCGGGCCTGCGCCAACCGCGCTGACCGCAGTGACCGCGCT
The DNA here is from genome assembly GCF_040651415.1 of Streptomyces sp. NPDC048484. Taxonomy (NCBI): domain Bacteria; kingdom Bacillati; phylum Actinomycetota; class Actinomycetes; order Kitasatosporales; family Streptomycetaceae; genus Streptomyces; species Streptomyces sp. NPDC048484. Next base: position 37,226 of record NZ_JBEZJY010000017.1, read on the forward strand.
GACCGCCGCGCACCCGTGACAACGGGGCCTCGCGCCCCGCGTCTCCTTCACGGCGGCCGGGACGCGCTCAGTCGGTCAGGTCGATCCGCACGGTCAGCAGATTCGTCCCGACGGCGCGGACCGCGGCGCTGTTCATCCGGGGCAGGGACTCCAGCCTGACCCGAGGGTCGTCCTCGCGCAGCAGGTGGGCGGTGCCGTGGTGCCACCGCCTGCCGACGCGGACCCGGACCTTCGGGTCCGCCTGGATGTTCCGCACGTACTGCGACTTCTCGCCGTACTCGGAGACGATCCAGAACTCCTGCCCGAGCAGGCAACCCCCGACCGGGGTCCGCCGGGGCAGCCCGGACTTCCGCCCGGTGGTCTCCAGCAGCGTCTGGAACGGCAGCCGCCTGGAGATCGGGTTGGCCACCCACCGCTGAAGCGCCGTGACGACGCGGAACTTGAGGTCTCGGTTACTGGGCATGTCAGTCCCGGCCCTTCTTGAGCATGAGAAGAAGAGACCCGAAGGCGCCGGGGGAGGCCCCGAGTATCGCTCCGCTGGGGTCGCCGCTTTCGGTGAGACGGATCGTCGTTTTTGCGACGGTGGTGGTGGCGACGTGGAGGCAGGCTTCTCCCTGGGCGCAGTAGGACGACTTCTGCCAAGTGATTGAGGGCATCGCGAATCCTTTCAGGCGTGTCGGGCGATGTCGTGGACGAGATCCCGCGACTTCGCCTGGTCGAGGGCTGCGCCTTCCAGTCGGTCCAAGAGCTGTCGATATTGCCCCAGCTGGGCCTCGGAGTCGATGAACACCGGGCCGTGAGACTGGTCCAGTTGTGCTGTGTCGAGTGCCGGCACAGAGCCGCATACGAAGTAGACCGACTGGCCCGAGCCGGGGTAGGAGCCCGCGTCGAAAGGGATCACCCGGATCGATACGTGGTCGTACTCGGCTATCGGGCGCGATCCGGCGGCCGGCCGTGAGATCCCCGGCTGGCGCCCTCCGTCCGTGGAGTACACCTATACGATGCCCCTCGCCCGAGACTCCGCCGAAGCGATCACCGTCGTGTACACGCACACACCCGGCCTCGGAGTGACTGTCGTGTACTACTTCCGGGATCCACAGGTGGTGGACTGAGCGCGCGCATGTGCCTACGAATCCTGGTCCTTGCTGGGGGTGACCGGGAAGGATGCCTCGTCGCGGCCCTTGCCGTCGGTGATCCACCATCTGTCCCCGCCGAGAAGGGTCAGTTCCGCGCGGCCGTCGCCGTCCCAGTCGTGGACGGCGAAGAGCATGCCGCCGTCGGGGCCGTCGGCACTCGGCACGGACCGCTTGGTGGCGCGCCAGGGCTTCGACCCGAGCCCGTACTCGGAGCCGCCCCGCAGCACCTCGATCCGCGCGTCCCCCGCCTCCTTCTTCTTGGTGAGCTGTACGGCCAGATCGTCGCAGCCATCGCCGTTGAAGTCCCCGACGGCGAGCCCGGCGCCGAAGCCCTCCTTGAAGTCGCCGCCGTCCATGGTGACCCACTTCCCCGGCTCCTTCCCGTAGCGGACGCTGACCTGGCCGCGCCGGTGGGGTGTGTCGACCTCGTCGTAGCTGTCTACGAAGCTCCGGCCGATGGCGACGTCCTGCCGCCCGTCGCCGTCGAAGTCGCCGAAGACGACGTTCTCGCCCTCCGGCAGCCGCTCGGGCTCCTTGCTCAGGCCGCCGGCGGTACGGGCGCCGCCGGTGAACAGCAGGGGCGGATCCCACGGAGAGTCGTAGAGCGCGAGATCGGTAGCGCGGTCGTCGTTCGCGTCCCCGGCGACCAGCACGGGTGACGCGCCCTCGTGGACCGGGCTGGGGATTTCCACGGTCCCGGTCGGGGCGCCGGAGCGCTTGAATGGTCCTTTGAGGACGACCAGTTTCCGAGCCTCGTTCGAGTCCCTGAACACCGCGAGGTCGGTGTGGCCGTCCCCGTCGAAGTCGCCGGCGATCGGCGCGGTGTAGTAGCCGCTGCCCGGCAGCGGCACACGCCCGTGCGCTCCGCCGACCCGCGGGCCCTTGGGGCCTCCCCACAGGACCTGGGCGGCGCCGCTCACGACGAGGTCGGCGTGACCGTCCTCATCCAGGTCGGCGACCGTGGGCTGCAACGGCTCGTCGCCCGTCTGGACGTCGGGCGGTACACCGAGGTCGTCGTGGGCGAAGACGGTCGTGCGGTCGGGGTCAGGACCGTGCTCGGAGCCGGGCACGACGAACAGGTCGAAGTTCTCCGTCTGGGAGATCTCGTGCACCAGATCGACGGAGCCGTCCCCGTCGAGGTCGGGGGTCGCGGGCGTGTCCTCGCGCGCCGAATCGGCCGGCCGGCAGGGGCTGCTGGGCACCGAGCGCGCGCCGTCGGACGGGAGAAGGACGAGGAACGCCACCACCGCCACCGCTACGAGGGAGGCCGGCACGGCGTGCCACATGCGCAGGTGGCGGAAGAACGGACCGCCTGCTGTCGGAAAGTGCATCAGCCCACTTCACGGGCGTGGGCGCGGCCCGCACAAGGAAGTGGATCACTTTGTTACGGGGATGATGCACGACGGTCCTGCCCCTCCCCGTTCCGGCCCCGAGTCGGCCGGGGACCCTCCTCTCCGGCGTAGCGCTCCGGTTCGGGAAACCGCCCACCGCACAGGCCGGTTGGCCGGATGGGGGCGCCGGGCCGCGTCCGCGAGGCTCGGTCGTATGACGAAGACCAAGCGAAAGCTCGCCCGCATCGCCGCGTCCGGCGTGGTTCTCGGGCTCACTCTGCCTCTCGCCGGGGCGGCGGCACCGGTCGCTGCCGCCGCGGCCGCCTCAACCGCTTCGGGCCAAGGGGCCGCCGGGCACGCCGAGCCCCTCGTCTGGGGCACGTGCGAAGGGAGCGGGCTCGACCCCCGGCAGGAGTGCGCGACCGTCGACGTGCCGATGGACTACTCCGACCCCGGGGGGCAGCGGATCGGTATCGCCGTGTCCCGGATTCCCGCGGAGAAGCCGGCCGCGCGTCGCGGGGCCCTGCTGATGATCGCCGGAGGACCCGGCGGCGGCAGTCTCGACGAGATCTCCGGGAAGGGACAGACGCTGCCACAGGAGGTGCGGGACGCGTACGACCTGGTCGGGTTCGATCCGCGGGGGGTCGGTCGGTCCGCGCCCGTCAGCTGTGGGCTCGACCGGGGGGACCTCGCCCTGACCAGGTTCTGGCCCTGGCCCGCCGCGGACGGGTCCGTCGCCGCGAACATGGCCACCGCCCGGCGGACGGCCGCCGCCTGCGAGCGCAACGGCGGCGAGCTGATCCGGCACATCAGCAGTGCGAACAACGCCCGCGACATCGACCGCGTCCGCGCGGCCCTCGGCGAGCGGAAACTGTCCGCGTGGGCCGTCTCCTACGGGGCCCATGTCGGTGCCGTCTACCGCGAGTTGTTCCCGCACCGCACCGACCGGTTCGTGCTGGACAGCAACCCGGACGGGACCGGTGCCCTCAGCCACGGCCAGTTCCCCCGCGGTGTGTGGGCGGGATTCGAGGCCGGGGTCGAGGACGTCTTCCCCGAGTTCGCCAAGTGGGCTTCGGCGCCCGGGAATCCGTATCGCCTCGCCGATACGCAGGCCGAGGTACGGCCGCTCTTCCTGCGGCTCGCCGAGCGGCTCGACCGTGACCCGCCCCCGTGGCCGGGCGCCAACCCGGCGGAGTTGAACGGCAATGTCCTGCGCCAGTCCATGGTGTACGCGCTGTACGAACCCGACGACTTCCCGGCACTCGCCCAGCTGATACTGGCCGCGCGGAAAGGTGACGCCCCGCCCGCGCCCGAGCAGCCGCCGGAGCCGCTGCTGCAGAACGGCATCGCCGTCGCCGAGGCCACCTTCTGCAACGACGGGGACTGGCCGAGGTCAAGTGCCGTGTATCAGGGGGAAGTTGCGCGGAGTCGAGCCGCGTACCCGCTGACCGCGGGGATGCCGCGGAACGCGACGGCCTGCGCGGCCTGGCCCCGGTACCCGAAACAGGACCCGGTGCGGATCACCGACGGCGGTCCGTCCGCCACCGTTTTGCTCGTCCAGAACGAGCGCGACCCGGCCACCCCGCTCGCCGGCGCCCGCGCGGTCCGTGCCGCCCTGGGCCACAGGGCCGTCATGGTGACCGTCAACTCCACCGGACACGACGCCTATCTCGGCAACGGCAACGCCTGCGGAGACCGGGTCGTCTCCCGCTACCTGGCCACGGGGGAACGGCCCGTTCGGGACACGTACTGCCGATAGAGCCCGATAGACACAGGGTTCGCACACGTCTCCCCCTCCCCATCTCCTATCCTCGCTGCGAGGGCATCGCCGGGGACAAAGGAAATAAACATGGATGGGCTGACCCCGGACGATCCGGGCTGGATAGGCAACTACCGACTGCTCGGCAGACTCGGTGAGGGCGGCATGGGGCGGGTGTACCTGGCCCGCTCCGACCGCGGCCGTACGGTCGCGGTCAAGGTCGTACAGGAACAGCTGGCCCGCAAGCCCGACTTCAGGCGGCGTTTCGCTCAGGAGGTGAAGGCGGCCCAGCGGGTCGGCGGCGAGTGGACGGCACCCGTCCTGGACGCCGACACGGACGCGCCGACACCGTGGGTCGCCACCGGCTATGTCGCCGGGCCCTCCCTCACCGAGGTGGTGGACAAGCAGTACGGTCCACTGCCTCCGCGCTCCGTACGAGCGCTGGCGATCGGGCTCGTCCACGCATTGCGGGCCATCCATGGCGCCGGGCTCGTACACCGTGACCTGAAGCCGTCCAACGTCCTGGTGACGATCGACGGCCCCCGCGTCATCGACTTCGGCATCGCACGCGCCCTCGACGCGACCACGCAGTCCGCCGACGGGCTCACCATGACGGGGGTCGTCGTGGGCTCGCCGGGCTTCATGTCACCCGAGCAGGTACGCGGGGAGCGGGTGACGTACGCGAGTGACATCTTCTGCCTCGGTGCCGTGCTGGCGTACACCGCGGCGGGGCGGCTGCCGTTCGGCACCGGTGAGGGCGGGGTCCACTCGCTGCTCTTCCGTATCGCGACCGAGGAGCCGGACCTCACGGGGGTCCCCGAGCCGTGGGACCGGCTGATCGCGTGGTGCCTCACGAAGGATCCTGCGCAACGGCCCTCGCTGGACGACCTGTTGACGCGTATCGAGGCCCTGGAGGACACGGGCGGCGCGTGGCTGCCGGGCGAGGTGCTGGCGGAGCTCGGCAGACACGCCGTGCAACTCCTGGACATCGAGAACCCGCAGAGCCAAGCGCTCTCCGAGCAGGCGGTGGCCTTCGGCCCGGGCGGCCGGAGTTCGGGGTCAGGAACGGGAACGGGGCCAGGAGCGGGGCCGGGATCAGGGCCAGGAGCGGGGCCGGATTCGGGATCGGGATCTTGGCCTGGGGCGGGGCCGGGGCCGGGGTCGGGAGCCGTTCAGACGCCGGTACCAGGACTGGCGGACCCCGCACCACAGGGCTTCGGCCCGCCCGTCGCGTACAACCCGTCCGCACCCCTGTGGCACAGCCCCCCGCCGGGCAGCCCGCACGCGGGCAGTCCACAGCCGGGGAGTCTTCCGCCCTCGCCCCACTACTTCTCCCCGCGCCCGCCGGCCCGCTCGGCCCGGGGGCTCGGGACGGGGCTGTCGCTCCTGCTCGGCCTCTACACGCTGCCCCTGCTCGTCCGCGGCGCCGTCCTGGGGTGGACCTACCTCCGGCTCGACGGGCAGGACAGTGAGGCCGACCCCAGCCGTATCCCGAACTACGAGATGCTGCAGCTCGCGACGGACGCGTCCGAATTCCTCGCACTGCCGGTGGCCCTGGCACTGATGATCGTGTGGCCGCTCTGGTTCCAGCGCATGCGGAACAACGCCGACGCCTTCGCGCCGGTTCGCCTGCGCTTCGCGCCCGGGATGGCGGCCGGGGCCTGGTTCATCCCGGGCGTCAACTTCTTCATGCCCAAGCAGATGAGCAACGACATCTGGACGGCGACAGCCGGCCAGGCCCGGGGCGCCAGGCGGTGGCTGCTGCACGTCTGGTGGTGGTGCTGGGTCGTCTACATGGTGGCGTACGTTCAGGACTCGTTCGGCAGCTGGTATCAGAACGACACCGCCGGCGGCGCCATGATCGACATCATCGACGCGCAGGTCGCCGTCGTCACCGGCGTCGTGAGCGCCGTGGTGGCCGTCTTCTTCGTCAGGCGGCTCACCTCCATGCAGCAGAACCGCATCGAGGAGACCCGCGACGCGGGGCTCTCCTGAAGCCACCGGCCGGGCGACGCACCGACCGACCGACCGACCCACCGACCCAGCGGGCAGCCCGGTGCGCGACCTGAAAGGGGAGCTCGCCGGGCCGGGCAGTCCAGCTGCCGCCTGCCGCTTACCGCCTACCGCCCAAGGAAGACCGGGTTGGTGAACGCGGCCAGCGCGCCCGGCGACGGGCCCGCCGCGACCTCGTGCCGTACCTCCGCGCGTACGTACGCCGCGTACTGGGCCGTCGTACGCCACTCCACCGTGCCGGAGCCCGACACCGGCAGGACCGGGCTCGTGTGCAGTACGCCCTGGTCCGTGACGAAGCGGACCGTGCAGCGCGGAGTGCCCGAGACCTCCAGGCGGACCGTGACCGGGTCGTCGCCGTCCACCCTCAACCGCCCGCCGATACCCGCGTGTTCACCCTTCGGGCCGGTCGCCGAGAACGACAGCGACACCGCCTTCGACTCCGCCACGTAACTGCGGCCGGCGCGGATGCCCTCCTGGATCGCCTCGCGGGTCAGGTCGTCGGCGAGCACGACCGTCTGCGGGGTGCCGACGGGGTCGGGGTCGCGGTGGGCGTCACTGTTGCCCATAGCCGGAATCCAGTCCCGGCCGCCCCGGCCCTCCCGCACGGAGGAGACGAGCATGCTGTCCCAGTCGGCCAGCGACACCTCGTCGTCGGGCCCGTACGCGCCGTTCCACACCTCGACCGCGTCCGCCTCGCCGAAGCCGAACTTCCAGTTGCAGCCGACGCAGGTGGCGTGCGGGTGGGCGGGGACGACCAGACCGCCGGCCTGGCGGATACGGCGCGCGTACTTGCCGAAGCGGTTGTCGCGGGCCCGGTAGCGCCAGTCGACGAACGTGCCCGGGTCGGTGCCGAGCGCGACGACGTGACCGTTCCTCGTCGTCACCTCCTCGCCCAGCAGGATCAGCAGTTCGCCGTCCGGGTGGGGGCCGGCCTGGTCGGCCCAGTGGGCGTGCGCGGAGTGCGTGTTGTGGTCGGACGAGTTGATGAAGTCCAGGCCCGCCGCCCGCGCGAGGGCCGCGATCTCGGCCGGGGTGCGGCGGCCGTCCGAGTACCAGGAGTGCAGATGGCAGTCACCCCGGTACCAGGCCCGGCCACGGCCCTTGGCCCGCGACGGCGGGTACACCGGCTGCGCCGCCTCGCCCGGCTCGCCGTACGTCAGCGTGATGGTGACCTCGTACGGGAGCCCCTGCGGAGCCACCGTGTACGGGCCCAGCGCGATGTGCCAGGTGCCCTCGCGGACCGGGCCGGGGAGGTAACCGGGGGTCGCGTCGTCCGCGCGGATGAAGAACTCCGTGCGCGCCCCGCCCGACCAGCCGCGGAAGCCCTTGCCGCCCAGCTCGGTGCCGCGCTGGTCGAAGATGCCGATGTCGAGCGCGTTGCCCGCGGTGCCCGCCGGGACGGAGGGCCGCTCGTAGGTGTACGCGACCTTGATCTCCCGTACGCCGGACGGGACGTCGACCGGCAGGTACGCGAAGTCGGGCGCGCCGATGGGCAGGGTGCCGCGTACGGTCCGGGTCTCGGGGTCCCCGGGCCTGGAGGTGGCGTCGGCGCCGCTCGCGAAGCTCACGCTTCCCAAGGTAAGCGCGGCGGCGGCTCCCGTCGCGAACAGGGCGCGTCTGCCGACGCCGTGGTCACTGCCGGATCCGCTGCCGAGTTCATCGTTGTGATGGCCGTGATCGCTGTGATCGCCGTGGTGGTCGTCCTCGCACATGTCTGCTGCTCCCGGGTCTCGTGAGGGGCATGGGTGGTGCAGGGGCGGTGCAGGGGTGGTGCATGGGTGGTACCGGCAACTCTGGTATTCAGCCGTGAACTGCGGGGCAAGGGAAGGGGGTCGGCAGCTTTCGGGGACGGAGCCCTCGTGCGACGCAGCCGCCGTACGCGGACGACGCAGCCGCCGTACGTGTACGAAGCAGCCGACGTACGCAGACGTACGCGTCTGAAGCAGTCGACGTACGCGTACGAAGCAATAAATATGCCGACTGGTCGGTATGGACACCTGTATCCCGGGCCGGTATTGATGAGGGCATGCGCATCTCCGTGACGATCTTCCTCACCGACGAGACGATCACTCCGACCCGGCTCGCCCGTGAGCTGGAGCAACGCGGTTTCGCCGGGCTCTATCTGCCCGAACACACGCACATCCCCGTGGAGCGGGCCACTCCGTACCCGGTGGGCGGCGAGCTGCCGCCCGAGTACGGCCGCACGCTCGACCCCTTCGTCGCCCTCGGCCAGGCGGCAGCCGTCACCGAGGCGCTCGCGCTCGGCACCGGCATCACCCTGGTCGCCCAGCACGACCCCATCGACCTCGCCAAGCAGGTCGCGACCCTCGACCACCTCTCCGGGGGCCGCTTCACCCTCGGCATCGGCTTCGGCTGGAACGTCGAGGAAGCCGCCGACCACGGCGTCGAGTGGGCTACGCGCCGGGAACTCGGCCGCGACCGGATGGCGTTGATGCGGGCACTGTGGTCGCCCGAACCGACGGCGTACGAGGGCCGGTTCGACTCCGTACGGGCCAGCCACGCCCACCCCAAGCCCGTGCAGAAGCCGCGCGGCCCGCTCGTCGGGCCGCGCACGCTCATCGGGGGAGCGGCCGGTCCCAAGCTCTTCTCACACATCTCCGACTACGCGGACGGCTGGCTGCCGATCGGCGGCCGGGGCCTGACGGAGTCGCTGCCCGTGCTGCGGACCGCCTGGGCCGAGGCGGGCCGCGACCCGGGCGCCCTTCAGGTCGTGCCCTACGCCGTACTGCCCGGCGCAGGCAAACTCGCGCACTACGCGGACCTCGGCATCGAGGAGGTCGTGCTGCAGCTGCCGCCGGCCGGCGAGGGAGACGTACTGCGCGTGCTGGACGAATACGCGACGTACCTGTAGGAGGCCGCAGATGTGCTGCCGGTGTGTCGCAGGTGGGCTGCCGGACTGCTGCCGGTGTGTCGCAGGTGGGCTGCCGGACTGCTGCTGGTGTGCTGCCGGTGTGTCGTTTGTGACGCGGCACACCGGTCGTGCCTGATCACAGCGATCGTATGCTCGAAGGATGACGACTTCCGCGACCTCCGGAACCGGGCCCACCGCGAACGCCATGCGTCGCGCCCTCAAACGCGCCCGCGACGGCGTCGCCCTCGACGTCACCGAGGCCGCCGTGCTGCTCCAGGCGCGCGCCGCCGACCTGGACGACCTGACCGAGTCCGCCGCCCGGGTACGTGACGCGGGCCTGGCGGCGGCGGGCCGCCCCGGCGTGATCACGTACTCGAAGAGCGTCTTCATCCCGCTCACCCGGCTGTGCCGGGACAAGTGCCACTACTGCACGTTCGTGACCGTCCCCGGCAAGCTGCGCCGGGCCGGCCACGGCATGTTCATGTCCCCGGACGAGGTGCTCGACATCGCCCGCAAGGGTGCCGAACTGGGCTGCAAGGAAGCCCTGATCACCCTCGGCGACAAGCCTGAGGACCGCTGGCCCGAGGCCCGCGAATGGCTCGACGCGCACGGCTACGACGACACGATCGCGTACGTACGGGCCATCTCCATCCGCATCCTGGAGGAGACGGGCCTGCTGCCCCACCTCAACCCGGGTGTCATGTCGTGGACCGACTTCCAGCGGCTCAAGCCCGTCGCGCCGAGCATGGGCATGATGCTGGAGACGACCGCCGTCCGGCTGTGGAGCGAGCCGGGCGGCCCGCACCACGGGTCGCCCGACAAGGAACCGGCGGTCCGGCTGCGGGTCCTTGAGGACGCGGGCCGGTCCTCCGTCCCGTTCACCAGCGGGCTGCTGATCGGGATCGGCGAGACGTACGAGGAGCGCGCGGAGTCCCTCTTCGCGCTCCGGCGGGTGGCGCGGGCGTACCACGGCATCCAGGAGCTGATCATCCAGAACTTCCGCGCCAAGCCGGACACGGCGATGCGCGGCATGCCGGACGCGGAACTCGACGAACTGGTCGCCACGATCGCTGTCGCCCGCCACATCATGGGCCCCGCCGCCTGCCTCCAGGCGCCGCCCAACCTGGTCGACTCCGAGTACGCGCGGCTGATCGGCGCCGGGATCGACGACTGGGGCGGGGTCTCGCCGCTGACCATCGACCACGTCAACCCCGAACGCCCCTGGCCGCAGATCGACCTGCTGAGCGAGCAGTCCGCCGAGGCGGGCTTCACACTCCGCGAACGGCTCTGCGTCTACCCGGAGTTCGTGCAGCGCGGCGAGCCGTGGCTGGACCCGCGGCTGCTTCCGCACGTACGGGCGCTCGCGGACCCGGAGACCGGCCTCGCCGTGCCGGACGCGGTCGTGGAGGGCCACCCGTGGCAGGAGCCCGAGGAGGCGTTCACGTCGTCGGGGCGTACGGACCTGCACGCGTCCATCGACACCGAGGGGCGCACCGGCGACCGCCGCGAGGACTACGACCACGTGTACGGGGACTGGGAGGCGCTGCGGGAGGCGGCGGCGCCCGGCATGGTCCCGTCCCGCATCGACACAGACGTACGCGGGGCCCTGGTGACGGCGGCCGACGACCCGACCCGCCTGACCGACGACGAGGCACTCGCCCTGCTCCACGCGGACGGTCCTGCGCTCGACGCGCTCTGCCGGATCGCCGACGACGTCCGCAAGTCGATGGTCGGCGACGACGTCACGTACATCGTCACGCGGAACATCAACTTCACTAACGTCTGCTACACGGGCTGCCGCTTCTGCGCCTTCGCGCAACGGCGCACGGACGCCGACGCGTACACGCTCTCGCTCGACCAGGTGGCGGACCGCGCCGCCCAGGCCTGGGACGTCGGGGCCGTCGAGGTCTGCATGCAGGGCGGGATCCACCCCGACCTGCCGGGCACCGCCTACTTCGACATCGCACGCGCGGTGAAGGAGCGGGTGCCCGGGATGCACGTCCACGCCTTCTCGCCGATGGAGGTGGTGAACGGCGCCACCCGGACGGGCATGTCCATCCGCGAGTGGCTGACGGCGGCCAAGGAGGCGGGCCTGGACTCCATCCCCGGCACGGCAGCGGAGATCCTCGACGACGAGGTCCGCTGGATCCTCACGAAGGGCAAGCTCCCGACGGCGACGTGGATCGAGGTGGTGACGACCGCGCACGAGCTGGGTATCCGGTCCTCGTCCACGATGATGTACGGGCACGTGGATCAGCCCCGCCACTGGCTCGGCCACTTCCGTACGCTCTCCCGCATCCAGCAGCAGACGGGCGGTTTCACGGAGTTCGTGACCCTCCCCTTCATCCACACCAACGCGCCGGTGTACCTGGCGGGGATCGCCCGTCCAGGACCGACGACCCGCGACAACCGCGCGGTGATCGCGATGGCCCGCCTCCTGCTGCACCCGCACATCCCGAACATCCAGACGAGCTGGGTGAAACTGGGCACGGAGGGTGCCGCGGAGATGCTCCGCTCCGGAGCCAACGACCTCGGCGGAACGCTGATGGAGGAGACCATCTCCCGTATGGCGGGGTCGAGTTACGGCTCGTACAAGTCCGTCAAGGACCTGATCGCGGTGGCGGATGCGGCGGGACGCCCGGCGAAGCCGCGGAACACGCTGTACGGGCCGGTGCCGGAGGAGCGGCAGCGGGCCGCGGCGCTGTCGGACGGGCATCTGCCGGAGCTGCTGCCGGTCCTGGAGTAGGCGGTTGCCGTCCTGGAGTAGGCGGCTACGGGTTGCTGTCGTGGCTGCTGCCGGAGCTGCTGCCGGTTCTGGGGTGAGCGCCCCGTCGGAGTAGGATGATCGGACCCTCCGATGGGTGAGTCAGAGCTGAGGAGATGCGTGCCCGTGCCTGCCCGACGGCTTCCCTCGTGGGCCTGGGTCACCGGTCTGACCGCGACTGCTCTGGTGCTGGTGGCCATGCTGGCAGTCAAGGCCGACAAGGGGCCCCAGCCGACCGCTTCGGCGAGCCCGAAGCCGTCCGCCTCGGCGAGCGCCAAGCCCTCCGGCTCAGCCGACGAGTCCAAGCCGGTCGCCGTACCGGACGGCTCCGGCACGGGGCGGCGCATCGTCTACTCCCTCGGGCAGCGCCGGGTGTGGCTGGTCGACGCGAGCGACGCGTCCCGGCGTACCTTCGCCGTGTGGCCGGGGACGGTGAGCCCGGCGCCGGCCACGTACACGATCGGCAGCCGGCGTGAGGCCGCCACCGGCAGCGATGGCGTGGAGATCGAGCACATCGTCTACTTCGCCGTCGCGTCCGGCGTCAACGTCGCCTTCTCCAACGCCGTCGACGGCTCCTCCCCGCCGCCACCCGCATCGGGCGCGCAGACGGGCGGGGTCCGTATGCGGGCGGACGACGGGGACGCGGTCTGGAAGTTCGCCACGGCGGGGACGAGGGTCACGGTCGTGAAGTAGTCCGCGGCCCGCGCTGGGCCGGACACGCCCGTCGCACCGCACTGCCTGCCTGCCGGGATCGTGCGCCCGGTCAGCCCGGCGTAGGAGACGAGCGGCTTGCCCCGGCCTGCGCACCGTGAAGGAGAGCGGCGCCGAGGGAAGTGAGTGTGTGCAGAACGGTGTTGGCGTACCGGTCGCTGTTGATCAGGCCGCCATTGCGCAGGGCGTTGGTGTGATGGGAGGCGGTGCCGACGGACACACCGGCACGCAGGGCCGCCTCGGTCGTGGTGGCCCCGGTGACAGTGGCCAGCAGGATCTCGGCGCGGGTGGGCCCGAGGAGTGCCCGCAACGGCCGTCCCTCGTGCTGGGGCTCCGGGCGGGCCGCGTGCTGGAACGGGTAGATGATCACGGGCGGCAGATCGGGGTCGGCCAACGTGATCGGCGAGTGCCAGCAGAAGTAGGACGGGATCAGAAGGACACCCCTGCCGTTGAGCCTGACGTCACGGTTCTCCGGATAGGACTCGATCTCCAGGACCGGGTGGCGCCAGCGAAGTGTGGGCGCGAGACTCCCGAGCAGGCCCTCGGTGCCGAAGTCGAGGAGTGAGCGGGCATGCCGGGTCCGTTCGGCGCGCAGACATTCTCCGATGTGATGGTCGTGGGGCGCTATCACGGTCCGGTGATAGTCGCGCAGTGCCTCGACGAGGCGATCACGCATGTCCCTTTCGTCGATTCGGGCCACCCACCTGGGAGATCTTATGGTCCCGGCGAGCTTCCCCGCCTCTTGTTTCACCTGCTGGGCAGGTGTCGCCAATATTGCGTCGAGGCCCGCTTCCAGGCCGCCGATTCCCTCGGCCGGGGTGAGGAAGTCGGGAAAATAGCTGGCCCGGGGAAAGAGCGGCAACAGGAACTTCTTGACCATGGAGCCGGCTTGTGCGTCTCGGATGTTCTCACAGGCGGTGCGGTGCCATCGCGCGTAGGCCCAACGCCCCTCAGCGGTCTGGAATCTGTGCAGACTGCAGGCGATTTCCCAGAGAGGGTGGGGCGTGGCAGCCACGCGTACGCGCGCAAGATCTTCGGCCGAGAAATGAAATCGGAGCATCCCGTTCCACCGTTTCGCCGTTTTCACGGTAGGCCTTGACGCCTCCCTTGACGCCTTGACGATCGCAGAATGCCGCAGGGGAATGAGCGTGACATCGCGCCGAATTCCTCCAGGGCGGAGGAAGACACAAAACCGTGGTGGTGGGCGGGTTCCGCGGACAGGGGCGGGCAGGTCCACGCGTTCCGGTCAAGAACCGGAATGTCTTCTCAAGAGCCGGAATGTCTTAACAACAGAGCGGACCGGGGCGCGGGCGACCTGCCCGCGTACCCCGGTCCTGATGTGCCGGCCGACCTCACGCCGGTCCAGCGGCCGGCCCTGTGGGCCGGCAGGCGCTACCAGACCCGCAGACAGGGCCAGGTATTCGGGCCCACCTCGCCGTCCCACTCGCTGGAGTCGGAGAAGCAGACCTTCTGCGCGTTGATCACTGCCGCCTTGGTGTTGGCGCCGAACTCGCCGTCGACCCCCTTGGGATCGAACTTGCTGTCGCCGACGCGGTTGGCCCAGTAGGTCATCAGGCACTGGACTTCGATCACCCGGTTGCCGGTCTGGCCGTACTTGGTGTTGGTCGTGTTGGTGCTGCTGTAGCCGGCGTACAGGTACGAGCCCTGCCAGGAGTAGTGACAGGTGTAGGCGGAGGCGGAGGCGGGGGCCGCCGCGGGCGCCGGTGACGCCGAGGCGGTGGGAGCGAGGGCAACGAGCGCCGTGCCGACGACTCCGGCCGTCGCGAACGTCGCCAGCCTCACCGCGGTCTTCCTGGTCCTGCTGTCGGTCGTGTTCCTGGTCATGAACGCTTCCTTCTTCGAACCGGTTATGTCCGGGCGAGGCCACGATGTCAACGCCGCGCACGACGGACCAGGTCTTTCGACCGAGCTGAAAAGACGTTGGTCAGGCGGTGCGGCGGCGTACGACTGCGCAGAGACGGAAGGCGGAAGGCCGACGGGCACATGGGTCCGCCCCGTTCGCGTCCCTGATCCGGCGCGCGGCCCGGTGACGATCATGGAATGGGACGGGTGTCCGATGATCTAGGATCGCGATGTTCTCTGGGGAGGGGATGACGCATGGTGCGTGGGGGGAAATGGGCTGTTTTGTGTGTCGCGATGCTGATGCTGGCGGGGTGCGGGCAGCGGGCGGCTGAGGGCAAGCCCGTATTCGAGAGCGCCGAGGACCTGCCGGAGAAGCTCGCCGAGGACGGCACCACCATTCTGGTGGGCGATCCGGACGCGAAGCTGACGGTGCGGCTGTACGAGGATCTGCGCTGTCCGGTGTGCGAGGAGTTCGAGGTCACCGGCGGAAGCCGGGCGTTGCGGGCGGAGATGCTCGACCATCGGGCGAAGACCGAGTACACCCTGGCCTCTTTCCTGGACGACCGGCTCGGCGGCAGCGGGTCGAAGAAGGCGGCCAACGCACTGCGCGCCGCGCTCGGGGAGGGCAAGTTCGTGGAGTACCACGAGGTGCTCTACGCCAACCAGCCCGAGGAGAGCGTCGACGGCTACACCGACGCCAACTTGCTGGAACTGGCCGGTGAAGTGGAAGGCCTGCGCGGCCCGGCGTTCGACACGGCCGTGAAGACCATGAAGTACCGCTCCTTCGTGACCGCCTCCGAGAAGGCGTACGAGCGGGCAGGGGGAGCCGAGGAGCCCGGCGGACCGGGAACACCCACCGCTGTGATCAACGGCAAGAAGCTTTCCCCGGAGTTCTACGGCATGCTCTTCGACAACAAGATCTTCGACATGCTGCTGAAGCAGATCTTGGACGACCCCGAGAACTGGGAAGACTTCATGTCGTGAACCCACCTGCCGCGCGGTACGCCCTGTCGCTGCCCGCGACGCGATTCAGTCCCGGTACGCGGCGTGGGCGACGAACTCGCTCCACGCGGAGTCGGTGAACGTGAGCCGGTTGCCCTGGGTGTTCTTGGAGTCGCGTACGTGGATGGTGGTGACGGGGGCGACGGGGGTGGCTATCGCGACCTCGACGCACGGGTCATTCCATAGCGCATCTCCAGGATCTGGACGTCCCTGTGATCGCTGATAAGACGGCTGTGGAGCTGGGCCTCGGAGTGCCCCAGTGTCTTGCCGTAGAGGTGACCGATGCCCGGGGCGACCGGGTCCCGTGTGTCCCGGTCCCGGTCCCGGAGTACGCGGAATCGGGTCGAGGGCTTCGGATCGTGGCGGCGTACGTGGACCGCTGGGGCGTCGACGAGGCACCGGCCGACTGCAAGACGGTCTGGGCCGAACTGGAACCGGGTCGAGTGGATCGGTGACCCGGTAACCGCCGACGCAAAAGAAGAAAGAACCAGGTAAAGAACCAAACCCGCCCCACCCAGCCCGTCATCCACCGAAACCCCTCGCGCCAGGCCGCCGCCGCCCTGCCTGCCTGTCACCTCGCCGCCCCTGGTCACTCGGTCGGGTGATCAGGGGCGATTCGGTGGCGAAAAGGAGAGTCGGTCCGGCAGCGTCAGCCCCGACGGACACCCACACACGTGAAACGGCCCCCGCCGGGACAGGCATCCCGGACGAGGGCCTCACCACCTAGGAAACCGACTTCCCGATGACTGATCAGAATTTTAGCGCGCCCTCCCGCGCCCGTACCGGCCGTTCCCACCAAGGAGTGAGCCACGTCGACGAGCACCACGACGAGCGGTTCACCGTGGTCGGAAACCATCTCGCCCAGCACCCCGAGCTGTCCCTGACGGCCATCGGTCTGGCGGTCCACATCCACTCGCTCCGCAGCGGCACGCTCGTCGGCATCAAGGCGCTGGCGGCGAAGTTTCTTGAAGGGGAGACGAGGATCGCCTCGGCTCTGCGGGAGTTGGAGACGCACGGGTACCTGGCCCGCATCAAGGAGCGTCTTCCGTCAGGCCACTTGGTGACGCGCACGATCTCGTACAACAAGCCGCAGGGATGCACGGGGGCGGCCCCGCCCGCACCGGAACCTCCCAGCGAACCGACGCACCCCCCCGGCTGCGGCTGCGGCTCTGACTCCGGCTGCGGTTCCGGCGCAGGTCCCGACCCAGGCGCAGGGTCCGGCCGCCGCTTCGCCCGTGGCGGCATCAGCCACGCCACCGCAGGAGCTCCACGACCTCCCCGCGCACCGCACCGCTCGCATCGCCCGCGACGTCCTGGCAGGCCTCCGCGCCCACGACGCACGCTTCCTCCTCGGCGAGCACGACGTACGCCGCCTCGCCCCCGCGGTGGCCGCCTGGCTGGAACGAGGCGTCGCCCCGGAGGACGTACGCCGAACTCTTCTGGCAGACATCCCACCGGAGGGCGTACACCACCCAGCGGGATTCCTGACCCGCCGCCTCACCGCACTCCTGCCTCCACCGCTTCCCGTGCTTCCCGCTGCCCCCGCTCGGCCGGAGGCGGTCCGCCGCGCCCCACTCCAGAACTGCGACGGCTGTGACCGCGCGTTCCGCGCCCCGTCCCCGGGCCGCTGCCGCGACTGCCGCACGGCTTGCCCGGCCCGAGCGGCGGCGTAGAACATGCAGGAAGTCAGCTCTGTGACCGACTGGGACAACAGGTCCAGGTCCAGGTCCAGTGGCCAACTCCTGGGCCATGTGCGGCGTATTGATCCACACTGGGAGCCGGACTTGACCCGGAGTGGCAAGGAGGCAGGCGGGTGGCGCAGGCAGGGCGGTCGCGGCAGGAGCTGATCCAGCAGGGCAACCGTGCCGGATTCGTGGGGCGGGACGCCGAACGGGCCGCGTTCCTGGCGAACTTCGAGATCCCGCTCGGGGATGCCCGCCAGCGCTTCCGTCTCCATGTGCACGGCACCGCGGGCGTCGGGAAGACCTTCCTCGTCCAGGAGTTGCGGCATCTCGCACGCGAACGCGGGGCGCTGACGGCGTACGTCGACGAGAGCGCCGGCAGCGTGCCGGAGGCGCTGGCGGAGATCTGCGGCCAGTTCGCGGACCAGGGACGGCGGTTCAAGGACCTGGAGCGACGGCTGGCCGCGTACCGGGACCGGCACCGCGAGGCGGAGGCCGCCGCGCTCGCCGCCCTCGCGACGGAGCAGGGGGCGCCGCCGGGCCCCTCGGGCGGCAGCAGGGCCGCGGTCGAGCTGGGCATCGCCGTGGCGGAGGCCACGGTGCCCGGCGGCAGCCTCATCGGCAGGGCCCTGCCCGCGGAGCAGCTCGCCCAGGGCGCGGACCGGTTGCGGGCCGGCCTCGGCGCACGCTTCCGCAACTCCGACGACATCGAGCTGGTGACGTCACCGGAGAAGGTGCTCACCCCGGTCCTGCTCCGCGAACTGCGCGCGGCCGCCGCCTCCTCTGCCTCCTCCTCCGCCTCCTCCGCCGTCTCCGAGTGGATCGTCCTGTTCTTCGACACGTACGAGAGGACCGGGGCGTATCTCGACCCGTGGCTGCACGAGATGGTCACGCGTGACGCGGCCGGGGGCGGACTGCCCGCCACCGTCGTCGTGGTCACCGCCGGACAGCGGCCCCTGGACCGCGCCCGCTGGAGTGGCCTGGACTCCGTGACGGACGTACCGCTGGAGCCGTTCACCGAGGCCGAGTCGCGTCAACTGCTCGCGGGGAAAGGCGTCGTGGCCGAGCCGGTCGTCGAGGAGGTGCTGCGCCTCACAGGTGGCCTGCCCGTCCTTGTGTCGACGCTTGCCAAGGAACGCCCCGGCGCCCCGGGCGCCGTGGAGGACCCGAGTGCCACCGCCGTGGAGCGCTTCCTGAAGTCCGAACCGGCTGTCCGCCGCAAGGTCGCCGGAATCTGCTCGCTGCCCCGGTGGCTGGACGCCGACGTGTTCCGGGTACTGGTGGTCGACCGCCCGGACGACGAACTGGACGCGCTGTACGACTGGTTGACCGGGCTTCCGTTCGTCGGCGAGCGCGGGGAGCGGGTGCGCTACCACGACGTCGTACGGGCGCCGATGCTGCGCCTGGAACGCCGCAGGTCCCCGCGCGAGTGGAGCAGGCGGCACCGGCGGCTGGCGGAGTCGTTCGCCGAATGGCGCGCCGACGTCGGGGCGGGCCGGGGGGCCGAGGAACTGTGGGAGGACGGGGAGTGGCGCGATCTGTTCCTGGAGGAGACGTACCACCGGCTGTGCGCCCGGCCGCCCGCGGCCCTCGCCGAGGCGCTGGCATCCCTGGTCGAGGCCTGTCGTGGTAGTGACCAGGCCGTCGGTCGCCGCTGGGCGCGAATGCTGCAGGAATCGGGCGACGTGACGGACCACCCGGTGCTCAAGGAGTGGGGCCGGGACCTGTGCGAGGTCCTCACGGACGATGAGGCCGGGGTCGTCAGGGCGACGGACCTGCTGCTGGCCCGTCCCGGCCTGGACCCGGCCGCGCGGGCGAGGGCGCACGCGCTACGGGGCAGGGAGCTGCGCCAGGGCCGGGAGTACGGTCGAGCCCTGGAGGAGTTCGACCGGGCGATCGAGCTCGCTCCGGAGCTGAGCCGGGGCCACTGCGGACGGGGTGTCACCCTCCGGCTGATGGGTGAGTTCCCGGCGGCGCTGGCCGCACTCGACCGGGCGGACGAACTGGCCCCCGACACCGTCGCGATCATCGCCGGGCGCGCGGAGACCTACCAGTTGGCGGGCCGTTACGACGACGCCGCCGCCGACTTCGGCCGGGTCGTCGCACTCGACCCGACCCACGGTCAAGCCGTGGCCGGACGAGCCGTGTGCCTGCACGCGCTCGGCCGATACGAGGAAGCGCTCACCGAGTACAACCGCGCCCTGACCATCCAGAACGACCACCTGTGGACGCTGGTACGCAGGGCTCGCCTGCGCCGGGTCATGGGGGACCCTCAGGGGGCGTTCGCGGACTTCGACCGGGCGGCCGCCCTCGGCCCCGACCTGGCCTGGATCGCGTCGGAGCGGGGTGACGCCTACCGGCTCGCGTTCCGCTACGAGGAAGCCGTCGCCGAGCTGGGCCGGGCCCTCACCCTTCTCCCCGACTACGCCTCGGCGCTGGCGAGCCGCGGAGCGTCCCTCCACGAACTCGCCCGCAACGAGGAAGCCCTGACCGACCTCGACCGCGCACTCGAACTCCGCCCCGACTACCCCTGGGCCCTACTGATGCGGGCCCGGGTCAAGGGCGCACTGGGCGACGAGGCAGGCAGAGAGCGGGACCTACGCCAAGCCGCACAAACAGACTCGGACGCCACCTAGGGCCGCGGCACCTAGTGCCGCTACAGGCAACGTTCGCCCCGTCGCGACACTAGCCCCCACCACCCGATCCCGACGGGGCCCCCGCCCGATCCACCGGAAGGTGAATAACGACCAGCACAACCCCGCTCAGCAGAAAGACCCGCATCGCCGCGTCGAGCCCGTTCCAGTCCTCCGACTGCCACATCGCGAACCACTCACCGCCGATCGCGAGGAACCCCGCGCCGAAGAGCAGCATCAGCATCAGCAGCCCGATGGTGGAGGTCCGCCGGGCCCGGAGATGGTCGTGGCGGGACCATTGGAACGTGCCCAGGATCAGGACGAGCGCGGCGACCGTCTCCCACACGATGATCGCGATGTACGCGGCATCCTGGAGCCCCTTGGACTCGACGGCCCGCCACATCAGGTCGTCATCCTTGAAGGTGGTGTCCATGGCCAGGACGTGCTGGACGAACTGCTGGTTGGTGCCGAAGTCGGTGATGTTCCCGAATGCCACGAGAGTGATGTAGAGCGCGACCGTGCCGGTGAGCAGGGTCGCGGTGATCGGAAGCGCGCGTGCTGCGGCCATCCTCAGTCCCTTCGCTGACAGTTGTGATGGTCAACATGAGACCGTTGCTAT
Organism: Streptomyces sp. NPDC048484; assembly: GCF_040651415.1. Taxonomy (NCBI): domain Bacteria; kingdom Bacillati; phylum Actinomycetota; class Actinomycetes; order Kitasatosporales; family Streptomycetaceae; genus Streptomyces; species Streptomyces sp. NPDC048484. The sequence goes on from NZ_JBEZJY010000017.1 coordinate 57,611, forward strand.
CTATGCCGCCTATGCCGCATCTATGCCGCATCTGCGCCGCATCCATGCCGTGCGCGGGGCCGCGAATCACGGGCCACGAATCAGCGGAGCCGGTCGATGTACCGGTCAGCGGAGCTGGTCGACGTACCGGTCCGTCCCCGGCACCGTCGGGATGAAGGGGGCCACCAACTCGACCCGTCCCAGGCCAGTTTCAGCCACCGCAGCCTCCAGCCCCGTGAAGTGCTCCTCCCAGCACTCCCGCGGATCCGCCTCCAGGAACCACAGCAACGTCAGCCGCGTATCGACCCCCTCGACCTGCTTCACGTACGTCATGCGGTCGCCGGGGAGCGGCGTAGGGCGGAAGACCGTGACCATGGAGGCGGGGGAGCCCGCGAGGAGCTTGGGGAGATGGCGGGAGCGCAGCCACTCCAGCAACTCGGCCCGCTGCTCGGGTGACTCGGCGTCGATGACCTCCAGCACGAGACCTGAGTAGGGGTGATCAAGAGCATGGAAGTCCCGCGGGCCTGACACGCCGTCCCGGTACACCGTGACCTCGTGGTCCTGGAACGCGGTGAAGACGTGCGTGCGCTGCTGGAAGACGCGTCCGTCGCGGTTGAGCCGCTTGTTGATTCCGACGGTCCACCGCATGTGTTCGTCGTAGCGGCCGGAGGTCACCCAGTAGACAGTGATGTAGCAGCCGTCCGTGACCGGCTGGGCAATGGCCGACTTCGCGGGATACCGCAGGAGTTGGAGATCGCGGGTCGCCACCCAGCGGCGCCCCGCATACATCCAGGGCATGGCCATCGCTCCCGCGATGAAGTGATCGTCCTCGTACCATCTGTGATAGGCGCGTTCGTGCCCCGGGTGAGGTTCGACCATCGTGATCAGCGCGTGCCCGACCGCCACTCCGTAGGGCCCGACCGATGCCAGTTTGCTGTACAGATCCGGATAAGTCTCTTCGCGTTCGGTGTCTCGCATGCGCGCTCCCAACCTGTCCCGAAGGCTCCTCCGAGCCGTTCCTGACGATACGTCAGATGTGGAGGGCCGGGAATGGGGGCTGACGAGCCGCCCAGGTCGAGTCGGGGGCCCGCTCGTGGCGATCGGCGCCGGGACCGGGACCGGGGTCGGGGCCGGGGCCGTCGCGTCGGCTCCCGCTTGCGTTAGCGTGGCGGGTTGCGTGCCTACGCTTGTTGAAGCAGGTGCATCGATTGGAGCGGCTGGTGCTGCCTATGAGTTCTTCCCGAGTGCGTTCTGATGTCACCTAGCCGCCGGAAACAGATCGCCGCCGCCGCAGGGCTCCTGGCGCTGATAGCTCTGGGTGTCGTCCTTGGGTCCGTGACCAGCCTGAGTGTCGGCTTCTGCCTGGTCGCCGAGGGCGGCTTGTTGGCACTGATGGGCCTGGCCATCTATGCGACCCAAAGACTCAGATAGCCGTCCCGTACACGGCAAGAGCGCCCGAGCCGGCCGAAGCCGACCCGGGCGCCCAGGCAACACGCTTGTACAGAGGCCTACTTGATGGTCCGGTAGGCCCGGTGGATCGTTTGCTTCAGGGTGTTGCCGGCCGCGTCCGTGAGCGTCACGCGCAGAGAGACCGTGCCCGCCTTCGCCGGGTGGCGCAGGTCGAGGCGCTTGCCGGCGACCGCCTTCGCCGGGTGCCAGGTCCGGCCGTCGTCGTACGAGACGGAGAAGGCCAACTTGCGGGCGGTGCGCGCGGTGGCATCGCCCTCGACCGTGAACGGGACAGAGAAACGCGTACCCGCCTTGGCCGTGCTCTCCGTGGACAGCCGGGGCGTGAAGCGGACCACCGACAGCGGCAGCCGCTGTTCGGCACCGGTGACGTGCGCGGAGGTGAAGGTCCACTCGGCGGTGACCCGGGTGCTGACCGAGGACAGCGTGGTGGGGCGGGAGACGTCCGTGGTGAGACGGAACGAGCGCTTGGCAGCGGGGAGTTCGTACGAGACGCGGTTCAAGGGCTCGTCAATGGCGAAGGCCCGCGTGCCGTCCGCGTACAGGGTGCTTCTGGCCTTGCTGTAGCGGGAGTCGCCGATATGGCCGGCGCCGTCGGAGAACAGGGGGAGGTAGGCCAGGAAGGTGTCACCGGTACGGACCGCGCCGGGGCGGTCCTCGCCGTCCGTCAGCGGGCCGGTGAGGTGCGGGCCGAAGACGCCGGTGTTGAAGCGCTCGGTGTACTGCTTGCCCGCGCTGTAGGAGCGGGGCTTCGCGATCCACTGGCCGGCGTCCCACACCGGTTCGCCGTCCGCGTCCTTGCCGCCGTCCTGCGAGACGGCGTACCGCCACCGCACGCCCGGCAGGACGTACTCGGTGAAAGCGCCCGGCAGCGAGCGCGTGTCGAGGTGGAAGTCGAACGACGAGCCGCCCGGAGTCATCGGCGCGGCGACGAGCGACGCCGTCTTGCCCCTGGCGGGTGCACCGGCCGCGAGCGTTACCTTGGCGAATTGCGCGCGCTTCGGGTTCGCGGTGAAGCCCGACAGGTCGCCGGTGCGGTTCCAGACCGGCCGGTAGCTCGTACTGCCGTGCGTCCAGGTGCCGTTGTACTGCGCGAACGCCTCGCCCGCCGGCAGCCGGGCGCCGAACTGACCGACGCGCAGCCTGCCGAAGCTGCCCACGTCGTACGTGGAAGTGCTCCCGTTCCGGCCGATGTGGAACCCGTAGTTGAGGGTGGCGTCGGTGTGCTTGGCTCTCCTGTCCGGCACGGTGATCCGGATCGGCTTGGCCTTGCGGGCGTCCATGACGAGGGTGGTGTCACGGGTGAGCGAGAACTTCGGGTTGAGGAGGAGGGCCAGCTCCCCGGATTCCGCGTCGGGGGTCGCGCCCGTGTCGATACGGCCTTCGAGGCTGTAGCGCCCCTTGGGCAGCCGTACGGTGAACTCGCCGTCCCTGTCGTCGGAGTAGTCCTGCCAGATCTCGTTGTCCAGGCCCTGCACACCCGTCTGGGAGCGGGCGGCGGGCTTGCCCTTCAGGTCGAGGTGCCGGACGGTCAGATCGTAGGACTCGACCTCGCGGTGTACGCCGATGCCGGTCCGTACGGTCGTACCCGCGCCGTCCGTCGCGGTGAGCGCGCCGCCGAAGGAGCCGTCGGCCGTGCCCGCGCCGCTGTCGGCGGTGACCTGGGCGGTCGCGGTGGCGCCCGCCGGGACGGTGAGCTGCTTCGGCGAGACCTCGAACATGCCCTCGGCGGCGGGCTTCCCGTCCTCGCCGTACGCCTCGGTGCTCAGGTCGAGGGTGAAGGGCCGGTCGCCGTCGTTGCGGTAGGTGACCGTCTTCGTGGCCGGCTGGTCGTCAGTGTGCGGCCACTTCTGGGCGGGGAAACCGAGGGTGGCGGGGGTGGTGGTGAGCTGCTGGTCGAGGGCGCGGGTGAGGTCCGTACGGCCCGTGCCCTGCGCGAACGCCGAGACACCGGCGGTCGGCTTGGCGGATGCGGTGAGCGCGGCCTTGAGGCGCTCGCCGGTCCAGTCGGGGTGGCGCTGGGCGAGGATCGCGGCGGCGCCCGCGACATGCGGGGTCGCCATCGACGTACCGCTCATCGAGACATAGCCGTCGGCGGCCGGGTCGCCCTCCGTGCCCTCGGCTGCCTTCGCGGCGACGATGTCGACGCCGGGGGCGGTGAGGTCGGGCTTGAGGGAACCGTCCGCCGTCGGGCCGCGGCTGGAGAAATCGGCCATCGCGTCGGTGCGGTCCACCGCGCCCACGGTGAGCGCGGCGGCGGCGCTGCCCGGCGAACCGACGGTGCCGGCGGCCGGGCCTTCGTTACCGGCGGCGATCACGAAGAGGGCGCCGGAGGAGGCGGACAGCTCGTCCACCGCCTGTTCGAGGGGGTCGTCACCGGGGCTGTCGGGGCCGCCCAGGCTGAGGTTGATCACCTCGGCACCCTGCGCGACGGCCCACTGCGCGCCGGCGATGAGGCCGGACTCCTGGCCGAAGCCTTCGTCGTCGAGCACCTTGCCGCTGATCAGCCGGGCGCCCGGCGCGACCCCCTTGTACTTCCCCCCGGAGTGCGCGCCCGAGCCCGCGACCGTCGACGCCACATGCGTGCCGTGGCCCACCCGGTCGACGGTGTCCGCCGACTCGGAGAAGTTCTTCGCCGCGTCGATACGGCCCTTCAGATCCGGGTGCGTGTCGTCCACCCCGGTGTCCAGCACGGCGACCTTGACGCCCTTGCCGTCATATCCGGCCGCCCATGCCTCGGGGGCGCCGATCTGCGCGGTGCTCCGGTCGAGGGCCGCCTCGACCTTGCCGTCGAGCCAGATCTTCTCGACCCGGTCGGCGGCGGCCGACCTCTCCCGCGCCGTCCCCCCGCTCCCGGTGAGCGTCTCCCACAGCTCGGCGCCCGCCGACTTACGGGCCTTCAGCGCGTCCCCGTTGACGCTGGGCAGGTCCCGGCTGACCCGGGCACCGGCGGCGGACAGAGCGCTCGGCGCGAGGGTGCGGCCCTTGGCGTAGGTCACGATCAGCGGGAGGTCGGGGCGGGCCGCGTCGTCGTAACCCCACTTGACCAGCTGCGTCACGTCGAACAGCCGCCGGTCGGCGGTGCCGTTCGCGAGGAGCCGCTCGGCGTCACGCGGCACGACGTAGGTGCGGTCGGCGTCCCGCGCTATTCGGAAGGCCGTACCTTCCCTGCCCTTGCCGGGCCGCACACCGGTGACCTGTCCGGTGGCGTCCAGGGTGACCCGGTCGCCGGTGACGAGGGTGACTGTCCTGGCCTTGCCGGTGACGCCGGCCGTACCTGCCGTACCTGCCGTACCGCTGTCTGACTGTGCGGCCCCGGATTCCGGGGCAGCGAACAGGGCTGCGGTAAGGGCGGCGGCGGTGAGCACGGCGAGAGCGGAAGCCTCACCCGCTCGCCTCTTTCGGTGATTCAAGACATGCCTTTCTCTCCGGTTTTCCGGGCACGGCAAAGCAGCCCGTCCGACGGGACAAGGAATCAAAGGGTGGGAAGAGGCGCCCCTTTCGCAAAGGGGCGCGGGGCGTACGGACTCAGACGAGCCGCTTACGGCCCCAGACGAAACGGACTCAGACGAGCCGCTTACGGCCCCAGACGAAGAGGAACGCCACGACACCGGCGGTCAGGGCGAACAGAATCGACGCCCCGAACCACTGCATGGCGTTCATCTGCGACATCGGGAGGTACTCCAACGACCAGCCCACGACATCGGCCTTGTCCAGGCACACCTGCCGTGCCGCGTCGGTCGTCGAACCCGAACAGATGCCCCAGCCCACCAGATCCCCGCTGCCGGTGACATACGACTGGTCGATCTCGTAGGCGGCGTGGGGGAGCGACGGGAACCCGTTCTCGTCCGCGACACCCTTGTTCGTCGTGACCGTGACGGCGTTGCCGAGCGACAGCAGGAAGTAGCCCCAGACGAGCTGGAGGACGACGGTGAAACCGAAGGTGACCGCCATGGCCGTCAGCGTGCGCCGCAGCACCACACCGATCGCCACCCCGCCGAAGACGGAGAGGAGGGTGAGGGCGACAGGCACCGGGCCCGTCGTGTTGAACGCGGCGCCCGAGGTCCAGTCCATGATCATGGACTCGGACTTGACGGGGTGCCACCACCAGCCGAACACCGCCGACAATACGACCGTGCTCACCACGGCCACCAGTCCGGCCAGCGCCAGCTTCGTGGCGAGCCAGCGGGTCCGGCTCATGGACTGGGCGGCGACCAGCTTGGCGGTGCCGTTCTCCAGGTCGCCCGCGATGAGCGGGGCGCCGAGGAAGACACCGAGCAGGGTGGGTATCGCCTGGAGACCTATGGAGACGAAGGAGAACGCGTTGTTGTACGGCTGGAACTTGCCGCCCGCCTCGTCGAGGCTCTTGCCGGGATAGCCGTAGCCGTCGAGGAAGTCGACCAGCTGGCCGCGCTGGTAGACGATCCAGGCCACGCAGAGCGCGGTGGCGGCGAGGATCGTCCAGAACCCGGCCCGGTGCTGGCGCCAGACCAGCCAGGTCATACCGCTGAGCCGGGGGCGCCGGCCGGCCTGCGTGGTGGTCGCGTTCAAGGTCCCGCCGGTGGTCCCGTTCTTGCCGTCGCTCGTGGAGCCGGTCGAGGTGCTGGTCGAGCTGCGGGTGAAGACGCTCATGCCGCCACCGTCCCCGTGCCGAACCCCTGGCCGTGGACCTGAGCGGTGGGGGTGATCAGCGGTGGTGCGTCGGGTGAGCGGAGATAGGCGAGCAGGAGTTCCTCCATGCTCGGGGCGTTTATGTCCCAGGGGCCGGTGACCGGGCCCTCGGGGCGGATGAGCGCGGTGAACTGCCGTCCGCTGGTCCGGGACTCGACGAGGGTGTGGTGGCCGAGGCCGGCGGCGGGAGGCATGCCGTCACCCTCCTTGGCGCCCGTGACCAGGGTGTGCACGGACATCAGCTCGTCCACGTCACCGGCGAGGCGCACTCCGCCGCCGGAGACGACGACGAGGTAGTCGCACACGTTCTCCAGCTCGGCGACGACGTGGGTGGACATCAGCACGGTCGTTCCGCGCTCGGCGGCCTCGGCGAGGAGGGTGCCCATGATCTCGTGGCGCACGACCGGGTCGAGGTCCGACATCGGCTCGTCGAGCATCAGCAGGTCGGGGCGCTTTCCGAAGGCGAGGGCGATGGCGACGCGGGTGCGCTGGCCTCCGGAGAGGGTGCTGATCTTCGCGTCGAAGGGCACGTTGCCCGCGCGGATGATGTCCTCGGCGGCGCGCTGGTCCCAGCCGGGGTTCAGCTCCCGGCCCAGACGCAGGGTCTCCGCCACGGTGAAGCCGCGGAACAGGGGCTTCTCCTGGGCGAGGAACGCTGTGCGCCGACCGGACTCCACCGAGCCCGGAACCTCACCGAACAAGCTGATCGAACCGTCCGTCGGCTGCAGGACATGCGCCGCGATACTCAGCAGCGTGGTCTTGCCCGCCCCGTTGGGTCCCACCAGGCCGCAGATCCGTCCCGCCGGGAGCCGGAAGGAGCAGTCCCGCAACGCCCAGCCCCGCCGGTAGCGCATCCCCAGCCCGTACGCCTCGATCGCCGGCTCCCCCACGTACATACCTTCACTCACCTGTGCTCCTGGTTGTCGTGGACCCCGTGGGCCCCGTTGTCGTGGACCCAGTTGCCGCCACGTTCCCGGCGGCGTACTGCTTCTCCATCGCCGACGCGACCAGCGCGGCCACGTCCTCCTGCTCCAGACCGGCCCCGTCCGCCTTCGACATCCACGCCACCAGCTCCGCGTACAGCGTCGAGTCGGTGCCCGTCTCGGGGCGGCCCAGCGTGCGGCGTACGAACGTGCCCTGGCCCGGCCGCGGTTCGACCAGGCCCTCGCGTTCCAGCTCGCGGTACGCCTTGAGGGTGGTGTTCGGGTTGACCGTGCTGGTCGCGGCGACCTCTTTGGCGGTGGGCAGCCGGTCACCCGGCACGAGTACGCCCAGCCGGAGGGCCTGCTTGGTCTGCTGCACGATCTGCTGGAAGGGGGGGACCCCACTCCGCCTGTCGATGCGGTACTCCATGATCACCACCACCATTCCACTACTTGATTAGTGGAGCGATGATGGAGGGGTGTGAGGGCGGTTGTCAATGCCGACCGGGGGCGAGGGGAAGCGGGCGGGAGGCACACTGACCGTCTTTTTTTGGGACATCAGCGGACAGGGGGCAAGGTGCGTCCAGCAAGAGACGCCTCGTGCGGGTACGCCGCTGGCCTTCTCTCCCTCGCGGACCTACCCTGACGGACCGTCAGATCAAGCGCCACAGCCGGGAGGCCCGCAATGTCACTGCTCCGGGGCAAGACCGTCGTCGTGTCGGGGGTCGGGGCCGGGCTCGGCCATCAGGTCGCGGCGGCCGTCGTGCGGGACGGCGGGAACGCCGTGCTCGGGGCCCGCACCGAGGCGAACCTCGCCAAGGCCGCCGCCGAACTCGACCCGGGCGGCGCGCACACGGCGTACCGGGCCACGGACATCACCGACGAGGGGCAGTGCGAGGCGCTCGCGGCGCTGGCCCACGAACGGTTCGGGCGACTCGACGCGGTCGTCCATGTGGCCGCCTGGGACAGCTACTTCGGCGGCCTGGAGGACGCGGACTTCGCCACTTGGCAGGCCGTGCTCGACGTGAACCTGCTCGGCACGCTGCGGATGACCCGCGCCTGCCTGCCCGCACTGAAGGAGCGAGGCGGATCCGTTGTGGTCATCGGGACGCAGTCGTCCGTGGCCGCACCTTCCCAGGTGCGACAGGCGGCGTACGCGGCCTCGAAAGGTGCGCTGACCAGCGCGATGTACTCCATGGCGCGGGAACTCGGGCCGCACCGGATCCGGGTGAACACCGTGCTGCCCGGCTGGATGTGGGGCCCGCCGGTGGAGGCGTACGTGCAGTTCACCGCGTACACCGAGGGAGTGCCGGAGGCCGAGGTGCTCGAACGGCTGACGTCTCGGATGGCGCTGCCCGAGCTGGCCACGGACGGAGACGTGGCGGACGCCGCCGTGTTCCTGGCGTCGGACCGGGCGCGAGCGATCACAGGACAGTCTTTGCTGGTCAACGCGGGGGAGTTGATGCGATAGCCGCCACGTTTCCTGGTCATGAAAATGTTCAGAAACATGAATAGAGGTCAGTAAGCAGAACTATTTTACCTCCCCTTGACCGCACAGGCTGTTGTCGCAGTCATGCCATCGAACCCACGATGAGCGGGCGCTTCACGATCCTGACGATCCTGGGAGAAGGCATATGAACGGTCTCGACTGGGCCGTGCTCATCGGCTACTTCGGTGTGATGGTCGCGATCGGTGTCTGGTCCCACAAACGGGTCGACAACGTCAGCGACTTCTTCACTGCCGGCGGCAAAATGCCGTGGTGGCTGTCGGGCATCTCGCACCACATGTCCGGCTACAGCGCGGTCATGTTCACGGGTTACGCGGCTATCGCCTACACGTACGGCGTCACTTCCTATGTCACCTGGTCCTTCCCCATAGCCATCGGCGTCGCGATCGGTGCGAAGCTGTTCGCGCCCCGGCTCAACCGGGTGCGCTCACGGCTGCACGTGGCCTCGCCGCTGGAGTACCTGAAGAACCGCTACAACCTGCCCACCCAGCAGGCGCTCGCCTGGTCCGGCGTCCTGCTGAAGATCGTGGACGTGGGCGCCAAGTGGGCCGCCATCGCGACCCTGTTGTCCGTCTTCACCGGTGTCTCGCTCAACATGGGCATCCTCATCACCGGCTTCGTGACCGCCATCTACTGCACGGTCGGCGGCCTCTGGGCGGACGCGCTGACCGAACTCGGCCAGTTCATCATCCAGTTCATCGCCGGCATCGCGATGCTCGTCGCCGTCATGGCCGAGCTGAACGGCTTCAGCACCCTGTGGACCGTCTGGGACGAGCCCGCGCTCGACGGGCACACCAAGCCGCTGGCCGGCCCGTACATGATGGTCTTCCTGATCGCCTACCTCTTCATCAAGACCTTCGAGTACAACGGCGGCATGTGGAACCAGGCCCAGCGGTACATGGCCACGGACTCCGCGAAGTCCGCCACGCGCTCGGCCACCCTGTCCGCCGTGCTCTGGCTGGTCTGGCCGCTGGTGCTGTTCTTCCCCATGTGGATCGCGCCGCTGATCATCAAGACCGACGTGCCGGCGGATTCCTACGCACTGATGGCCGAACACCTGCTGCCACACGGGCTGTTGGGCCTGGTCATCGTCGGGTTCTTCTCCCACACCATGGCGATGTGCTCGTCGGACGCCAACGCCATCGCGGCCGTCGTCACCCGCGACATCATGCCCGCGGTCTCGCGCAAGGCGCGCGAGTGGGACACCCGGATGGGGCTGCTGGCCGCGCGCTGGTCCACGCTGCTCTTCCTCGGTCTGTCGATGGCCATCGCGACCCAGGTCAACTCCGCCTTCTTCGGCGACATCATCACCGTCGTCATCAAGTGGGTCGCCGGCCTGATGGGTCCGATCGCGATCCCGCTGATGCTGGGTCTGCTCCCGTGGTTCCGCAAGAGCGGTCCGACGGCCGCGCTGATCAGCTGGGGTGTCGGCCTGTTGACCTTCTGGCTGGTCAACTACCCGATCAGCTGGAACGTCGACGGCGGGGTCCCGCTCCAGTACCAGGTGTCGATCCCGCTCGCGGTGTCGCTCGTCCTCTACGTCCTCATCGGATACGTGAAGCCGGAGGACACCCCGGAACGGGACGCGCTCATCGCGAAGATCAACTCGGACGACGGCGGTGCCGGCGCCGCGGCGGTGCCGGCACCGGCACCGGCCGGAGCGGACGGCGTGCTGGGAGCGCCGGGCAAGGACTGAGCCGGGCAAGGACTGAGCCAGGCACTCGACGCCCGCGCGTCCGATGCCCGCGCACCTGACGCTCGGGCACCCGATGCCCGCGCACCCGTCATACGCGCACCCGTCATACGCCCGTGAGGCGTGAGGGCGGCCGCTCCTCTACGAGCGGCCGCCCTCAGTGCCGGTCGGCCATCCTGGTACCGGTCGGTGGCCATCCTTGGTACCGGGGGTTGGACGGTCGGGTGGTCAGCCTCGGGCGACCAGGCCCGCCGGTACCGGCAAGGCACCCGACAGGGCCACATACCCCCGCGGGTAGCGGGCCAGCCAGCCCGGTGAGGAGCCCGCAGGACCGTGCAGTGCCGGGCCCTGGGTCATCTCCATCGCGAAGTCGTCCGCGAGGACGAGCATCGTGGGGCGGCCCTCCAGCTCGGCCAGCCAGGACGGTGGAAGAGCCGTCTCGCCGTGCAGGGCACCGAGGAGCGCGCCGGTGAGAGCGCCGGCGGCACCCGACGCGCCGTCGTGGTTCACCGACAGGCACAGCCCGTGCCGCGTGTCCTCGCCGACCAGCGCGCAGTACACCGCCACCGAGAGCAGCCCCTCGGCCGTGCCGTCCCCGGCCAGGTCCTCGACCCGGGCCGGCGTCGGCATACCCTGCCGTACGGCCCCCAGAGCCCGCTGCAGTGCCTCGGCGACGGGCTGCTGCCCCCGGCGTGGGGCCAGTAGCTGCAACGCCCGCTGGACGGCGGCGTCGAGGCTCTCCCCGCGCGCGAGACCGTGCACGATGACGGCGTACGCCCCCGCCGACAGGTAGGCAAGGGGGTGGCCGTGCGTCTGCGCCGCGCACTCCACCGCGAGCTGCATGACGAGCTGCGGCTCCCAGCCGACGAGCAGCCCGAACGGCGCGGAGCGGGCCGCGGCCTCGACGCCCCGCTCGTCGGGGTTCTTGGGCGCGTCCAGTGTGCCCATCACCTCGTCGCCGAGCCCGAGCAGACAGGCGCGCGCGGGCTCACGGCGTGCGTACAGCCACTCCTCGCGGGCCAGCCACCCGTCCTCCTTGCGCCGCTCGTCCGGGCCCCAGTCGCGCTGCGTGGCGGCCCACCGCAGATACGCCCGATGCAGATCCGTCGGCGGGTGCCACGCACCGGTGTCCCGGCGCACCTGGGCCCGAATCAGCCCGTCGAGCGAGAACAGGGTCAGCTGGGTGAGATGCGAGACGGCCCCGCGTCTGCCGTATCCGTGGGTCAGATCAGTGAGCCCCTCGGTGCCGTGAGCCGCGCGGATCTGCTCCAGCGTGAGGCCGCCGAGGGGCGAACCGAGTGTGTCGCCCACGGCCGCGCCGAGGAGCGTGCCGCGCACCCGGCTGCGGAAATCCTGCTGTTCGGCGCGGCCCCAGACAGCGCCGGCTGTCGCACCCACCGAGGCCTCCTGAGATCCCGATCCGATTCCGAACGTACGGCCGACAAGTCAGCACTGTAATCGAACGGGAACGGTCGGTTGAGGGCAGGAACGGTATGCGAACAGAGGCGCCGCGTGGGAAAGGCTGATGCACCCGAACGACGACGACTTAGGTGACTTTCATGCGCAATACCTGCGCAAGATGGGCACAGTTGCGGGAGGATCTTGAAGGGAGTGGAGATCGCGAAGATGGCGCCGGAGATGACGGCGCGGAGATGACGGCGCGGAGATGACGGTGGGGGTGCCCGGCGCTGGGCGCTCTGCGGGGAGGTCGGTGCCTGTGCGCGGAAAGGGCCGAGCCCCCTCGGCCGGGACGGCGGGCCAGTCGAGAGGGCTCTTTCGCGGTGCGTATGAACTTGTGGATGAGATTTTCGACGAAATCATCGATGACGCTGTTGTACGTGTTGTACGTGCTGTGCGAGGCGCCCGTCGTTGTCAGACGGTGCCCCGGCTCACTTCTGCCACGAACGCGTTCCAGGACTGCGCGGGGAAGGCCAGAGTGGGGCCTTCCACGACCTTGGAGTCGCGGACGGCCAGCGCCGCCAGGGCAGGGGACTTGACCTCGACGCACGCGCCGTTTCCCTGGGAGTACGAAGACTTTGTCCACGTGTCCGTGACACCTTGCTTGATTGCCATGTTCTCTCCGGTAGCCGGTTTTTGAGTTGCTGTCACCGAGTTGAGGGTTCCTTCCGGAACTCGCTGTTCGGATTGCGCCAAGGTTGTTACTGGTTGTTGCCCCTTGGCGTGATCGACGCTACTCGCCAACATCGGCGTACGAAGCGACTATTCACTCGTCTGGATGACATATGCCAGCTGAGTCTTCCGTCGCGACCGGGCTAGGGTGTAGGATCCGCCACCGCTCTCGTCGGAGCGGTCAAAATCAGCCCCGAACCGCCTCAGTGCGCATAGTCCTTCGCGACGTCCGCGATGAACGCACGGGACTGGTCGGCGTTGAGTGCCTGCGCCCGCAGATGCTCGTACATGACGCTGTATTTCTGGACGTCGTTCGCCTTCTCCAGGTACAGGTCGCTGGTGACGCCCTCGATGTAGACCACGCTGGAGTCGGCCGCGTCGGGGAACTCGAGGATCGCGTACTGACCGCTCACCCCCGGATGGGCGCCCATCGTGAAGGGGATGACCTGAACCGTCATGTGCGGCACGTGCGACATCTCCACGAGATGCTCCAACTGCTCGATCATCACCTGCTTGTTGCCGACGGTTCTGCGCAGCGCGGCCTCGTCGAGGACGGCCCACAGCCGCAGGGGGTTCTCCACGTCGGAGATACGTTCCTGTCGCCGCAGCCGTACCTGCACGCGTTTGTCGATGTCGCCGGCGGCCGCCTCCGGGAGCGCGCCCTGGATCAGCGACTCGGCGTACGGACGGGTCTGCAGCAGTCCCGGCACGACCAGGGGGTCGTACACGCGCAGGCTCGCGGCGTCCGTCTCCAGACCGATGTAAACGCTGTACGGGATGTCGCCGAAGGAGTGCCACCAGCCCTGCTGACGCGAGTCCTTGGCCATCTGCATCAGCGAGTCGACGATCCGGACGTCCTCGACCTCGTACACCCCGCACAGATCGCGCACGTCGCGCTGGCTGATGCTGCGCCGCCCGTTCTCCAGGCGGCTGATCTTCGACTGAGAGACGAGCAGCCGCTCGGCAACCTCTTCGGCCGTCATGCCCTTGAGCTCCCGGAGCCGTCGTAGCTCCTGGCCCAACCGGCGACGCCTGACGGTGGGATTGACGTTGGACGCCACGGGACGTGCACCTCCGGCTGCGGGCTGCCTGTACTTTGCGTATCTGCTGTTGAGCAGATTGCCACCAAGGTGCTCACTACCGCTGGGAAACAGCGGATATGCAGTGCGTACACGCCACTTGTCGCCAACTGTCGCCCACTGTCGCTACCCGTCGCCACCCCTCGCCACCTGGCGGGGCCTCGCTACGACGGGTGACCATGGAGATGACGGTGGGTGATAGCGGTGGTGACTGTGGGGGGACTGGGGGACTGTGGGGGGTGATTGTGGGGGTGGTGGACATGCGGCCGCGCGGGGCGGCGGGCCGTGTCGTCGTCCGGACGTACGGCCCGCCGCCCCGCGCGGCCCAGCGGCTCCCGAACCGGGTCTTGGAGACTGCGGTGCGGCGCTGACGTGCGTGACGCGCGAGGCGTGTGCACGGTGGGTGCTGCGAGGTTACTGCGGGTAATGCGAAGTTGCTGCGAGTACTTCGAGTGCTGCTGTGCTCAGTGCTGCGGTCGTGCCGGTGAGTGCCGTGGATCCAGTGACTCAGTGAGCCACGGCGCGCGCCATCGAACCGCGGCGCGGTTGCATCGGAATGCCCCTGGCGGGCTCCGGTGCGGGCCTGGCTCCGGGGCCGGGTGCGGCCTGACGGCCGACCGGTGGTGCCGGGCTGCGGCGTGGCTGTGCGGCCACACCGTTCTGGACGTCCATCACGGCGTGTGCCACGAGGCCGCCCATGGGATCGTGCCTGATCAGGTCCCGGAGGCGGGAGCGCGATGAACGCCCTTCGTTCCCTGGGTAGAGGTGCTTGCCCAGACCGACGGCGTGCGCCAATGCGGCCAGTGCGGCGGTCCGCGGGTCCGGCGGGACGCCGGTGCGGATCGCGCTGTCCAGTCGGGCCCTGATCTCCCGGCTGATTTCCGTGTCCGTCGCTTGATAGCGAGTCGTCGGAAGCACCCCGCACATCTGACCCGCCACGGCATGGACCATGCCGCATCGCTCCAGATGCGAGAGATATGTCTGGCGCAACCCCAGTCGGGGTCCGCCGATCCAGTTCACAGCGCGTACTGGAGCACCCCGCCTGCGGAGTAGTTCCAGCGCACAGTCCAAGGTCGGATCTCCGGTCGGCCGTGGTGCCACCACGGCTATACGATCCCCGTCTGGGGCTATCCGTCCGGCCAGCGCCAGCTCTACTAGCTGTGCTCCGGCCAGACCGAGGTCGAGCGACTGCGGCTGTGCGGTGGTACCCGTGGTCGGGTCCAGCGCCAGCAGCAAAAGCTCCTCCGGAATTGTTCTGCGGCTCCTGCCCATCCATGCCTCCCCGCGTGGATGAATGACAGGGTGACCCCTCTCACATTGGTCTGTCGAGAGCACGTGACTGGTTCGTAATGGAACCAGTAGATATGTCGTTCTCGTCTACCGCAGGGGTTAAGCCCCCACACAGGACACTGGTACATGGTTCGGACACGGTGTCCGGGCCGCGTGTGCAGTGTTTTTCGGGTCATGGTTCGGTTGGGCGCACGGTGTGTGGCGCACGGAGGAGGCATCGGTGGCGGGCGAGTCCCCCGACAGGTCGAAGCAGCATGAGTCGTCGGCAGAACCGACGTCGGGGAGCAGGGCTCCGGTTCCGGATCCGCGCCTGGCCGTCGCGCGGGAGGCCGTGACCTCGGCTGCCCGGGTGGACACGGCTACCGCGGTGTTCTCGACGAAGCGTTTCGCGGGTACCGCGGGTTCGGGTACTGCGGGTTCCGCCGGTTCCCCGAGTTCCGCGGATTCCGCGGGGGCGGAGGGGCCGGCTTCCGGGAGTTCCCAGGGAAGTGACGGTTCTGCGGAGCCGGAGAGTGCCGCCGACGGTGCCGGGAAGGGCGCTGGGGGCGGTGACGCCCGCCTGCGGAGCGCGGTGGCGGCCTGGGTCGCCACCGCGGACGAGGAGGCGCCTGAGGACGCTTCTGCGGACGCGGACACGGACACGGACACGGATCAGGATGAAGGCAAGGGCAGGGGCGACGAGAGTGGCGGCGAAGGTATGAAGCCGGAGACTTCGGGTGCGGGCTCGGGCTCGACCGGGACCGACCTCGACGGAGGGGCTGAGGCCGACTCCGACGCCGGTTCCGGCGCTGGCTCCGAGACCGACGCCGAGGCCGACGGCTCCGACGCGGACGCGGACTTGGACGGAGGGGCCGAGGCCGACCCCGACGCGGACGCGAGTGGGGACCTGGACTCCGAACCGGAGGGCGCCGCGCCCGACAGCGCCACGCCGGACGCCGAGAACGACACGGCCGCGGAGCCCGACGCCGATGCCGGGGCCAGTGCCGAGCGGAAGCCCGAGGGCGAGCCGACGGACGCGGCGAAGGCCGGAGCCGACGCCGACGTCGACGTCGAGGCCGAGGCTGGGGACGAGCCCGCGGACGTGGTGGAGAGCGAGCCGCAGGACGCCGCCGTTAGCCGGGACACTGCCCCGGCGGACGCACCAGCCGAGGACGCCGTCCCGGAGGTCGACGCCCCCTCGGAGGCCGAGGCCGAGGCACTGCCCAAGGGCGAAACCCCGGCCGACGAGCGCGACGAGAGCGGCGCCGCCGCGAAGGCGGAAACCAAGCGCACGGCGGACGATCGCAAGGCGAACGACCGCACGGCGGACGATCGCACGGCGGACGACACAGAGGCAGCAGCGCCCGCGGCGCAAGCTTCCGCCGCCGCGGATCCCGCCGCGAAGCCGAGCCCCGCCGACGAGGACAAGCCCAAGCCTGCCGTCGACCAGGCCACCGCCATCTTCAAGCGGCCGCCCACCGTGGATCAGCCCACGACCATGCTCAAGCTGGGCGGCGGCGCCAAGTCGGCTCCCGGGGACGACAAGGCCGCTGGGGAGCCCGAGGCAGAGCCGGCCGCCGGATCGGACAAGGCCGCCGAATCGGACGAGGCTGCCGGGCCGAAGTCCGGTGGCAAGTCGGCTGCCGAGCCCAAGGCCGAAGTCAAGGCCGAAGCCGAGGCCGAGCGCACCAGCACGTTCGTGGCTCTTAAGCCGCTCGACGAGCCCGCGCCGCCGAAGGCGAAGCCCGCCGCCCCGCCGGGAGCGCCGTCCGCCCCGCCGGGGATGCCGTCCGCCCCGCCGGCGATGCCGTCCGGATCGCCCTCGGCGCCGGTGGCTTCCGAGACCACCGCGATCCCGCAGGTCGGTCCCGAGCAGACGACTCAGCAGCCCCTCCCGCCGAGGCCCCCGCTGGACCTGCTGGCGGAGCTGACCAACACGCCGCCGCCCCGGGAGACCCCGGTGCGGACGATCGTGCGCCGGGTCAAGATCTGGACGCCGCTGGTACTCCTGCTGGTCGTGGTGTTTGCAGTCGTACAGGCCGTACGTCCGCTGCCGACCCCCACCCTCGCGCTGACTGCCGACCCTTCGTACGCCTTCGACGGGAAGAAGGTCTCCCTGCCGTGGCCCGCGGAGGGCCAGGGCTGGATGGACGTCAACGGCATCGGCACGGTCGACTCGTTCGGGGAACAGAAGCCCGTCGCGATCGGCTCGGTCGCCAAGGCCATGACGGCGTACGTGATCCTCAAGGAGCACCCGCTGAAGGCCGGCGCGGACGGCGCGAAGATCCCCGTCGACGCGAAGGCGCAGAAGGAGGGCGGCTACGACGCCAAGGGCGAGTCCACGCTCAACACCATCAAGAAGGGCGACATTCTCACCGAGAAGGACGCCATCGCGGCCATCATGATCCCTTCCGCGAACAACGTCGCGCGGTTGCTGGCCCGTTGGGGCGCGAACGGTTCCGAGGCGAAGTTCGTCGACAAGATGAACGCCGCCGCCAAGGACCTGGGGATGAGCGACACGACGTACACCGACCCCTCGGGTCTGAAGGAGAGCACGGTCTCCACCGCCGAGGACCAGGTGAAGCTCGGCAACGAACTGGTGCGGATGCAGGCGCTCGTGGACATCACCAAGCTGCCGACCTGGGTGGACCCGTCCGGCAAGAAGTGGGCCAACTACAACCGCCTCGTGCCGTACAACAACGCCATCGGCATCAAGACCGGCTCCACCACCAAGGCCGGCGGCAACCTGCTGTTCGCCGCCACCCAGGAGGTCGGCGGCGAGAGCGTCATCGTCGTCGGCGCGGTCCTCGGCCAGCACACGCCGCCGATCATCGACACGGTCAACGCGGTCAGCAAGACCGCGATGGTCGCCGCCCAGGAGGCGCTGACCTCGCGGAAGATCCTGAAGAAGGGTGACGTCGTGGGGTACGTGGACGACGGGCTGGGCGGTCAGGCACCGGTCGTCGCCACCAAGAACGTCTCCGCGGTGGGCTGGGCCGGACAGACCGTCAAACTGAAGCTGAGCGAGGACGGCACGGCCATCCCGCACGAGGCGAAGGCGGGAACCGAGGTCGGCTCGCTGAGCGTCGGTGACGGTACGGCGGGCGACGCGGTCGAGGTTCCGGTCGCGCTCCAGTCGGATCTCACCGAACCGGGATACGGTGCCAAGCTGACCCGGGTGAGCTGACGGGGGCGTACACCCCCAAAGTGCAGCTGAACAACCAACCGCACCCCGCCGACGGAGCTCCATCCGGGAGCTCTCCGGCGGGGTGCGTGTTAGCGTCGCGAGGATGGGGCAGGCCGTCCGCCGCGGGGCCCGGCCGAGAACGGAACCAACGGGACACGGGAGTGCCAGCACGTGGCGACAGTGGAGCCGACGCACGCCGACGACGCCGGGCGGGGCCGAGGGACCGGCCCGCGAATACGCGTGAGTACACGGCAGGTCGACAGCCCCGGCACCACAGCCGGGCCACCTGATACGGCTGGGCCACCCGATACAGCCGGGCCACCCGAGACCTCCGAATCCCGTGACGCCGACGAGGGTCCCGAGGACCCCGAACGCGGCACGGCCCCCGAACGTGGCACGGCTGCCGAACACACCGGAGCCGACGAACACACCGGAGCGGACGAGGGCCACGGCGGACCGGAGAGCGGACCGGAGAGCGGGCTGGACCGTGGCTCGGACGACGGTCCGGAAGGCAGCCCGGAAGGCAGCCCGGGGGGCAGCCCGGAAGGCGGCGGCACCGCAGCCGGTGGTCGTGAAGGCACCCGCTTCCACCGCTTCGTGCACCACCCCGCGATCCTCGCCACGGCCCTCGCCGGTGTGCTCCACATCATCTGGTTCTTCACGTTCGCAAACAGTGGGGGCGACCTCGCGGCGCAGGACGCGTGGGCCGAGTTCGTGGGGCGC
This sequence comes from Streptomyces sp. NPDC048484, assembly GCF_040651415.1. Classification (NCBI taxonomy): domain Bacteria; kingdom Bacillati; phylum Actinomycetota; class Actinomycetes; order Kitasatosporales; family Streptomycetaceae; genus Streptomyces; species Streptomyces sp. NPDC048484. Next base: position 76,239 of record NZ_JBEZJY010000017.1, read on the forward strand.
AACCCCGGTTCGGCGTACAACCTGGCCTGGTATGGCGGCATGCACCCGGTGTCGTACAGCGTTGTGTCGCCGTATCTGATGGCCGTGCTCGGCGTGCGGACGACGATGATGATCGCGGGGACGGTCTCCGCCGGGCTGCTCATGCTGGTACTGATGCGCAGCCGGGCCGTACGGAACCCCGCGGGGCCGGCCTTCGCCGGAGTGTTCGCGCTGCTGTGCAACGCGATCTCGGGCCGGGTGACCTTCGGCCTCGGCATGGTCTTCGCGCTCGGAGCGGCCGCCGTCGTCTTCTGCTGGCCGTACCGCTGGCGCTACAAGCGCTGGGCGAAGGCCCTGTGCGCCGCCCCGCTCGCCGCGCTCGCGACCGCCGCGTCCCCCGTGGCCGGGCTTTTCGTGGGCTTCGTCGCCGTGGCGCTGTTCCTGCAGAAGCGCCGCCCGGGCGCGTGGGCGCTGGGCCTCGCGCCCGCCGCCGTCGTGGGCGTCTCGGCCTGGATGTTCCCCTTCTCCGGTACGCAGCCGATGATATTCGGGTCGGTCGTGCTGCCGTTCATGTCCGCGGCCTGCGTCTTCCTCCTCGTCCCCAAGGAGTGGAAGACGGTCCGGATCACGTCGGCGGTGTACGGCCTGGCCGTCGTCCTCGTCTGGCTGATCAGCTCGCAGATCGGCTCCAACATCAGTCGTCTGCCGATGCTGCTCGGTGGGGTCGCGCTGATCGCCGCGCTGCCCTTCACGGTGCCGCGCTCACGCAAGTGGTACGCGATCGTCCTGGCCTTCGTGACCGTGAACGGCTGGATCGCCTTCAAGGCCGTGGACGACATCGTGCACACGACGCCCGCGGCGTCCTGGGCCCGCGAACTGGCCCCCCTCGTCAACCAGCTCCAGGTGGCCGGCGCCGAGAAGGGCCGCGTCGAGGTCGTACCGGCCCGCTCCCACCGGGAGGCGTCCGCCCTCGCCCCGTACGTCAACCTCGCCCGCGGCTGGAACCGCCAGGCGGACATGGAGCGCAACCCCCTCTTCTACGACGACACCCTCAACTCCGCGAACTACCACGAGTGGCTCCAGCGCTGGGCCGTCCACTACGTCGTCGTCCCCAAGGGGGAGCCCGACGGCGACGGGGGCGCGCGCGAGCAGGAGCTGGTGCGGCGCGGGATGCCGTATCTGAAGCAGGTCTGGGGCGACGCCAACTGGCAGCTCTTCGAGGTCACCGACCCCAAGCCGATGGCCGACCCGCCCGCCGTCGTCGACCGTGCCGAGCAGGGAGAGCTGACGCTTGAGGTGAAGCGGGCGGGGCGGGTGCTCATCCGGATCCCGTACTCGCCGTGGCTCGGCCTCGTCGACGCGGAGGGCAAGAGCTTGAAGCCTCCCCAGGAGACCGAGGAGTCTAAGAAGCGGGATGACGAGGCGCCGAAGACGTACGACAACGTCAACGGCTGCCTGATGGAGACGGAGAAGGACGCCCAGGGCGACGAGTGGACGGAACTGCTCGCGCCCCGCGCCGGCACGTACCGCCTGGCGGCGCCCTACCAGCTGCCCCGGGGCACCGGATGCCCCGAGGAACTGCGCGAAGAGGTCCGCGGGAGCCAGGGGTAGGACCGGGAGCCATCGGTAGGACCGGCAAGCCAGGGGTGGGGCCGGGAGCCAGGGGTGGGGCCGTAGGGCCCGCCCCTGGGCGCCCCTGTCCAGAGGACCCGACCCGCTGTCCCGACCCGCTCTCCCGGCCGGCTGGCCCCGGACGCACACCGTGTCGGTGGTCAGCGTGCCGGCGGTCAGCGTGTCGGGGTCAGCCGAGCTGGGCCTCGATCGCCGACACGACCTCGGCCGACTCCGGGTCGGTCTTCGGCGCGAATCGTGCCACCACCGCGCCGTCCCGGCCGATCAGGAACTTCTCGAAGTTCCAGCGGACGTCGCCGCTGTGCCCCTCGCCGTCCGCGAAGCCGGTGAGCCGCTCGTAGAGGGCGTGCCGCCCGTCGCCGTTCACGTCGACCTTCTCGGTCATCGGGAAGGTCACGCCGTACGTCGCCGAGCAGAACTCCGCGATCTCCTCGGACGAGCCGGGCTCCTGGCCCATGAACTGGTTGCAGGGCGCCCCGAGCACGGTGAAGCCCTTGGCCGCGTACTGCTCCTGCAGTCGCTCCAGGCCCGCGTACTGGGGGGTGAGCCCGCACTTGGACGCCACATTGACGATGAGCACGGCCTGGCCCTTGTACTGGCCGAGGTCCGCGGAACCGCCCTGCAGCGCATCGATGTCGACGTCGAGAGCGGAGGCGCCAGGGGTACCGGCGTTGTCAGTAGTCATGAACGGATGCTAACTCCGGTCCGCCGTCGTGGTGGCGGCACCCTGGGCCTCGACGAGAACCTGGCCCGCGGCCGTCCGGTAGTACAGCACCGACCGTCCGGAGCGCCGCCGTCGCACCAGCCGGGCGTCGAGCAGGACCTTCAGATGGCGGCCGACCGAGCCGAGCCCCTGGCCGGTGACGGCGACCAACTGGCTCGTACTCATGGGGGAGTCGAGGAGGGCGAGCACGCCGGCCCGTGCGCTGCCGAGCAGCCGGGCGAGACTCGCGGGAGCGGCGGACGCGGACGCCGATGCCGATGCGGACAGAGGCAGGGACAGAGACAGCGATGCGGATGCAGATGCGGATGCGGATGCGGATGCGAGCGTGGGCGGCGGTTCGGCATGCGCCAGGACGCCCGAGCAGGGGTACACGACCGCGTACCGGTGGGGCTCGTCCCACGACACCCACCCGTGCCGCTGCGGAGTCACCGGTACGAAGACGATCTGGGCGCCCGAGATCTCGCGGGGCGGGTACTCGTGCAGATTGACCTGCAGCCGGTTCTCGCCGAGCCAGCGCATACCCGGCCGCATGGCGCTGAGAGCGGACGCCCAGCCCTCCTGGCTCAGCCGGGCGGTACGGGCGACGACATCCGCTTCGAGCACGCGGCGGCGACGGGGCCAGTCGGGGCGTACGGCCTCGGTCCAGACGTGGGTGAGCAGGTCGGCGGCGCGCTCGGGAAGGTCGTCGCGGTCCCGGAGGATGGCGGGGAGCGGACCGCGCAGGGCGACGGCGAGATCGGCGCGGGCGGCTTCGGGGGAGGCCTCGCGCACTCGGGCTATCTCCGTGGTGAAGTCCTCCTCGCCGCGTGGGGTGGGCGTGAGGAAGTCGGCGATCCACTCGGGGCCGAGCCCGGCCCGGACGAGGGTGGCAGTGAAGGGGTCGGCGGCCAATCGCCGTACGTGGCCCGGCAGATGGGCGTTCAGCCAGGCCCGTTCGCCGGGATGCGCGGCTGTCCCGGCGTGCAGCATCTTCAGACAGGCGAAGGTCTCGGCGAGCGGCGAGACCACGAAGCGGCTGGCGGCGAGAGTGTCGGCACTGACCTGCCACCAGCCCATCTGCGCAGCCTCCCCGGAACCTAGAACCTAGAACCTAGAACCTAGAACCTAGAACGTGATCGTTTCGCGCAGCCGCGAAACACTAACGGTCGCTCCGGCACCGGTCCAAGACTCCAGGACATGCGAACGACATTCCGATCGACATACCCATCGACGAACTCATCAACGTATCGATCCCTCTTCCGCACACCGGAGTTCACGCCCCTCTTCCTGGCCTCCTCGGCACACGTGGCGGCCCAGACGATGAGCGGCCTCGCGCTCGGCACGCTGGTCTACCGGGCCACGGACTCGCCTCTCCTGGCGGCCCTGAGCATGTTCGGCCCGTCGCTCGCCCAGGTTCTGGGCGCGACCACGCTCCTGTCGGCGGCCGACCGGCTGCCACCCCGCGCCACGATGACGGGCACCGCACTGGCGTTCGCGGCGGGTACGGCGCTCCTGGCGCTCCCCGCCCCCCTCTGGGCGGTCTTCGCCCTCATCCTCACCCTCGGCCTGGTGGCCTCCCTGGGCGGGGGAGTCCGCTGGGGCCTACTGAACGAGATCCTGCCCAAGGACGGCTACATCCTGGGCCGTTCGGTCTTCAACATGGCGAACGGCGTCACGCAGATCACGGGGTACGCCACCGGAGGCGTCCTGATCGCGCTGCTGTCCCCACGCGGCACCCTGCTGGCGGCGGCGGCCCTGTACGCGACGGCCGCGCTGGTCGCCCGATGCGGCCTGACCTCCCGCCCGCCGAGAGCGACGGGCCGCCCGTCGATCCGCGCGACCTGGAGCACGAACAGAACCCTTCTCTCCTCGGGCCCGCGCCGCCACCTCTACCTGGCCCTCTGGCTCCCCAACGGCCTGATCGTCGGCTGCGAGTCCCTCTACGTCTCGTACGCTCCCGAGCACGCGGGCCTGCTCTTCGCCTGCGCGGCGCTGGGCATGCTGACCGGCGACGTGGCAGTGGCGCGCTTCGCCGGCCCCACCCTGCGCCCCCGGCTCGGAGTACCCCTGCTCCTGCTCCTGGCGGCCCCGTACCTGCTCTTCGCTCTCCACCCGGGCCCGTCCCTTGCCGCGGCGCTCGCCGCCCTCGCCTCGGTCGGCTTCGGCGCGAGCCTCCTTCAGCAGGAACGCCTCATGGCCGTCACCCCGCCCGAACTGGCGGGCCACGCACTGGGGTTGCACTCGTCCGGAATGCTGACGGCTCAAGGGGTGGGCGCGGCGCTGGCGGGGGCGGTGGCCCAACTGTCCTCACCGGCAACGGCGATGGCGGCGACGGCGGCCGCATCGATCATCGTCACGCTGACGCTGGCACGGGGGCTCAGGCCAGTACGGCAGTCCTCCTCGGTACCGGACGCGGCACCGGGCACGATGGCATCAGGCTCGACGGCATCAGGCGCGGCACCGGACACGGTGTGACAGCCGTACGGCGACCGTGTCGTGCCGTAGTCGTACAGCTGTCCACCCCGCTCTCCCCCTGAGGTACGACTTATCGCGCCACGAACTGGGTGAGAATCGCCTGGACCTCGTAGATGTCGACCCCCTTGGTGAAGGTCTTCTCGATGGGCGTGGGCGTGCCGGAGATCCAGATCTTCAGCTCGGCGTCGAGATCGAAGGTCCCGGCGGTCTCGACGGCGAAGTGCGTGATGCTGCGGTACGGAACGGAGTGGTACTCCGTCTTCTTACCGGTGATGCCCTGCTTGTCGACCAGGATGAGACGGCGGTCGGTGAAGAGGATGGTGTCGCGGATCAACTGGAAAGCGGCGTGCACCTGCTCGTTCTGTCCGAGCAGTCGCGCGTAGTCGTGCTGGGCTTTCGCCGGGTCGACCGTGTGGGCGTTTCCGAACAGCGCCATGACAAACCCCCCACTGGGTCCGTTGTATGTGAAGTCCCAAGATCCTCGCACCACACCCGGGTGGGAGCAACGCTTGTTCCACGACCGTCGTGAGGGTGCAACCGACCGGTGACGCACCCCCACGAGGCGAGTGTCTGCGACCGCGATGACCTGTATGTTCGCCGAGTCGATCCGTCCTTATCATGGCCGAGGCCGGAACCCGGGCCGGGATACTTCCGTCTTCACTCGTCGGGCGGGCTGCTCTTCGTGAGGGGGGTGAGGGGTGGGGGCCGTGAGAGGGCGTGAGCCGTGAGGGGCCGTGAAGTGTGAGGCGTCAGGGAGCGTGAGGGGCCGTGAGGCGTCAGGGAGCGTGAGGGAGGAAGTGGCCCCGACGGGAGGTGGCGAGCAACACCCACTCTGACCTTTGTAAGCAAATCTATAAACTAGGCTAAAAATTGAGACATATACCGGCACTTGATTTTTCGCGAATAAAACCCAGAATCACGTTCTCCACGGGGCGTCAACCACGGGCGAGACTCTGGGTCATGGCGGGTGTCGCGGTCGCGGCCCTCGGATTCCTCATCGCGTTGGAGATCGCCGCACGTCGCTACGGCCTGCCCGGGCCGATTACCGAGCAGGCGCGAGAGGTGATATTTCCGCCTAAATCAGGTTACTTGTTGTACGCCGGTATGGCCTTGATGGCGACGGTGCTCACCTGGCGGCAACGGTTCATCGCGGCTGGTGTCGCGATCGGTATCGACGTCGTCTTCTTGGTGGTCCGGTGGGCGGCCGGCGTCAAGGTGACCGAAGGGCACCCCTTCGGCAATGGTGCATTGTGGGTGATTCTGGGCTATGCGGTCATAGCGGTCACTCGCCGTACCGGTCAGGAACGGGTCCTGCTGCTGAAGGGCATCGGGCTGGGCCTGCTGTTGGTGGCCGGCCGCAAGACCGGCGACACCTGGCTACTCATCACTTCCAAGACCCGCCCGGTGGTGCTCGACCAGTACGTGGCAACCGCCGATCACGCGCTGGGCAACCCGTCGTGGCTGGCGGGCCGGATAGTCACCGCCACCGGCTCGATCGGTTTCAATTTTCTCGACATCGTCTACGGTCAGCTCGCGGTGGCCGCGGTCGTCGTCGCGCTGTATCAACTGCGTCACGTGGCGGTCGAGCGCCGCTTCCCGGTCCATCATCTGGTGCGCACGTTTCTGACGATCGGCCTCCTCGGGCCCGCCATCTACATGATCTTCCCGGTGGTCGGACCGGTCTTCGCCTACGGCGCCGGCGTCGAACACTGGGCGGAGGTCAGCCTGTGGTCGGAACTGCCGCCCAGCGAGCCCTGGGCGGTGGCCAACCTGTGGCCTGAGACGCCGACGCCGATCAGCGCCCCGCAGCACATGCCATTCGACGGGGTCACCCCACGGAACTGCATGCCCAGCCTGCACACGGCGTGGGCTGTCGCGATCTTCATTCATTCCCGGAAGGGTCCACGGATTCTGCGATTCGCAGGCACGTTCTGGCTGCTGGCCACGCTCACCGCAACGCTGGGATTCGGCTACCACTACGGCGTCGATCTCATCGCCGGCGTCGTGTTCACGCTCACGATCGAGGCGGCTCTGCGCTCGTTCGACCGCGGCTGGGATCGATCAGGGATCCAACTGGTCGCTTACGGCGTGACCGTCTTCGCTGCGCTCCTGGTCTCCTACCGCTATCTGCCGTTGGAGATGGCCAGGCATCCGTGGGTGTTCGGACCCCTCCTCATACTGGCGATGGTCTCAGTGATCTACGGCTACGCGAGGACCATCGCACTGTGGGAACCGCGGACCGCAGCAGCGCGACAACCGGAACCGCAACCCGAACTGGCGTGACCCGTGTCTGTACTACGTCTCTGACCAGCCCAGACGACTCCTACAGACGACTCCTGCAGGTGACTCCTACAGGCGACTCATCCGGCGGTTCACCGCGCCACGGTTACGAGAAGAACATCATGGCCCAGCCGTTGGATGACGTCCGTGGCGAGCCGGTGCCACACCAGCGTGCCGTCCCAGCCGTTCCCCGGCGCGCCCCGGGCGGGTTCGTCCGGGGGGATGATGTTCTTTACCGAACCCGCACGGATCATGACCTCATGTCTCACACTTCACGGCGCAGCCTGTTCGCCCTCTTCGCGGCCTCCGCTGCCACCGTTCCGTTAAGCGGTCTCGTCGCTACCCCGGCCCAGGCCGCCGGGCCGGCGCCGGCCCCTGTCGATCCCTTCCCCGGCCCGGTGGGCATGACCGCGGCCCGTTCCTCCGTGACGCTGCCTGCGCTGAACGCGTCCTACTTCACTCCGGTCACGCTCAACACCTCACTCACCACCACCGTTCTCTCCGGGAGCCCGCCCCGTACCGAGGTCACCTCCGGCGGCAAGCGCATAGCCCTGCTGACCCAGGGCGCCCGGACGGTTGTCCTGTCCGGCCCGACGCGTACGTTCACCGAGAACAAGAAGCCCTTCGTCGACGACTTCCAGCGCACCCTGCCGGACACCTCGCTGCCGACCGCCGACCGCCAGTACTGGGGCACCTCGCCGGCCGGCGGCAGCTGGTCCGCCCTCGGCCCCGCAGAGACCGACTACTCGGTCGTGCCGGGCACCGGCATCATCACCCTCACCACCGACTTCGCCAGCCGCCACGCCACCTTGCGCGACGACGAGCTCGCCGACGTCGACGTACGCTCCGTAGCCCGGTTCGACAAGGTGCCCACTGGCCAGGCCTGCTCATACGCCCTGTCCTTCGGTTACCAGGACACCCACAACAGCTACCGCGCCCGCCTGTCCTTCCTCACCTCCGGCGCGGTCGAGCTGAGGGTCGAGAAGGAAGTCGCAGATACGATCACCCAACTGACCACAGTCGCAACCCTCGCCACGGGAGTTCCCGCAGGCACCGACTGGACCATCCGGGTACGCCGCGAAGGCACCCGTATCCAGGTCAGGGCCTGGCGCACCGACTCCACAGAACCGTCCGTCTGGACGGTGGAGGTCACCGACTCCACCTTCGGCAAGGGCCGCGTCGGTCTGCGCGCACTCGCCAACGACGGCTGCACCAACCTCCCGGTCAAGCTCCTCGTCAGTCGCTTCGAGGTGGACGCCGCCAACTGGGCCTCGCCTCCGAGCGTCACACACGGCGAATGGGTACGCGTGCTTCCGGAGCCCTTCGACGGTACTTGGACTCAGGCGCTGGAACAGACCATCCGCAGCTGGGCCGGCTCCACAGCTCCGGACGCCCTCGCCCACGCGGCGATGTTCCTCCCCGGCGCCCCGGCGGTGACCAGTGGCGCTGGACCGGCCAAGGACAAGCAGGTCCTGGGCGAGTCGGGATACGGCTACCTGGACCCGCAGGGCTACCGCTACGAGGGAGCCGACTTCCACGAGTACATGAACGCGGGCTGGACCTTCCCCGACGGCGCCTACACCGGACCGTCCAGCAAGCAGGTCGGCAACCTCGACTGCTCCGGCTACACGCGGATGGTCTACGGCTACCACATGGGCGTCCCCCTGGCCGCAGGCGCGGACACGTCCAAGACCCGTATCCCGCGCAAGTCCCGGGACATGGTCGGGCAGGCGCCGGGCGTGCGCATCGACCAGACGACCGACGGCACGACCCCGCCTGCCGCGGTTCTGCTGCAGCCCGGTGACCTGGTGCTCTTCAACGCCGACTCGGGCGACGACAACCCGACCGTCACAATCGACCACGTGGGCATCTACCTGGGCAAGGACGCGGCGGGCAAACGCCGGTTCCTCTCCAGCCGTAAGACCGTCAACGGACCCACGATGTCCGACCTGGGCGGTGCCTCACTCCTGGACGGCACCGGAACCTACGCGCAGAGACTGCACACGGTGCACCGCATTTAGTGCCGCGGCAGGCAACGTTTGCCCGTTTGCCCTGTTGTGGGGTGACGGGAACCGCGTCGACGGTCACGCAGGCCCGCACGTCGCGAGTTACCTGCCTCGTGGGCCTGTTCAGACACAGATCGGCCTGTTGAGACACAGACCGGCCTGTTCAGGCACAGACCGGCCTGTTCAGATGCAGATCACGATCTTTCCTCGGGTGCGCCCACCCGCGGCGTGCGCGTGGGCGTCGGCGATCCGCTCCAGGGGGTAGGCCTGTTCGATACGGGGTGTGTAGCGGCCTTGCCCGCCCAGTTCCGCCGCCGCGGACAGGAGAGCGGAATCGTTCTCCGCGTTGACCACATGCGTGCCCAGGCGCTGCCCGCCCGCATGGTCGGCGACCGTCGCGACGCGCTTCGGGTCACCTGTGATCGCGACGAGGTCGTCCAGCGATCCGGAGGCCGCGGTGTCGAGCACGATGTCGACTCCGCGCGGGGCGAGGGCGGACAGACGCTGCGCGAGGCCGGGGCCGTAGGTGGTGGGAACGGCGCCGAGTGCGGTGAGGAACTCGTGGTTGCGTTCACTGGCTGTCCCGATCACAGTGGCACCTTGCGCTACCGCGATCTCGACCGCCGCGCTGCCCACGCCTCCGGCGGCGCCCTCGACGAGAAGGGTGCGCCCCGCGAGGGAGCCGAGCGCGTCGAGCCCACGCATCGCGGTCACTGACGCGAGACCGGCACCAGCGGCCTGCTCGTCGTTCCACGTGGCGGGGGTGTGCGCCCAGGCCGAGAGGATGAACAGCTCTGCGGTCGCCCCGGTGACACCGCCCAGTCCGAAGACACGGTCGCCGATGCTCACCCCCTGCACCCCGTCGCCGATCTCGTCGACCACACCGGCGCCGTCGCGCCCGGGAATGGCGGGCAGCTCCACGGGAATCAGCTGGTGCAGGTCGCCGGCGCGCAGCTTCCAGTCGATGGGATTGACGCTGGCCGCCGCGACGCGGACACGGATCTCACCGGGGCCGGGGTGAGGGTCGGGGGCCTGCTCGATCACCAGGCTCTCCGCTCCGCCGTATTCGTGGAACCGGGCTGCGCGCATAATGGTCTGCCTTACTTTGACGGGCCGGAATGACGTGTTCATCCGACGCCCGTCACTCTAAAACCTGACGTTGACGTGAGGTGCAAGTCGCAACTGCCGCCCGGCCGAAGAAGGGTTGCCCCGTAGCCGGTATCGCTAACCTGAACTTGACGTCAACGTGAGGTACGAGCGGGAAGGGAGTGACCTGCGCCATGCGCATCGGACAGCTCGCCAGGCGGTCAGGGGTCAGTGTGCGGGCCCTGCGCTACTACGAGGAACAGCGGCTCCTGGAATCGACGCGGACGTCCGGTGGGCAGCGTGACTATCCCGACGAAGCCATGGAGCGGGTCCAGCTCATCCAGGACCTCTTCGCGGCCGGCCTCTCCAGCCGTACCGTCGTCGAACTCCTGCCGTGCGTGAGCACCGGCGTCGCGACCCCCGCCATGCTCGACCAGCTCGTCATCGAACGCGACCGCATCGCCGCACGCATCCAGGACCTGACCCGGGCCAAGACCAAACTCGGCCGCGTGATCGAGAATGTGACCGCGGCGAACGTGGCGCAGGACTGATCAACCCGTCGCGAGGGGTGAGGCCCCGACCTGTCCGGCATCTACCCTGTCCGGCATCTACCGGGCACTGGCCGGCCACGGGAAGCCCCAGGCGTATCCGGAGGCCGTCGAAACAGCCTTCGTCGCTCTCGCTACCCCGGACACACGCCGGGCAGCGGTGGGCAGGGCAGGCCGCGGCGGAGAGACCTCTGTTTTCGGGCTGCTAGGGCAGGTCGCGGCGGACCAACGCCTGAGCGAACGGTTCTCCGGTGGTCCGGGCGTGGGCCATCCGCTCGCGCACCTCGCTGAGGGTGTGCGGGCGGTAACCGGGGCCGCCGCAACAGCTCTTGTGGAAGCGCACACCGGCGTGCAGCAGCACGGAGAGGGTGCGCCAGGCGGCGGTGTCCCGCCTCTTGGGGGCCGCGAAAGCGGAGCCGACGTGGATCAGTGGTTCGGCGCAGCGTGGACAGACCCGGTCGTGGTCGTAGTAGCCGGGGTAGGGCTGCTTGTACGAGGCCCGGCAGGGCAGGCAAACGTACGAGGTCTTTCCATGGGTCATGCGGCAAGGGTAGAGCTGACGCAGGGTCGGGCTCGACAGATTTCCGGCATGCTGTACGGGCTCTTCAGCCGAGGTGGGGCGTCGACGGCCGACCGTACTTGGTAGGCAGTGTCGGCGTTCCGCTCCGGGCCCGCGGCGGCATCCAGGGCGTTCGCCGGAATCCGGGCCGGCCGGTTGTGCCGCTTGGACGCACTCGGACTTACGACGACCATCCCGTCCACGATCTCAATGCCGTCGCACTGTTCCTCGGACCAGGACTCGTACTCCTCCGCCGTGATCTGCTCATGCATCCACGCCGGGGCCATCATCTCGGCCGTCATGAAGCACCTCCCGGACACTGTCCTGGGGCCTGATCCCGCTGGATTCGGCGTACTGCCATCCCACGATGCGGCGAAGCCGCAACCTGACCCCGATAGCATGTTCGAACTCGCGATGGCTGCCCATCGCGTTTCATCTGTCGAACTATTCGAATAAATCGGCCAAAAGATTGAAATCCATAGCATCACGGGCGTTGTTTCAGATAAGCGGCATAGTTGCATTGGTCGCGTCGCACCGTTGGCGCGCGATGCTGTGGGTCACGACGGGTGTGGTGGCTCTTGGCTTCCTCATCGCACTGGAGATCGCTGCACGCCGCTACGGTCAACCGGGGCCGATCACCAGCCAGGTGGAGGCCCTGATCTTTGCCCCGAAACCGGGGCCGCTGTACGGCGGTATGGCGTTGATGATGGTGGTGCTCACCTGGCGGCAACGGTTCATCGCGGCTGGTGCCGCGATCGGTATCGACATCGTCTTCCTGCTGGTGCGGTGGGCAGCAGACGCCAAGATGGCCGACGGCCATTCCTTCGGAAACGGTGCGTTGTGGGTGATGTTGGGCTGTGCGGTCATCGCTGTCACGCGCCGTACCGGCCGGGAACGTGTCCTGCTGCTGAAGGGTGTCGGGCTGGGCCTGCTGCTGGTGGCCGGCCGCAAGATTGGCGATACCTGGCTCCTGATCACGGCGAAGACCCGCTCGGTGGTGCTCGACCAGTACGTGGCAACCGCCGATCAGGCGCTGGGCAACCCGTCGTGGCTGGCGGGCCGGATCGTCAAGGCCACCGGCCCGATCAGCACCCATGTTCTCCAATTGGTCTACGCGCAGCTTGCGGTGGCTGCGCTTGTCGTCGCGCTGTACCAGCTGCGCAACGTGGCGGTCGAGCGCGGCTTCCCGGGCCATCATCTGATACGCACATTCCTGGTGATCGGCCTTCTCGGGCCGGCCGTCTACATGATCTTCCCGGTGGTCGGACCGGTCTTCGCCTACGGCCCGGGTGCCTCCGGCACAGGCGGCGTGCAATGGGCGGTGGCCGACCTGTGGCCGGACACGCCGCCGCCGATCAACACCCCGCACCCGATGTCGTACGACGGGATCACCCCCCGCAACTGCATGCCCAGCCTGCACACAGCGTGGGCTACGGCGATCTTCATTCACTCCCGCAGAGCCCCACGGATGCTGCGGTTCGCGGGCACGTTCTGGCTGATTGCCACGCTCGCTGCGACGCTGGGATTCGGCTACCACTACGGCGTGGATCTCGTCGTCGGCGTGGTGTTCGCGCTCACGATCGAGGCAGCGCTGCGCTCGCTCGACCGTGGCTGGGAGCGGCCAGGAATCCAGCTGGTCATCTACGGCGCTACGGTCTTTGCCGCGCTCTTGGTGTCGTACCGCTATCTGCCGATGGAGATGGCCAGACATCCGGAGGTTTTCGGGCCACTTCTCGTTCTGGCGATGACTTCAGTGGTCTACGCCTACAGGCGGACCGTCAAACTATGGGAACCGACGGTCGCACCACTGCGGCAACTGGAACCGCAACCCGAACCAGTCTGAGCCGCGTTGCATCACCGAGGTTGAAAGCGTGTTGTCGTGAGCTCCAGGGGTGTGGCCAGAGCGGCCACCGATCTGAACCACGCCGGCCTCTTCCCTGTCGTGGTCTTCCAGGAAGGGACGGCGGCCGAGGTCGAGCAGGCGGAGATGCTCTTACGCGAAGGTTGCCGCCGGTGGTGTCATCCGGGGAGCGGCAGTCCCCGTGCCGGTCCCCGACGCTACCGGGCTCGGTTTTGGGCAAGCGCAGGGTTCTGGGTAGGGGTGTCGGTCGGGGCCGGGACGTCCTTCCCGGCGGTCTCCGGCGCGCCGAACCAGGCCACCGCGACCGCGCCCGAGACCGTCAGGACGAAGCCGGTCACCGCCAGCCAGGCGAAGCCGGGGCGTGAGGCGTCCCCCAGCCACCAGACGCCGATCATGCCGGGCAGCACGGTCTCGCCGACCACCAGCGCCGCCGTCGCCCCGTTCACGGAGCCGATCTGCAGCGCGACGGTGTGCAGGTACATACCTCCGATTCCGGCGACGAGAATGGCGTACAGGGCCGGGTCGGTGAGCAGCGCGCCCAGGTCGAACGGATCGATCCCGTTCAGGCTCCCTGACGGTGAGCGTCCCATCATGGAAATGACTTGGGCGCCTGACGGGCGCGCCACCTGGCAGTACGGAGACGAACTCCGCGAAGGTGAGCCGCACGTTATCTGGCGCCGGATTGGTGGACGCGAGATCTTCGATCCCGGTCCCGCCTGAGGGAGCGAGAGCGGCCCACCTGATACACGTGGTGGGCCGCTCTTGTGTCGCCCTGCTGAGGTCGTGCTGCCGAACGTCATGGCGGGCTCTTCACCCGCTGGAACGGAGAACTGATCCACCTCGCCAGCGTCACCAGGCGGTTCATCGAGGTGTGCGAGGGCATTGCCTCCCGCCGGTCCTGCTTCACGAACTGCGCCACGGCGCGGCAACGCTGGCCTATGCGGCCGGGTGTCCGCCATTCCTCGATCACCATCACAGCCGACACGTATGTGAGCCTGTGCCCAGGCGGACTTGGCGATCACCGAGGCCGCAGGCCGGCTTGTACCGCCACGATCCGTAACAGACCGCCCTCTGCCACCACTTGCTCCACTAGCGCCCCGCCGAGGTGCGGAAACACCGTCTTCAGCAACTCTGCACACTGACCGAGCATCCCGCCATCCATGACGGAACGTCACTGGCGCACGGAAGCATGACCGGCTTCACGGAAATCTTGGAAGAGCCACGGTTCAAGCGACGCCGACAGCCCATCGGGTTCGACGGTGTTCTTCCCGGCGAGCTGCCGGTGGAGATCATGTGCGGGATGTGGCCAAGGGCACCTTGCGTTGCGATCGAGAACGTCGGGGTGTGAGGATGCTGGGCGTGGCTGACAACAACGGGAGTGCCTCGCTGCCCGAGCAGGGGCGACGGTCGCCGTTCACGGACTACGCCGACATGGCTGGACCGGCACCAAGTGACACAAAAACGTCTGCGCCGGACTGGCTGACGTCGGGCGCTTCCGCCCAGCCCGCCCAGCCGGCCAGGTGGCATGAGACGCGGGCGCCGGCCGAGACCTCGACGCCGCCGCAGAGCGATCCATCGCCTGAGGCGCCTGCGCCCATGAGCTACGCGGACCCCGAAGCAGCGTCCCGCAAGCAGGCGTTCGCGGAACTGCTGGGAGAGTTCCGCCGCACGGCGGTTCTGGTGCCGCTCGGCGACGGGGACGCCCCGGACGACCCGGAAGAGGAACGCGGCTTGCTGACCGCTGATCTCAACGGCATGCGCTTCATTCTCGCCTTCTCCGACGAGCAGGCCCTGGCCCGTTATGCCAAGGCGCGTGGCGCGTACGCCCGCGAGTGGGCGTACCAGTCGATCCTCGGCGCCCGCTTGCTCGACGTGGCGGTTCCCGCGGCGGGGGTGCCCTGCGGGGTGGCCCTGGACTGCGCGGACGGCCCGGACGGGATGGTGTTCCCGCCGGTGCGGGGGATCGTGCCGGACGAGGCCGCGCTCGATGGTGATGACCACTTCACGGAGTACAAGGTATGAGGGCGGATGCGGGCGGCGGGGGCGGCGGCACCGAGGGCGGTAAGGATCTCAGGGCTCAGGGCCTGGAGCTGATCACAAAGGGCCTTACCGAGGCGCTCGGTGAGCTCAAGGAGCTGGGCATGGCCGGCGTGGCAGGGGCCGGGCGTGGCTTCAGCGACCTCGCTCTGTCCGGCCTGGAGCTGGGAACCGACGACGTGACCGAGGCGTTCGACTCGTTCTGCACGCGCTGGGAGTGGGGCGTACGCACGCTGGTGAACGAGGGGAACGAGTTCGCGCAGAACGTGGGCCTGTCGGCGGGCACGTACTACGAGGTCGAACAGTACGTCGAGGGGACCTTCAAGGTCGTCACGAACGCGGCGATCGGCAATCCGTACGCGACCGAGGACGAGGTCACCAGGCAGGGGTGGGGCGACATCGCCACCTCGGGTGCCTTCGGCGGCGTGGACTACAGCAAGGAGTCCTGGGACAAGGCCAACGCCAATGTGGAGCAGGGCTGGAAGGACGCCGGCCGCGACGTCATGACCTCGCGCACGGTGGGCCCGCTGGGCCTCAACCCGGAGAACCTGCACGGCGCGGCCGGTGTGCCCGACGCCGAGTACGACCAGTGGCTGGACGAGACGTTCGGTCCCTCGCCGGAGGCCCGTGCCAAGGCCGCCGAGCAGCAGGGCGGGGGCTGATGGGCTTCGGTGATGTCGTCGACGGCATCACGGGCGGCATCAACACCGGCCTGAAGGCCGGCGAGAACCTGATCGACGCGGGCAAGGAGAAGCTCGGTGAGGGCGTCGACTACGTCAGCGACAAGACCGGCGACGCGCTCGACGAGGTCGGCCTGGACAAGGCCGGCGACTGGGTCCACGAGGCGGGTGACCGTGTCGCGGCCGGGCTCGGAGCCACCCCCAGCGAGCAGGGCCTTGGCCACACCGAGGACCCGACCGAGCTGGTCCACGGCAACCCGGGCAAGGTCCGGGAGAGCGCCAAGCATCTGAAGGACTTCTACACCGCCTTCGACCATGTCGGGCAGGGCATGAAGAAGGTGCGCTCGTCGGGCTGGACCGGCGAGGGCGGGGACGCCTTCCGGCGGAAGTTCGAGATGCACCCCACCAAGTGGATGCAGGCCGCCGACGCCTGCGAGGACGCAGCCAGGGTCCTGGACTCGTACGCCGACACGGTCAAGTGGGCGCAGGACAAGGCGCAGGACGCCATCGACCTCTACAAGAAGGGCGAGCGGACCTACAAGGCGGCTGCCGAGGCGTACAACAAGAAGGCCGACGCGTACAACGTCAAGGCTCTGTCAGGTGAGGATCCAGGACCGAAGCCCGAGCCCTTCGACGACGGCGCGGGCAAGGCCGACATGGACAAGGCCGCCGACATCCTCGCGGACGCCCGCCGTGGACGTAACGAGGCGTCGGCCAAGGCGGCCGCCGCCATCAGAGCCGCCCTCGCCCACGCACCTGCCGAACCGCCGCCCCTCGACCGCATCGGCAACGACATCGTCGACGGCTACCAGGCGTACTACACCGAGCTCACCCACGTCGCCGGTGGCGCGCTCAAGGGCACCGCGGGCCTGCTCAACTTCGCCCGCGGGCTCAACCCCACCGACCCCTACAACCTCACCCACCCGGCCGCGTACTACCAGAACGTCAATATGACGCTGTCCGGCCTGGTCTCCACCGCCACCCACCCCGAACGCGTGGTCCAGGCCGCCGTCGACGGCTTCAAGAAGGACCCCTCCGAGTTCATCGGCCGCCTCATCCCCGAACTCATCGGAACCAAGGGCGCGGGCCTGGCCAAGGGAGGGCTGCGGCTGGCCGTGAAAGAGGGCACGGAGGCCGCGGCGACGAATGTGGCGGCCAGGGGTGTGCGGTCGGCGGAGACCGCGGTCGGCAAGGGGCCGCATCTGCCGGATTCGTGGAAGCTGGATGACGTCGATGCGGGGGTGGCGAAGCATGCGGATGACGGTCTCTCGTCCTCCTCGCAGCCCTCGCAGCCCTCGCAGCTCTCACAGAAGGAGTTCGCCCAGCTCGGCGTCGAGGAGAAGCATGCCCTCGCGTCCAGCGAAATCAGTGGCGGGGCTCGGCAGTTCGCGGACGAGGGTGAGGCGGTCTCCTATGGACGCGAAGTTTGGAACGACTACGCGGACAACCTGCCCGAATCGGGCAAGAAGGCGCTCTGGGACTACTCGGACGAACACAGCGGAGCCGCGAACTCGAACTACGCCACGTACAAGGAGATGAACGGCTACCTTCGCGGCGACGCCGACCTGGGCACTCCCGACGTTCTCCAGCACATCGAGGACGCTGACAAGGCGCTGGCCGGCCGCCCGGTGCCGGAGGACATCACGGTGGTCCGGGGCCAGGGCATCAACCACCTCAAGGTTGACGCACCCGACGACCTGATCGGACAGGTGCTCGGCGACAGAGGCTTCATGTCGACCTCGCTCGGTGACAACGGGGCCGTTGCTGCCTTCAAGGACAGCAAGGCCATCCTGCACCTTCGGGTTCCTGAAGGTCATCCGGCAATGTGGATCGAGAATGTCGGCAAATTCGGTATGGGGGAGCGGGAGCTTCTCCTCGGGCGCGGCACCGAATACCAAGTGACACGGGCTTTCGAGGACGGTGGCCAGTGGCACATCTACGGCGACGTCCTGCCGAAGCAATAGAAATAGAAGAGGAAAGCTCCCATGACCCGCGATCGTGACTCCGCACCCCGCTTCGTCAAGCGCACGACGAACCCCCGTATCTGGGAGGACGATGGGGCAGGCATCACCGTCTCTGGAGGCCCGCCCCGCTACAGGTTCAGGACCAGTGGGCCCGTGCGGTACGTGGCCGTGACCGACGCCGGGCACGATCTGGTCGGCTACCTGTGGTTCAACGATGCGGACGACGCCGCGAGTTGGGTCCCCGTGCATTCGAGGGGCAGCGAGGCCGTCAATCTGGGCACTGCATGGAAGGAACAGTTGATCGCGGGCAAGGCTCGCGGCCTCGCACCGTCCCAGACGGTGACCGAGCTGATCCAGCAGGGGGCCTCCGTGGCATCCATGCACATCGTTCAAGGATCCCCCGCCGAAGCGCCCAGCCTGGATGCACTGCGCGAGCTCGCCGGCCATTCCACGCTGAAACGTGTCCGGTTCGCCGCCGCCGGTTCCCTCTTCGGTCTGGCCATCGGTGACGCCATGGGCTACCCCACTGAGTTCCTCAACATGGCCCAGATCGCGGCCAAGTTCGGCTCGTGGCGGGAGATGGGTCTTCCGCTCTCCGAGGGTGACATCGTCCGGGTCACCGACGATACCCAGATGGCGCTGGCGGTCGGGGAAGCGTTGGTCGAGGCCGGTGCGGGCGAACCCGGCACCCGCGGCAGGACGCGCGGCGCGGGCCCGACCGCCGCCGCGCTCACTCCGGCCACGGTCGAGGCTGCCCTGCGCAAGCACTTCGTGGCCTGGCTGCACGACCCCGACAACAACCGCGCGCCTGGTCAGACCTGCCTCAATGCCTGCGTCGCCCTCGAACGCGGCATCCGCTGGCAGGACGCCACCGTCATCGGTTCCAAGGGCTGCGGTGCCAACATGCGCGTCACCCCCGTCGCCCTCATCCCCGGCCTGAGTCCTGAACAGCGAGCAGGCATCGCCCAGTTGCAGGCGGCCCTCACCCACGGGCACCCCACCGCGCTCGCGGCCAGCGACCTGACAGCCCACGCCACCTGGCTGCTCGCGTACGGCTGCAAGCTCGACGACCTGCTTCCCCGGCTCCGCGCGTACGCGCAGGAGTCCCGGCACACCTACCACGCCGAGTGGCTCGGTGACCTGTGGAACAAGGCGGGCGCCCCGGACCCGAAGTCGTTCATCGCCTTCGGCTGGGACGAGTGCCTACGCGCCCTGGATACCGCGGCCACGGCACTGCGTAGCAAGGATCAGGAGCGCGACCCGTCCGAGGCCGTCGGTGCCGGCTGGGTCGCTGAGGAGGCCCTGGCCACGGCCCTGTACAGCTTCCTTGTCGTCGACGGCGACGCGCGAGGAGCCGTGGCACGCGCCGCCCACTCCTCCGGCGACTCGGACTCGATCGCTGCCCTCGCGGGCGCCTTCGCCGGGGCCAAGCACGGAATCCTGTACTGGGTGCCGGAGTGGCGCGAACCCCTGGAGTACAAGGACCGCATCGTCTCACTGGCCGCCCTCTGGGACGACGCTTCCTGATGACGGCTCCCGTCGTACAGGACCCGGCCCAGAGGGCAGCGGCATGGCTCGACGGGATCTACGGCGGACTCGTCGAACTCGCCGTGCCGCACCCCGTGCACGAGACGGACACGGCCTGGCTGATGGCGTGCCGCACCCTGGCCCAGCCCGGCTTCCCACGCACCCCGATGCTGGCGGCCTCCGTCGTGGTCCCCAAGATCGGCGGCTATCCGTTCCATCCGACATCGAGCGCACCACTTGCGGATATGGAATCGGTGCCGCCGGAGGAGGCCGCCCGCCGGATCACCGCGCAGAACCGCAGGATCAACGCCCGCGGCTGCGTAGCCGCCGTGCACTCCGGTATCGACGGTCACCCGTCGGCCGCCGCCCCCTGGCAGCCCGCCCACGAAGCCCCAGGCTGGTGGGCCAGGCTGCGCCGCCGCCACTTCCCGCACTTCGCACACGTATCCGTACACAGCTGGGACGACGTACTCGAAGCCATCCAGACCCCGGGTCCCGACACCCGCGGCGTGCTCTGGATCCGCCGCGCGATCGGCGGCCGCGAGGCCACCGGCAACCTGCTCTACGCCCATAACGGCCAAGGCCGGACGGTCTTCGCCGACCCACTCACCGCGTCCGTCGCCCGGCTTGATGAGCAGTGGGTACACGACGTGGTTCTGATCCGGGCACTGCCTACGGATCTTGCTGCCCTCTGATCGCGGAATCCCCGGAAGACGACGGAACAAGCGCCTTGTCCGCAATCCCGGTACCCGAGGTCTCTCGGTGACGGTCCGGGCGCCGGAGACGACTGCGCAGGCGTAGATCAGCAGCAGGCCGACCAGGGGATACCACCGCCCGCGACGCGAACGCGGGTCGGGTACGCGCTGGAGGTGGGCGCGCAGGCGGCCGGTCTCGTGCCTGTGCTGTTGCTGCGTCAACTGTTGTACGCCGACGACCATTTCGATGAAGAGGCGCCGAGGTGCACTCCGCGGAGCATCGGACGATTCAGAGGGGGATGATCCGCACGTGTTTGCCGCAGAGTTTTGTCATGTCGTCGCTGTCGGACGTCAGCAGCGCGACCGGCCTTGGCTGGCGCAGTGCCACTTCGGCCACGGTCGCGTCGATGGCGTACTTGCGGCCGTGCAGTCCGGCTTCCTTGAGGAGCTCCGCAGCGGCCTTCGCCGCCTGCTCGGTGACCGGTTCCACCTTGATTCGTGACAGAGCCCAGCTGAGACGCGGAACGTCGGTACGCGAGTGGCTGACCTCCACGATGGTATTCGCCCCGATGACGAGGTCGGCACCCATCTTGTGGAACACCGGCACCAGTGCGAGGAACTTTCGGCCCTGCGTGATCCAGGCCGAGAGTCCCTCGGAGTCCAGGACAACGGTCTCGATGCGCTCGCTCATGCGGCGTCCGCGTTCTTGGAGGGGGCAAGGGCACCAAGGATCTTCGACCGGGCCTCCGCCCGCTCCTCGTCGCTGAACTTCCCGTGGTCCTCTTCATGGCGTCGTAGGTCGTCGCCCAGCAGCTGGTGCCGGATCTGGCGGGCTACTGCTTCCGCTACGTAGCCGGAGACGTTGTCAGTGAGCTTGCGAAGCTCTGCCACCTGGTCGCTGGGCAGGGTGACAGTGATACGAGTCGTTGAGGACATGCGGGAAGCATGCTGGAGTATGCGCACAGTGGCTTGCGTGTGATTGCCGCTCCCGGGTGAGCGTCAGGGCGGTCCGCGTTCCCGGAGCGAGGGAGGCAGCGCGGGAGTGGGAGGCAAGAGAAGGGCCCCCGAGCCTGCCCTGACCAGGCAGTTCCGGGGGCCCAGCCCCTGATCGACGTTGTGCCCCGGCAGGATTCGAACCTGCGACACCCGCTTTAGGGGTTTCCTCTGGGCGATGCTTTGACTTGCGGAAACGTGGGTCGCAGGGTGTCTGGCCTGGGAAACGCTCCTCCGCGGTTCTAACGCGTTCACGGTGCTTCCCGTCCCCGTGTGTGCTGCATGCGTGCCGGTGGAGGTTGTCCGAAGAAGGCACGGGTTGCTCGGGGAGCTGGCGAGTGGCCGCAGTGAGGTGCGGGCGACTCGTCACACCTTCTCTACTCGCACGGAGTGTCCCGCGAGGAGTTGATTCATGTCGTCGGTGTCCGAGGTGAAGACGGTTGCCTGAGCTCCCTGCGCGGCTTCCCGCCCGGCCACAGCCGCCAGAATGGCGTCGATGGCGTACTTGTGCCCATGCAGGCCGGCTGTTTTCAGCATGTCTCGCGCCATGGCGATCACCTGGTCGTCAGTGTGCACGATGCGGATCCGGGACAGCGTCCAGTTCCACAGTGCCTGCCTCGACGTTTCGCGGGGGTCCCATGCCTCCAGGGTCGTGAGTGCCGAGGTGACGATCGGGACGTCGAGCCGCGGAGCCGTCTTGATCAGGGCGACCACCTCCCGGTCGCCCTGGACCGCCTTGGAGAGAGCCTCGGAGTCGAACACGAAGACGCGCTGTCGCGGGCGGTGCAGCTTCGCTCGTGCGGTGCGGCTCACGCGGCCTCGTCCGAACTCGATCGCTGCTCGTCATGCCAGCCGTCGATGGCGGCGATGCGGTCCAGCGCTGCTTGCTGCTCGTCGTCCGTCACGGTTCCGTGCTCTTCTTCGAGACGCTCGGCCAACTCGCGCAGTCGGTCCATGGCGTCCTGATGAGCTGCGGCTGCGGCGATGTAGCCGGATACCCCGCGCGCGTCAACGCGCTCCTTGATCGATTCCACCAGCTCTTCCGGCACGGTGATAGTGATCTTCCGAGTTGCCATACTTGAAGTATGCCAGGTTTTGTCCGATGCGGCCCAGCGGACACCGTGCAGGTCTGCGAGAGACGCGTCTCGGGTGCGCGTGGAGGTCTGGCATCTATGCGGCATTCGATCATGAAACAGGCCCCCGTCCAGACGGAATAGGGGGCCTGTAATCCTCTGACCTGTTACGCAGGTTGTGCCCCCGGCAGGATTCGAACCTGCGACACCCGCTTTAGGAGCGGGATCGACTCCTTGCCGGGTGGTGCCTGGCGCTGCCGCGCGGTCCTGTTTCCCCTGGTCAGAACGCAACGGCGAGCCACTTGATCCGGCTCATGCCGCCCTGTATCGGGCAGTCCTCTCACGCATCGCTCACGCGCTGCTGGCTCCTGCGCAGCGCGTGGTCAGATCTGGCCGAGGCCGATCTCCACGGGGAAGGGGGCCGCTACCTTGAGGGCTCCGGTGAATACGTCTCCGTCCCGGTAGGTCTTCGTCGCGGGGTCGAGAACGTAGGTGTACACGAGAGGAACGCCTGTCGCGGCCTGCTCGATACGCCAGTAGAAGCCGATGCCTGCCTTGGCGTACTGGTCGACCTTCACGATCCGGTCGGTGGTCTCCGAGCCTGGCGACACCACCTCCGCGACCAGCAGCACGTGCTCAGGGCGGGTGGGGGTGATGTCGATCGTGTCTGCGCGGTACACGACGACGTCCGGTCGCCGATTGGTGAGCGGGACGTCCTGAAGCCGGACGTCGAAGTCCGTGTCGGCGTTCCACTCCGCGCCCGCGGCGGCATCCAGGGCGTTCGCCACAATCCGGGCCAGCCGGTTGTGCCGTTTGGACGCACTCGGACTCACGACGACCATCCCGTCCACGATCTCGATACCGGCGCACTGCTCATCGGACCAGGACTCGTACTCCTCCGCCGTGATCTGCTCATGCATCCACGCCGGGGCCATCATCTCGGCCGTCATGAAGCACCTCCCGGACACTGTGCTGCGGGCCAGATCCCGCTGGGCTCAGCGTAGTGTCTGCCATCCGTCCGGCACGCTTGGTGCCGGAGAGCCGTACGAGAGGGCCGCCCCATCGCACTGTCGCGGTGGGGCGGCTCCTTGCGTCTCCCCGGCTCCGGATCAGCCGCGCGGTCGGCGGCCTTCCTGCCAGGCCCGGTGAATCGCAGCAGCGGCCGCATCCCAGGCCAGCCGCTCGATCTCCTCGGGTACCTCCCGCTTGTCGAGCACGAAGAGTCGGCCACCGACGAGACGAGTGGCCGTCTTCCAGCCAAGACGGCGCCCCGCCTCCCGAGCGGCACCCCGGACATCCCTGAGCTTGCCCATCTCGGCAAGATCGTCGCCGCTCAGGATCAGCTGCCCGTAGTAGCCCTGGTACTCGGGCTTGAGGGCGGCCCGCATCAGCGACTCAAGGCGATCGATCAACTTCTCGTACCGGCGCCGGGCCAGCTCATCCTTCACGGGCATCCTGCACAGCTCGAGATCGAACCCGAGGCGCGGGATTGGCTGGAGCTGCTTCCGTTCCGCCTCTACCGGCGGGTGGAGGACAAGACGGACCGTCTCTTGGGCAGGCCGACGACGCTCGGTGAGCCGTACTCGCGTCACCTGGGCGGCAAGCTGCGTGAGCTGCGCTTCGAGCTAGACGGCGAGGCCGTGCGCATCCCGTACTGGCTTGCTCCCGGGCAGCGGATCGTTCTGTTGACGGTGTTCCGTAAGACGAGGATGCGTGAGGCGGCGGAAGTCGAGCGGGCGCTTCAGGCCCTGAAGGTCTGCGAGGCCGAGCACGACCGGGCCGAGCACACCTACGATCGGCGCAAGGAGAGTTGATGAGTCACAGTACGTGGAGGACGCGCCGGGCCCGGCAGCTTGCGGGTGAGGCGGTGGAGTGCGACCAGGAGTACGTCGATGCGCGGCTGGCCGGCGATCTCGGGCAGGCGGTCTACGACCGTCGGATCGAACTCGGCCTGTCCCAGGCCGAGCTGGCCGAGCGGGCAGGGATGACACAGCCTCAGGTGTCCCGGATGGAGGGCGGCGACACCGTGCCGACGCTCCCGCTGCTGCGACGCCTGGCCAAGGCGCTGGACGGCACCCTGAACCTGGCCATCGACGAGGGCGACTCCCGCGTCACCTTCACCCCGCATGCCGCCTGAAGCCGAACCACCGAAGGACCCGGACCATGATCGGTCCGGGTCCTTTTGCCTGGTGCCCCCGGCAGGATTCGAACCTGCGACACCCGCTTTAGGAGAGCGGTGCTCTATCCCCTGAGCTACGAAGGCGGGGCTTGTGTGAAACCTTGCGTGGGACTCGATGGCGAGTCGTGGCCAGGTCTCCCGGGCAAGCCCTGAGCGATCTGGATCGAGCCGCTGCGGTGACGAGGCACGCGGTATACCGCGCGACACGCCGCAGCGCCCGCCAAGAGCGCTCGGCCCACAGACTACCGGATCGGGGCTCAGACGGGCGCCGGTGCCTGGCGGCCGGGCGGAGGCGTCAGGTCGTGGGCTTGAGCAATGAGCCTCCTTCGGCGTACGGCGTACGGCGTACGGTGCGTGGCTGGGCGAGTTCTGCGCGAAGCCGGAGCGGGGGGCAGGGCCCGGGGGGCCAGGGCGTCTCACGTGCTGCACGGCGGCCGAGGCGCCCGGCCGGTCAGGCTCGCAGGTATGCGAGGACGGCCAGCACTCTGCGGTGGGTCTCGTGTGCCGGAGGCAGGTCCAGCTTGGTGAGGATGCTGCTGATGTGCTTGCCGATCGCGGCCTCGGAGACCACCAGCTCGTCTGCGATCGCCCCGTTGGACTTGCCCTCCGCGATCAGCGTCAGCACCTCGCGCTCGCGCGGCGTGAGCCGCTGCAGCGGATCGCGGCGCCTGCGCAGCAACTGGCGCACCACCTCGGGGTCGATCACCGTCCCGCCGTCCGCGACCTCGCGCAGTGCGTCGACGAACTCCTCGACCTGGCCGACCCGGTCCTTCAGCAGGTAGCCGACGCCGGATCCGTCGCCGGAGTCCAGGAGTTCGGAGGCGTACGTCCGTTGCACGTACTGGCTGAGGACCAGGACCGGCAGCGTGGGCCGCTTCTCGCGCAGCCGCACCGCGGCGTGCAGCCCCTCGTCCTGGAAGCCGGGTGGCATGCGCACGTCCGTCACCACGATGTCGGGGGCGTGCTCCTCGACCGCGGCGACCAGAGCCTCCGCATCCCCGACGGCCGCCACCACCTCGTGACCGCAGCGGCTGAGCAGGCCGATGAGTCCTTCCCGCAGCAGCACGCTGTCCTCGGCCAGCACTACGCGGAGTGATCGGCTGCCTCGGTCAACTCGCAAGGAAACTCCACAAGCAGAAGGGTCGGGCCGCCCGGCGGACTGGACAGGGCAAGTCTGCCATCGAGAACCGACACCCGGTCCGCGAGGCCGGTGAGCCCGCTGCCCGCCGAAGTGTCCGCACCTCCGCGGCCGTCGTCGCGCACCTGGAGGAGCAGGCGGCCGTCACGGTGATCGCCGCTCACCTCCGCGCGACCGGCCCCGCTGTGCTTGGCGACGTTGGCGAGTGCTTCGCAGACCACGAAGTACGCCGCCGACTCCACCGCCCGGGGCAGCCGGCCCGGCAGTTCGAGGTCGACGTCGACGGGCACCACGGAGCGGTCCGCGGCGTCGGCGACCGCGGCCTGCAGGCCGTAGTCCTCGAGGACCTTGGGGTGGATGCCCTGGATGAGTTCGCGCAGCTCCGCGAGTGCCTTGCCTGCCTCCCCGTGGGCCTTGGCGAGCTGGTCGGCGAGTGGGCCGGGCGGTGCGTCCAGCCGGGCCAGGCCGAGGATCATCGCCAGGGCCACCAGCCGCTGTTGGGCGCCGTCGTGCAGATCACGCTCGATGCGGCGCCGCTCCGCCTCGAAGGCGTCCACCAACCGGAAGCGGGAGCTGGCCAGTTCGACCACCCTGGCGTCGAGTTCGCCCTCGCGGGAGGCGATCAGCAGCCGGGTCAGCTGGGCGCGGGCGCCGGCCGCGACACCGAGCACGTAACAGCACAGGCCCATGAGGAGCAGGCCCAGCACGGCGACGCCGAACGCGGCCGGCCACGTGGTGACCGTCCACTGCTTGAGCACCTTCGTCTCGTCGTCGCCGCCCACCGTGGCCATCAGCAACGGGGTGGCGACCATGGACAGCGGGAAGAGCAGGGCAACCGTGATCGCCAGAGCGTCGACCGGCCACAGCAGCCCGGCGAACAACAGCGTGTACCCGAGCTCCCGCCAGGTCGCCTGCTCGCGCAGGCGGGTGGTCAACCAGGCCCACAGACCCGTCGCGGCCGGCTCCTGATGCTGGCCGGACGTCGGATCGTGGTCGATCAGGCGCAGCCTGCGCCGTTCCACCCAGGCCACCGGAATCCCGCTGAGGGCGATCACGACGAGCAGGGGAAGCCCCACCACGACGATGGCGAGCGCCCCGCAGACCGCCGCGACCGTCACGATCGCCACCAGGGCGGCGACGCCGGTCACCGCGCCGGTGAACAGGTACGCGACAGAGCGCCAGGGCCAGGCCGAGAGCAGGAAGCCCGGCCGGGACATGGCCTGCCACACGTTCCGAGGGTGCATGGGGATCACCGTAGGAGGGCGGACCCGCTCGGTGCCATCGGTCCAGGGCGTGGACTCGGGGTAGGCCTGGCCCTACCTCAGGTCTCGTCCCTGCCGCACTGCGTCGTGAGGGGCTCTCGCGGTTTGGTGGAGGCATCTCGGAGACGGAGACGGAGACGGAAACCGAGGCCGAGACCGAGGCCGAGACGAGGGTTGCAGGTTGTGACCTGCGGCCTGTCATCTGCCACACCGTCTCGGGGACCCTGGCCGCCTCGGTCGCCTCGGGAACGGCCGGTGCCCGACGTGTAGGGCGCCGCTTCCCGAAGTTCCGTCCCGCCCAGGTGCGGGGGAGTACCGACACCGACATGAGTGGGAACACATGACCGATGATGCGATCCAACTGCGCTCCGTAACCCGGCGGTACGGCTCAAGCGGCTCGTCCGTCACCGCCCTCGACCAGGTATCGCTCGGCTTTCCGAAGGGGACGTTCACCGCCGTGATGGGGCCTTCCGGCTCAGGCAAGTCGACCCTGCTGCAGTGCGCCGCGGGCCTCGACCGGCCCACCTCCGGCTCGGTCACCGTCGGCGGGACCGAGCTGACCGAGCTGAGCGACACCAGGCTGACCCTGTTGCGCCGCAAACGCATCGGCTTCGTGTTCCAGGCGTTCAACCTGCTGCCCTCGCTGACCGCCGAGCAGAACGTGGCCCTGCCTCTGCGGCTGGCCGGCCGCCGTCCCCCGAAGGCCCGGGTCCGCGAGGCGCTGGAGCAGGTCGGACTCGGCGAGCGGGCCCGGCGCCGGCCGACGGAGATGTCCGGCGGCCAGCAGCAGCGCGTCGCCCTGGCCCGCGCGCTGATCACCCGCCCCGAGGTGGTCTTCGGCGATGAGCCGACCGGCGCGCTCGACTCGCAGACCAGCCGCGACGTACTCGTCCTGCTGCGCGGCATGGTCGACCGCGAGGGCCAGACGATCATCATGGTCACCCATGACCCGGTCGCCGCCTCCTACGCCGACCGCGTCGTCCTCCTCGTCGACGGCCGTGTCAACGGCGAGCTGATCGGCGCCGGTGCCGAGGACATCGCCGCGCGCATGACCAAGCTGGAGGCCGTGCCGTGCTGAGCACCGTCCTGTACGCCCTGTACGCCCTGCGCACCCGCTGGGTCACCTTCGTCGGCAGTTTCGTCGCTCTCTCGCTGGGCGTGGCGCTGATCGCCGTGATGGGGCTGGCCCTGGCGTCCTCGCTGGACGCACCCGACCGCGGGCCCGAGCGGTTCGCTGCGGCCCCGGTGGTCGTCAAGGGCATGGACACGCTGCGGGTGCCCACCCCGAACGGCGACCGGACCCAGAAGCTCGCGCAACCGCGCACCGTACCCGCCGACGTCGTCGCGAAGCTGGAGGACCTCGGGACCGTCGTCGAGGACCGGTCGTTCCCCGTACGGGTCCTGGACGGCGTACGGGCCCTGGACGGCGTACGGGCTCAGGGTGGACCCGGCGATCTGGTGGGGCATCCATGGTCCACCGCCGCTTTCGCGCCGTACCGGCTCGATGCCGGACGCGCGCCGAAAGCCGCGGACGAGGTCGTCGTCAGCGGCGACTGGGCCCGGCCGGGCACACGGATGCGGACCGACACCGGCACCGTACGGGTCGTCGGCACCGTGGCCGGACTCGGCTTCGAGAACGCCGTGTTCCACACCGGCGCCCGCGCCGCCCAGCTGGCGCCGCGCAGCGTCCAGCTCGTCGTCGACGCGGACGCGGCGGCCGTACGCGAGGCGGTGCGCGGCAGCGACGGTGTCCAGGTCCTGACCGGCGACGCGCGCCGGTACGCCGACGCTGATCCCGACCGGGACAGCAAGGCCCTCACCGCGATGAACGCCATGTTCGGCACGGCCGGCGGTGTCACCGGGTTCGTGTCGGTGTTCGTGGTGGCGTCGACCTTCGCGTTCGCGGTCGCACAGCGCCGCCGCGAGTTCGGGCTGCTGCGCACGGCCGGGGCGACCCCGGGGCAGATCCGCCGCATGGTCGTCTCCGAGGCCCTCCTGGTCGGCGTGCTCGCCTCGGCGACCGGCTGCGTGCTCGGCTCCCACGGAGCGCCGAAGCTCGCCGGGTGGGCGGCCGACGAGAGCCTCGCGCCCCAGTGGTTCACCATCGGCGACTACACCTGGCCGTACCACATGGCCTTCTGGACGGGCCTGCTCGTGGCGTTGTCCGGAGCGCTGGCCGCGTCCTGGCGGGCAGGGCGCACCAGCCCCACCGAGGCGCTGCGCGAAGCGGCCGTGGACGCCCGGGCGATGACGTGGGGCCGCTCGCTGTCCGGCGCGGCCCTGCTGTTGACCGCCGTCGTGACGCTGGTCCTGGCTCTGGCCTCCGACCCGGGCGACCTGCTCCATCGCAAGACCTATGTGAGCCGGCCGATGCTGTTGATCACCGCGACGGCGCTGCTCGCGCCGGTGCTGGTGGGTCCGCTGGTCCGGCTGATCGCCTGGCTGCCTGCTCAACTGCCCGGCGCCACCGGCATGTTGGTGCGGGAGAACGCCGCGGCCGGCGTCCGGCGCACGGCCGCCGTCGCGGCGCCCGTCCTGGTCACTGTGGCGCTGGCGGGATCGCTGCTGGGCGCCACCGCCATCATCAACGAGGCGAAGGCCACCGAGGTCCGCGAGCAGACGGCTGCCGACTTCGTGGTCACCCCTGCGGGTGACGCGGGTGGCGTGGGTGACGCGGGCGACACGGGCGACGCCGGCTTCGACGACGCGACGCTGGAGAAGCTGCGCGCCGTGCCCGGCGCCGAGGTCTCGGCGACCTCGTCGAGCGCCGTGTACGCCCTGGAGGAGGGCGTTGCGCTCATCAAGTCGCAGGCCCGAGCTGCTGATCCCCGCCTGTTGGCCGACACCGCCCGTCTGCCGCTCGCCGCCGGGAAGGTGAGCGACCTGGACGACGACTCGATCATCGTCAACGAGGAGTGGGAGCGGCACTCCGTCGGGCAGAGCGTGGACGTGTGGCTCGGCGACGGCAGGAAGAAGTCCCTGAAGATCGCCGTGGTCATGTCGATCGGCACCGGCAGCAACGGTGTTTACGTCACGCCACGTAACGCTCCGAACGAGCCCGTCGACCGGGTCGACATACGTCTCGTGCGCGGCGCCGACACGGCCGATGCGGCGGACCTGGCCGTCGTGGCCGATGGACTGCGGGACGCGGTGCGGGCGACGGGCGGGGAGGTGCGCACCAACAAGCAGTGGGTGCGGGCGACGTATCCCGAGACCAACCGGACGACCCGGACGGGCTTCCTGCTGGTCCTCGGCATCGCCCTGCTGTATGCCGGCATCTCGCTGGCCAACACCATGGTCATGGCGACCTCCGACCGGGCTCGTGACCTGGCTGTGCTGCGGCTGGCCGGGGCCACCAGAGGGCAGGTGCTGCGGCTGGTGGGCGCCGAGGCGCTGATGGTGGTCATGGTCGGTGGAGTGCTGGGAACACTGGTCGCCGGGCTCAACCTGATGGGCATGTGGGTCGCGCTGGGCCTGCTCTCGGTGTGGACGCCGGTCGAGCTCCCGTGGGCAACGCTCGGTGCGACCGTGGGCGCCTGTGTGGTGCTCGCCGTGGTCTCGGCGGTCGCCTCGGCAGGCCTGTCCCTGCGCCGTAGAGCGGTGGAGTTGGCGGGCGTACCGGAGTGACCCGAGACCGGGACTGGGACTGGGACTGGGATCGAGAGCGGGACCGGGGCCGGGGCCGGTCCCGGCCCCGGTATTCGGTCAGAAGCCCTGGCCCGAGCCTGGCCGGTCTCCGTCGGCGGCTTGTTCGATCGGCGGAACGTCCGGGAGCGGGGACTTCTCCTCGCCGCGGAAGGTGAAGGTCTTGGTCTCGCTTTCGCCCTCACCCTCGACCTCGGTATCGACGACCACGATGTGGCCGGGGCGCAGTTCGCCGAAGAGGATCTTCTCCGAGAGGGTGTCCTCGACCTCGTCGAACAGGACGACGGAGAACGGCTTGCGGCGGACCTTCTCGGTCAGCTGCCCGCCCTCCTCGTAGCCCACATAGCCGGGAGGCGAGCCGAACAGCCGCGAGACCGTGTGCTTCTCACTGAACTCCGACATGTCCAGCGCTAGTTGTCGGGTTCACCGGCGAGTGTGCGGGCCGCGTCGATTTCCTTGTCGTCCAACCCCCAGTGCCCGGCGTCCCGGTCCTGTTTGGCCTGCTCGTCGATCCAGCGGTTGTGGGCCTCCCACGCTGCCTGCTTGCTGGTGCCGAGGGCGGCGCCGATCTGCGACCAGGATGCTCCGGCCCGGCGGGCGGACCGTACGGAGAGCTGACGGCCGTAGGCGGCCTTGCGGGCGAGTACCTCGCCCAGGGCCAGGAGTTCCAGGGCCTCGTCGCGTCGCAAAGGGGCCGCGTCGTCGTCGACCGTGGAGGGTTCGTCCGTGCCGTCCGTGCCGCCCTTGTTGTCCTCGTCCTCGTCCTCGTCGTCCGCGGATGGCGCGAGGGCGTCGCGTGTGCGCAGCGCATCGAAACGCGCTGCGGCGGACATCAGCGTGTACCGACGTTCAAGCTCATCAGGAGTACCCATGCCTTCACCCATGCCTTCACCGTGCCATCAAGCCACCTTGACGTCAAGGCATCCTTACGGTGGTAGGGGGTGGCGGTCGATGCATGCCCTCAACGCCAGTCCGGTGCTCTCGACGCCGACGGAAGCACACTCTCGATCTTTGCCCGCATCTCTCGCATGACCGCGATCACCCGGGCCTCGTGCGGCTCGCTGAGCCGGGCCACCGGGACCGAGCAGCTAATGGCGTCCGTGGCGGGGGAGTCGTAGCGCAGGGCGAAGCCGAAGCCCGTGATGCCGATCACCGTTTCCTCGCGGTCGATCGAGTAGCCGCGAGCGCGCACTTCCGCCAGGTCGGCGAGCAGGGTCGTGCGGGCGGTGTGCGTGTTCTCGGTGAGGGCGGGCAACGAGTCGTCGGGAAGCGGGAGTTCGTCGTCCGGGCGTTCGGCGAGCAGTGCCTTGCCGAGCGCGCCCGCGTGGGCAGGGACCCGGCGGCCGACCCTGCTGATGGTCCGCAGGTATTCGTGGGACTCGCGGGTCGCGAGGTAGACCACGTTCGGGCCGTCCAGTCGCGCCAGGTGGATCGTCTCGCCGAGCGCGTCCGAAGCCTCGTCGAGGTAGGGGCGTACCACCTGGACGTGCGGGTCGCTGTCGAGGTAGCTCGTGCCCGTGTGCAGGGCGCGGATTCCGATGCCGTAGAGGGACCCCGTCGTGTCGGAGCGCACCCAGCCGCAGTCGATGAGGGTCTGCAGCAGCTGGTACATGCTGCTGCGCGGTACGCCCAGTTCCTCGGCCAGTTCGTCCAGGCGGGCGGGGCGGTCGCCGCGAGCGGCGAGCAGTTCCAGCAGTGCGACCGTGCGGGCCGCCGACTTCACTCCGCGGACCCCGCTGCTCTCCGGCATGGCCCCATCGTAGATCCGCAATCCGCAATCCACGGTGTCGTGCCCATTGACCACGTCCGGTTCATCGACCTAACCTCCGTTCCCATACATGTACGCCATCTGCATATAGAGATGAGATCAGAAATGCGGCTCAGTGCGGACACCGAAGCAGTGGCCCAGCGGCTGCGCGACGGCATGGCGGGCGGAGTGTTGTCCTTCCCCCTCACCAGCTTCCGCGAGGACGGCGGTCTCGACCTGGAGTCCTACCGGGTTTACCTGACTGCTCAGTTGGCCACC
Source organism: Streptomyces sp. NPDC048484 (assembly GCF_040651415.1). Classification (NCBI taxonomy): domain Bacteria; kingdom Bacillati; phylum Actinomycetota; class Actinomycetes; order Kitasatosporales; family Streptomycetaceae; genus Streptomyces; species Streptomyces sp. NPDC048484. The sequence continues at coordinate 108,587 of NZ_JBEZJY010000017.1, forward strand.
GGGCCGGACGCGCCCGCCCCTGGCGACGCCCTCCCCGGCGCCGTCGTTCCCAGCGACGCCCTCCCCGGCGCCGTCTTCCCCGCCTGCGGTACCGGCGAGTTCTTCTCGCTGGACGAGGACGAGTACCGCGCGGTCGTCGAGGCCACGGTCGAGATCGCCGACGGCCGGCTGCCCGTGGTCGCGGGCATCGGCTACGGCTGGGCGCAGGCGCTGCGCTTCGCCCGGATCGCGGAGGAGGCCGGCGCGGACGCCCTGCTCGTACTGCCCCACTACCTGGTCGGCGCCCCGCAGGACGGCCTGGTCGAGCAGCTGCGCCGGATCGCCGGCGGCACCCGGCTGCCGCTCATCGCGTACCAGCGCGGGCAGGTCGCCTTCACCGCCGACAGTGTGCGACGCATCGCGGAGATCCCCACGGTCATCGGCCTCAAGGACGGGCACAGCGATCTCGACCGGCTGCAACGGCTCACGCTCGCCGCCCCCGACGGCTTCCTCTTCTTCAACGGCGCCTCCACCGCCGAGATCCAGGCTCGCGCGTACGCCACCGTCGGCGCCCCCGCCTACTCGTCGGCCGTCCACGCCTTCGCCCCCGAGATCGCCGGCGCCTTCTTCACGGCCCTGCACGCGAACGACGAGGCCACGCTCACCAGGCTGCTGCGCGACTTCTACGTCCCGCTGGTCGAGTTGCGTGATCGCGTGCCGGGATACGCCGTCTCGCTCGTCAAGGCCGCCGCCCGGTTGCGCGGTCTCCCGGTCGGCCTCGTACGGGCCCCGCTCACCGACCCCGACGCCGCCGACCTCGCGGAACTGGAGGCGATCCTCGACGCCGGCCTCGCCCTGGTCGGAGCGCCCCGCCGACGCGCCACCGCCTGACGTACCGCCTGACCCACCGACCGACGTACGTACTGCCTGACCCACCGCCTGACACACGGCCAGTTCAAAGGGGAACTGCATGCCTCTGCTCGTAGTCGGGATCAGCGTTCTGGTGCTGCTGTTCCTGATGACCCGGATGAAGCTCAACGGCTTCGCCGCGCTCCTGCTCGTGGCGGTGGGTGTCGCCCTCGTACGGGGCATACCGGTGGCCGACATCCCGGACATCCTCGCGGAGGGCATCGGGGGTCAGATCGGCGACACGATGCTCACCATCGGGCTCGGCGCCATGGTCGGCAGGGTGATGGGGGACTCCGGCGCCGCCCAGCGGATAGCGAACAAGCTGCTGGACGCCTTCGGACCGCGCTGGGTCCAGGTCGCCATGGTGGTCACGTCCATGCTGATCGGCGTGACCATGTTTTACGAGGTCGCGTTCATCATCATCGTGCCCATCGCGTTCACCCTCGTCAGGGTCACCGGGGCGAAGCTGCTCTGGGTCGGCCTGCCGATGTCGATCGCGCTGTCCACGATGCACAGCTTCCTGCCGCCGCACCCCGGCCCCACCGCGGTGGCCGCGACCTTCCACGCCTCCGTCGGACACACCCTGTTCTACGGCCTGTTCATCGCCGTCCCGGTGGGCGCGTTCATCGCCCTGCTGTGGCCGCGGCTGCCGTTCATCAAGGCCATGAACCCGTCCATCCCCAAGGGCCTGGTCAGCGAGCGCGTATTCGAGGACGAGGAGATGCCCGGCCTCGGCTGGTCGCTGTCCGTGGCGCTCTTCCCGGTCGTACTGATCGCGGGCGCCGCGGTGATCGACATGGCGGCCTCGGGCGACAGCCCGTTCCTGCACTTCGTCGCCTTCATCGGCTCGGCGCCGATCGCGCTCATGCTGACGCTGCTCCTGGCGATCTGGGCCTTCGGTCCGCGCATCGGCCGCAGCCTGGCGGACGTCAACGCGTCCTGCACCTCCGCGGCCCAGTCGATGGCGATGATCCTCCTGGTGATCGGCGCGGGCGGTGCCTTCAAGAACGTCCTCGTCGAGGGCGGCATCTCCGACTACATCGCGGACGCCACCGACAGCTGGTCCATCTCGCCGATCATCCTGGCGTGGCTCATCGCGGTCATCCTGCGGGTCGCGCTCGGCTCGGCGACCGTCGCCGTCGTCACCGCCTCCGGCGTGGTGCTGCCGCTCCTCGCGGGCAGCGGGATCCACCCCGAGATCATGGTGCTCGCCGTGTCCTGCGGGTCGATCGCCTTCTCCCACGTCAACGACCCCGGATTCTGGCTGTTCAAGGAGTACTTCAACCTCTCGGTCATCGAAGCGATCAAGGTCCGTACCACCTATACGACGGTGCTCGCGATCCTCGGCCTGGGCGGCGTCCTGGCACTGGAGTGGGTCCTCGACATCCTCAGCCTGTGACGTCCGTGCTGCCTGCGCCTGCGCCTGCGCCTGCACCTACACCCGCGCCCGTGCCGATGCCCGTGCTTGCGCCCGTGCCTGTGTTGCACGTACTGCCCGTACTGCCCGTACTGCCTGTGCACGCCGGCCCCCGACTCCGACATCTCCTCAGCCAAGGACTTCGATACGCATGAGCCAGCCGACCGTCACCGAGTTCGCCGTCTATCCCGTCGCCGGCCGCGACTGTATGGAGCTGAACCTCTCCGGCGCCCACGGCCCCTACTTCACCCGCAACATCGTGGTCCTCAAGGACTCCGAGGGACGTACGGGACTGGGGGAGGTGCCCGGCGGCGAGAAGATCACCGGAACACTCCGGGACGCCGAATCCCTGGTCGTCGGCTCGAAGGTGGGCGACTACAAGCGTGTCCTGCGCGCGATAGGGGATCGCTTCGCCGACCGTGACTCGGGCGGCCGCGGGGCCCAGACCTTCGATCTGCGCACCACCGTGCACGCCGTCACGGCCGTCGAGTCGGCGCTGCTCGACCTCCTGGGCCAGCACCTCGACGTACCGGTCGCGGCGCTCCTCGGCGACGGTCAACAGCGGGACTCTGTACGGGTGTTGGGCTACCTCTTCTACGTCGGCGATACCGGCCGCACCGATCTGGAGTACGTCCGTGAGCTCGACTCGGACGTCGACTGGTACCGCGTCCGGCACGAGGAGGCGTTGACGCCCGAGGCGATCGTCCGACAGGCCGAGACCGCGTACGACCTGTACGGCTTCCGGGACTTCAAGCTCAAGGGCGGTGTGCTGACGGGCCAGGAGGAGGTCGAGGCCGTACGGGCGATCAAGGACCGTTTCCCGGAGGCGCGGATCACCCTGGACCCGAACGGGGCGTGGTCGCTGCGCGAGGCCGTCGAGCTGTGCAAGCCCCTGGTCGGCACGCTCGCCTACGCCGAGGACCCCTGCGGGGCGGAGGGCGGTTACTCCGGGCGCGAGATCCTGGCGGAGTTCCGCCGCGCGACCGGTCTTCCGACGGCCACCAACATGATCGCCACCGACTGGCGGCAGATGACCCATGCCCTGGCGCTCCAGTCGGTCTCCATCCCACTGGCCGACCCGCACTTCTGGACGATGCAGGGTTCGGTGCGCGTGGCGCAGCTCTGCAACGCGATGGGGCTGACCTGGGGATGTCACTCCAACAACCACTTCGACATCTCGCTTGCCATGGTCACGCACTGCGGTGCGGCGGCCCCGGGGGAGTACAACGCCCTGGACACGCACTGGATCTGGCAGGAGGGGCTGGAGCGGCTCACTGTTCGGCCGCCTCGCATCGTCGACGGTGAGATCGCTGTTCCGGATGCGCCCGGGCTGGGTGTGGAGCTGGACATGGAGCGGCTGCTCGCCGCACACGAGTTGTATCTGCAGAAGGCGCTGGGGGCCCGCGACGATGCCGCGGGGATGCAGTACCTGGTGCAGGACTGGCGGTTCGACGCGAAGCGGCCCTGCTTGGTCCGTTAGCTCTCCGTTTAGTTCTCCGCCAGTTCTCCGCGCCGGGAGGCGCGTAGCGGGCGTGGCGGGCGTGGCGGTGGGTCTGCGGGTTCGCTGCGGCCGGTCGCGTAGTTCCCCGCGCCCCTGAAAGCGGGGCTGCGCCCCAGCTTTCATGCCGGTGGGGGCGCGAGCAGCCCCCACCGGCCCGCAGACGCGTGCGCTCCGGCTATGCGACAGGCACCCGGGTGAACCGCCCCGCCACCCGTAGGTCCGCCTCGATCAGCCCGGCCGTGGCCGACAACTCGGGCAGCACCTCGCCCACACACTGCTCGACCGTCCGCCGTGAGCTGTGCATGGCCACGTTCACGGCCGCCACGACCCTCCCCGTACGGTCCCGGACCGGGGCCGCGATCGACCGCAGTCCCTCCTCCAACTCCCCGTCGACCAGGGCGTACCCGGTCTCCCGTACGCGGTCCAGGGTGGCCGCGAGGGTTCCCGGGTCGGTGACGGTGTGCGGGGTCAGCGCGTGGAGGCCGGTCAGGAACGGGCCCCGCTCGGCCGGTGACAGGTCGGCCGTCATCACCCGCCCCAGCGAGGTCGCGTACGCGGGCAGCCGTGTGCCGACCGTGATGTTGACGCTCATGATGCGGCTGGTGGCGACGCGGGCTGTGTACTGGATCTCGTCGCCCGCCAGGACCGCCAGCGACGCCGAGTCGTGCAGCCGGGCCGCGAGATCGGCGAGGTGCGGGGCCGCGATCTGCGGCAGCGTCGTACGGGACAGGGGCGGGAAGCCGAGGGCCAGGACCCGGGGGGTGAGGGTGAAGGTCCGGCCGTGGGACGTGACATGGCCCAGGTGTTCCAGGGTGATCAGCGCACGGCGGGCCGTCGCTCGCGCGAGGCCCGTCGCCTGCGCCACCCCGGTGAGCGTCAGTTCGGCGCGGCCCTCCCCGAAGGCCGTGATCACGGTGAGTCCGCGGGCCAGCGACTCGATGAACTCCCGGCCCAGCTCCTGTTTCGAGGCGCCGGTCCAGGTGGCGAGCCCGGCGGAGGCGGCGGGCGGCTGGGCGGGGGCCCCGTGCAGGTCCCGTTCCATGGCGCGTACGGTCGCCCGCAGCCGGGGCAGCATGGTGTCCCGCAGCGAGTCCGCAGTGTGGCGGCTGGTGTGGCTCACCACGCTCACCACACAGGCGACCCGCCCGCCACGATCCCGTACGGGCACCGAGACGGCGACGAGACCCGGCTCGATCAACTGGTCGTCGAGGGCCCAGTCCTGGATGCCGGCTTGACGCGTCCGTTCCTCGAACCCCTCGTCCAAGGTGGGGTGTTCACGCGGAGGCACCGCCGGAAAGCCCCGGTCCTGCGGATCCGCGGCCCGCCGGTCCCGCCACCGCGTCCAGTCCTCGGAGGTCCACTCCGTGGCGAACAGCGGGCCCGGCGCGGTCCGTTCGGCCGGCAGCAGATCGCCGATACGGAAACTCAGGGACATCGCGCGCCGCCGGGTGGCCTGGTGGATGAAGCGGATCCCGTCCCGGTCGGCCACCGCGAGGGACACCGACTCGTCCAGCTCGTCCGCGAGCGCGTCGGCCCGCGTGTCCAGCAGCCGGGGAAGCCGCAGCGCGGCCAGATAGGCGTTGCCCAGCTCCATCAGTCGTGGCGCGAGTACGGCGTCCCGGCCGTCCAGGCGCAGGTATCCCATGCGGGCCAGGGTCGCCGCGATGCGGTCCACCGTGGACCTGGCGAGGCCGGTGGCCTTCTCCAGGCCGCTGAGGCTCTGCGTGCCGCCCGCCTCGGTGAGCCGGTGCAGCACGGTGATGCCGCGCATCAGCGGGGCGACCGCCTCGGCGGGAGTGACTGACTCGGCGGAGGCGAATGCCCCGGCTGGATGGACTGTGCCGGCGGGAGTGACTGCGTCGGCGGGAGTGACTGTGTCGGGCTCGGCAGGTGTGAGGTGGGTCGGTGGCATGGCTCCCCATTACGGTGTCCCGAACACGGTAATGAACGCGGGGCGCTCCGGGGGTCCCTCCGTGGTCACAGCCCCGCGCCCCGGTCGGGGCGGCTGTGACCAGGTCCTAGCTGGGCGTACCGCGGGTCACGTACACGCGGTGGTTGCCCGTGGGGTCGGCGCCGGCGACCGTGATGCGGATGCCGGTTTTCAGGTCCTTGAAGTACTGGCCGGGGGAGAAGGGGGCGTCGGACAGCTCGGCGTGGACGTTCGGGCTGCGGGTGCAGCCGCCGCTGTCCTTCGTGGAGTCCACCACCGAGATCGGGCCGTGGCCGGTGTCGACGTCCGCGTCGACCTTGTAGATCAGCACGCCCGTCTTGCAGACAGACTCGTCGTTGCCCGCCTGGGTACGCAGTTCGACCGCGTACCCCGTCTTCGCGTCGACCGGGACGAAGACCAGTTTGCCGCCGGTGCCGGGCTCGGCCATCGGGGTCAGCAGATGCTCGGTCGTACCGGATCCGGCAGCCGCGCAGCCGACCTGGGTGTCGTCGAGCCAGCCGAGCTTCCACTTGTGCCAGCCCAGCAGGTCGTTGTCGGCGCCCCAGTCCTCGCTCATGATGTCCCAGTGCCCGACCGCGCCGCCCCCGTCCTGGGTGTAGAGGTCGGGCAGTCCGAAGACATGGCCGTTCTCGTGGGGGAGCACGCGGTAGCCGGTCTCGGCGTACGAGCCCGACCCGTCGTCCTGCCGGCTGTAGACGAACGACGCGTTGGCGACGGGCACCCCGTCCGCGACCGGCGCCTCGGTGTTGCCGGCGAAGGTGACGGAGAGGACGGTGTCCAGGGCGGAGGGGCCGGCGTTCGGGGTCATCAGGACGTTCAGCAGGTCGAAGTCCCGGAAGTTCACCTTCGGGTCGGCGGTGGTCACGATGTCCTGGACCAGCTCGCGGTAGCCGGGGTCGAAGGGGGCGCCGCGTTCTATCCCGTACCCCTTGAACGGCTTGGGCATCCGCAGCCAGTCGCCTATCGGGGCCCGCGGGCGGTAGTCGAGGCGGCCGTACGAACTGGTGCGGAACCAGGCGGTGGTCTGCGGGAAGAACTCGCCGAAGCGGTCGAGCGCGCTGCCCTGGCCGGGCGCGTCGGCGAAGTCGATCATCAGGTTCAGGGCCCGGACGGTGCCGGTGGAGCGCGCGTAGCCCGTGGGGGTGGGGATGCCCTCCGACATCTGCACGCCCTTCGAGCCGCTGATCATGCAGGGGCCGAGCGGGGAGGACCGGGCCCGTGCGACCGGTCCCGCCGCCGAGGTCGAGCCGGCTGTCAGATGCCCGGGCCCGGCGGAGGTGCTGACCGCCAGGGTGAGGAACGCGACCGAGGCGAGGGCTGCGGTGCGGCGGAGCGGGCGTATCCGACGGCTGGTCGGCTGCATGCAGAAGCCTTTCGCTCCAGGCAGCCGGCCGTTTCTGGCTGCACCCTGTCCGATCACCCTGGGCCGCCGAATGAGCGGGCGCGCGCTGGAGGAGACCGATCGTGGGAGTTGGCGAGGCGTGACTCAGGTCACAGTGAATCTCTTCGGGATCGGGAAATAACCGGGGACCCTCTCCCCGTTTAGCCCTGTGTCGGCGCGAAGCGGGGAGAGGTTCCCCAGATCGTGCGGACGGCAGAGATCAGAGAGAACTGAAGACCCAAGATCCAAAGACTCGAAGATCCAAAGACTCAAAGACCAGAGAACCAAAGACCACCGAGAGAAGCTTCGAAGGAGTACATCGTGGAGACCGCTACCGCCGCACAGCGCAAGGTGTCCCGCCCGCGGGCCGATGCTCTGCGCAACCGGGAGCGGATCGTCGCCGCCGGACGAGAGATGTTCGTCGAGTTCGGTGCCGAGGTGCCGCTCGACGAGATCGCCCGCCGGGCCGGCATCGGCAACGCCACGCTGTACCGCAACTTCCCGGACCGGGCGGCCCTCCAGCGTGAGGTCGTCTGCTCGGTCATGGACCGCGTCTCGGAACAGGTCGAGCAGATGCTCGCCGAGACCGGGGACGCCTTCGAGGCGCTCTCGCGGTTCGTGCACACGTCGGCCGACGAGCGGATCGGCGCCCTGTGCCCGATGCTCTCCGCGACCTTCGACGCGAACCACCCCGACCTGGTCGCCTCGCGCGAGCGGGTCGAGGAGCTGATCGAGACGCTCATGGAACGCGCCCGTCAGACGGGCCGGCTCCGCCCCGACGTCGCAGTCGGGGACCTCATGGTCGCCCTCACCCAGCTCACCCGGCCCCTGCCGGGCACCGCGTGCCCGAACATGGACCGCTTCGTACACCGCCACCTGCAGCTGTTCCTGGACGGGCTGCGGGCACCCGCCCGCTCCGAACTGCCCGGCGAGGCCGCGACCATGGAGGACCTGCGACGAGCATGACCGACTAGCCCGACCGGGCCGCGGACCGACCGGACCGATCGACCGATCAGATTCGCGCACTCCGAGAGTCACTACTCACACGTCACTCGCACGTCGTCACTTGCACCTCACTACTCACACCTCACTACTCACACCACAGCCACCGGTCGTCACCGATACGGACGTCAAGGAGGGCGTCGACAACGAAGTCGACGAAGACGTCACCGGTGACGAGTCGTCCCCTCCGTCACGTTTTTTCGCCACGAAGTCCTGAAGTGGGTACACCCATGTCTGAAACAGTCCAGGCCACCGCCGCCAAGGCGCCGGCTCCAGATTCCAACCGTTGGAAAGCGCTGACCTTCATCGCGCTCGCCCAGCTGATGGTCGTGCTCGACGCGACCATCGTGAACATCGCACTGCCCTCGGCCCAGCAGGACCTGGGCATCTCCGACGGCAACCGGCAGTGGGTCATCACGGCCTACGCCCTCGCCTTCGGCGGACTCCTCCTGTTCGGCGGCCGGATAGCCGACCTGTGGGGCCGCAAGCGCACCTTCGTCGCCGGTCTGATCGGTTTCGCCGGCGCCTCCGCGCTCGGCGGCGCCGCCACCAACGAGGCGATGATGCTCGGCGCCCGTGCCCTCCAGGGTGCGTTCGGCGCACTGCTCGCGCCCGCCGCGCTCTCCCTGCTCGCCGTGATGTTCACGGAGCCCAAGGAGCGCGCCAAGGCGTTCGGCATCTACGGCGCGATCGCCGGTGGCGGCGGCGCCGTGGGCTTCATCCTCGGCGGCCTGCTCACCGAGTACATGGACTGGCGCTGGACGTTCTTCGTCAACATCCCGTTCGCGATCATCGCTGCCGCGGGCGCGTACTTCGTCATCCGTGAGCCGTCCGGCGGCCGCAACCGCTCGCCGCTCGACATCCCGGGTGTCATCCTCTCCGTCCTCGGTCTGGTCACGCTCGTCTACGCCTTCACCCGCGCCGAGTCCGACGGCTGGGGCGACTCCACGACGGTCGGCCTGTTCGTGGCCTCCGTGGTGCTGCTCGCCGCGTTCGTCCTTGTCGAGTCCAAGGTCAAGGCCCCGCTGCTGCCCCTGCGTGTCATCACCGAGCGCAACCGTGGCGGTGTCTACCTCTCGCTCGGCCTCGCGATCATCGCGATGTTCGGCCTGTTCCTCTTCCTGACGTACTACCTGCAGATCGTGAAGGGCTACTCGCCGGTCAAGACCGGCTTCTCCTTCCTGCCGATGATCGCGGGCATGATGGTGGGCTCCACGCAGATCGGCACCCGCCTGATGACCCGGGTAGCGCCGCGCCTGCTGATGGGCCCGGGCTTCCTGGTCGCCGCGATCGGCATGCTGTTCCTGACCCAGCTGGAGATCGGCTCCTCGTACACCAGCGTGATCCTGCCCGGGATCATCCTGCTCGGTCTCGGCATGGGTACGGCGTTCATGCCTGCCATGTCCCTGGCCACGTTCGGCATCGAGCCGCGTGACGCCGGTGTCGCCTCCGCGATGGTCAACACCTCGCAGCAGGTGGGCGGCGCGATCGGTACGGCCCTGCTGAACACGATCGCCGCCTCGGCGACGACGTCGTACATCAAGGACCACATCGGCGGCGCCGGCTCGCAGGCCCAGCAGCAGCTGGTCCAGCTGGAGGGCCAGGTGCACGGCTACACCAACGCGATCTGGTTCGCCGTCGGCATCCTCGTGCTCGCCGCGACGATCGCCGCGACCCTCATCAACACCGGCCGCCCGGACACCTCCACGGCGACCGGCTCAGACGAGGGCGCCGAGGACGAGCTGCGGGTTCCGGTGGTCGCCCACTGAGGCGGCCGTCCGGTCGTACGCACTGACAGCGACCGTCCGGTCGTACCCCTTCGGGCCATCTGTACGTACAGGGAGGGGACGCCCTGTACGTACGTCCCAGGACCTGCCCTGGCCTCCCTCAGCGGAGCCAGGGCAGGTCCGCACCCGCTTCGTTCGGCTGAAGTCCCTCGGCAATGAGGAGCATCGCCTCGCCGAGGGCTTTCTGCTGCTCGGAGGTGAGCCGGTCGAAGAGCGCCTGACGCACCGCGGCCACATGGCCGGGAGCGATCCGCTTCAGCACCTCGTCACCCTCGTCCGTCAGGACAGCGAACTGTCCCCGCTTGTCCGACGGACAGTCCTCCCGCCGCACCCACCCGTTCTTCTCCAGCCGCGCGATCGCATGGGAGAGGCGGGACCGCGTGATCTTCGCCTTCATCGCCAGCTCGGTCATCCGCAGCCGCCGACGCGGAGCCTCGACCAGTTGCACGAGCAGTCCGTAGTAGATGTGCGGCATGCCCGCGTCACGCTGCAGCTGGCGGTCGAGATGGTCCTCAAGAAGAGTGGTGGCGTGCATGAACGCACGCCAGGTGCGCTGTTCCTCGTGACTGAGCCAGCGCGGCCCGTCAGCGGATGCCGTGTTCATGCATCCACTGTACGAGGCCCTTCTTGAAAGTTAAACAAGCGGGGAGTAAGCTCCGTCCCGTAAAGCTTGATACTTCAAGCAGCTACTTGGGTGGCTACCTGGGTAGCTACTTCGGGCAGCTACTTCGGACAGCTGTTTCAAGCAGCTGCTGAAACAGCAGGAGAGGGAGTCGCAGTCATGTCCGCAACCACCGATGACCGTGCCGTCGTGGAGCGCATGCCGACCCTCTACCTCTCGCACGGCGCCCCGCCGCTGGCCGACGACCCGCTCTGGCCCGGCCAGCTCGCCGCCTGGTCCGCCGACCTGCCGCGGCCCAAGGCGATCCTGATGGTCTCCGCCCACTGGGAGGAGGCCCCGCTGGCCCTCGGCGCGACCGAACCCGTCCCGCTGGTCTACGACTTCTGGGGCTTCCCCGAGCACTACTACAAGGTGCGGTACGAGGCCCCGGGCGCCCCCGCGCTCGCAGAGTCCGTCCGCAAGCTGCTGCGCGCCCCCGGTACGCCGGTCCAGGACATCCCGGACCGCGGCCTCGACCACGGTGCGTACGTCCCGCTCGTGGAGATGTTCCCCGCGGCCGACATACCGGTCCTGCAGATCTCCATGCCCACGCTCGACCCCGTCCGCCTCATGGACATCGGCCGCAAACTGGCCCCGCTGCGCGACGAGGGCGTCCTCATCGTGGGCTCCGGCTTCTTCACCCACAACCTGGCTGCCATCCGTCACGGCGGTGTGCCCGGCTGGTCGGCCGAGTTCGACGCGTGGGGCCACCAGGCCCTCGACTCCGCGGACGTGGACGGACTCCTCGACTTCCTCCACAAGTCCCCGGCCGGGCAGCTCGCCCACCCGCGCACGGAGCACTTCGCTCCGCTGTTCGTGACCATGGGTGCAGCGGACGCCGTCGGCGAGCTGGACAGTCAGCGGTCCGTGATCGACGGCTTCTGGCTGGGACTGGCCAAGCGGTCGGTGCAGTTCGGCTGATCCGCGGCCCGGCTTCTCAGAGATCCTTCTCGTACCGCGCCACATCCCAGTACCGCCCGAACTTGCGGCCCGCTTCCCGGTACGTGCCGATGTGCCGGAAGCCGAACCGCTCATGCAGCCGTACCGACGCCTCGTTGGGCTGCGCGATCCCCGCGTACGCCCGGTGGAGGTCCTCGCCCGCGAGCGCCTCGAACAGGGCCTCGTAGAGAAGTGTGCCGACACCCCGCCCGGCCGCGTCGGGGACGAGGTAGACCGTCACCGCCACGGACGTCTCGTACGCGGGCTTCGGCCGGAACGCGCTCGAGGTGGCGTACCCGAGAATCCGCTGTGAGTCCGCGTCCACGGCAACCATCAGTCGATGCGGGCCGTCTTCAGGGTGAGAGAGCAGCCAGGGGCGGCGCTCCTCCGGTGTGAAGGCCTCGGTGTCGAACGTGATCGCCGTCTCAAGCACGTAGTGGTTGTAGATGTCCGTGAGGGCATCGAGGTCACCCTCGGCTCCCGGCCTGACCTGCACCTCTATATGTTCCGACGGCACCCTGCCTCCTTTTACGGCAGCACAGGGTACTGCAAGATCAGAAAAATCGAGGGGCGGGTTGGGAATTCTGTCCGGATTCCAGTCGTTGTTTCCATCGGATGCAGGGCACTCGGGAGAGTGTCCGAGCCACCAACCCGGCACCACCGGTCCCCGTAGGCCCACCATCGCAAGGGAGCACGCATGGCAACCCGTGCCGTCGCCCGTCGTAAGTCCGCCTCCGGCGAGACCGACGCGGCACGCAGTGTTCGCGTCGTAGGCGGCGAGATCGCCGACCGCGACCTGGTCGGCATGTATCTCGACGAGATCGCGCGTACACCGCTGCTCGACGCCGCCAAGGAGGTCGAGCTGTCCCAGACCATCGAAGCCGGCGTCTATGCGCGGCAGCTCCTCGATGGCAAGGCCACCGGGACGAAGGTGAAGGCCTCTTCCGAGGAGCTCGAAGCGCTGGTCGACGCCGCCGAGCGGGCCAAGGAAGTCTTCATCAAGTCGAACCTCCGCCTGGTCGTCGCGGTCGCGCGACGCTACCCCCGCAGCGGTCTGCCGCTGCTGGACCTGATCCAGGAGGGGAACGCCGGCCTGGTCCGCGCGGTCGAGAAGTTCGACTACCGCAAGGGCTTCAAGTTCTCGACCTACGCGACCTGGTGGATCCGTCAGGCCATCACCCGGTCCATCGCCGACCAGTCCCGTACCATCCGGCTCCCCGTCCACCTGGTGGAGGAGCTGGGCCGGATCCGTCGTGTGCAGCGCGAGTTCAACCGCGAGCACGGCCGTGATCCGGAGCCCGCTGAGATCGCCTCTGAGCTGGACTCCAACCCGGAGCGCGTCGTCGACGTGCTCGACTGGGCCCGCGACCCGGTCTCACTGAACATGGCGGTCGACGACAACGGCGACACCCAGTTCGGTGACCTGCTGGAGGACACCTCGGCCGCGTCGCCCGAGCAGTCCGTGCTCACGCTGCTGCGCAGCGAGGAGCTGGACGACCTCATCGGCCGCCTCGACCAGCGCACCGCCTCGATCATAAAGATGCGGTACGGAATCGAGGACGGCCGCGAGCGCACGCTGACCGAGGTCGGCAAGGAGCACGGCCTCACCCGTGAGCGCATCCGGCAGATCGAGAAGCACGCGCTGATGGAGCTGAAGAAGCTGGCCCGGTCCACGGGATTCGACGCCGCGGCGTAGGCCCTCCGGCCGGCTCGCCCGGCCCCGGGAGCGCCCGCGTACCGGGTGAGAAAAACTAGTTCTCGCCGGGAGGATTGGGTTCGCACTTCGGGGGCACGCGACCTTACCGCGGGCCATGTAGGCGTGGGTCGCGGCAGCCCCGCCTCACGGCATCGTTGGTCTAGGCCTCCGACCGGGTCGCACAAAAGTCCGTTTACAGTCGCTTCAAAACACCGGCCCCGGGGCACAAAACTCCAGGGCCCCCAAAGCCGAGTCCCGACGCACTCCCCCCGGTGCCGGGACTCTTCCAGAGCCGAGCTCCGGCGCCTCCCCCCCCTGGCGCCGGGGCTCGGCTGCGTTTGTGCGGCTCTGCGGCTGTGCCGCTTTGCCGGCGGGCCGTGCCGTGCGGCTGCGCTTGCGGGCTGGGCGGCTGTGTTCGCGGGCCGTGCGGCTGTCCGGGCGCGGTGGCTCGGGCGGGCACAGTGACTGGGCCACCCCGAACCTGAACCCCGGGGTGACCCAGGCGGCACATTGTGTCACGGGGGCACATCCTGCCCCGCCCGTACCGTCGGGCCGCCTGTGGCCCCTGCCGCGGTCCTAGGACCTGTCCTGGCTCCCGACGGCCCGGCTCAGTCGTCCTCCCAAGTCCCGCACACAGCGCACGAGTTCCGGCGGCTCGTGCACGGTGAACTCGCAGTCCACCATCGCGAGCCGCACCGCCAGCCACTCCACCGAGTCACCGGCCGGGGCCCGCAACCGGCACCGCTGGTCGTCGATCGGTTCGGGCGCCCCCAGCCACGCGGGCAGCCGCGCCGCGATGAACTCCGCGGGCGCGGCGAACGTCACGTCGAACTCGTACGTCTCCTGCCGCCGGTACATCGACTGCCGCAGATACTCGGCCGCGTCCCCCGTGGGCAGCTCGCGCGGCGTGAAGCGGGCCCCGGCCGCGAAGGGGTCGGACACCCGGTCGACCCGGAACGTGCGCCAGTCCTCACGGTCGAGGTCGTACGCGACGAGATACCAGCGGCGGCCGGTCGACACGAGCCGGTACGGCTCGGTCCGGCGCCGGCTCTCCGTCCCGTCCCCCGCGCGGTACGCGAACCGCAGCAGCTCCCGCCCCGCGATCGTGGAGGCCATGATGGTCAGCGTCTCGGGCGCGATACTGGCGCCGTCGCCCGTCGTCAGGGGAGTGGTGGCGGCCTGGAGGGTGGCGACACGGTGGCGCAGGCGGCTCGGCAGGACCTGTTCGAGCTTGGCCAGCGCCCGGACCGAGGCCTCGTCGACGCCCTCGACCGCGTGCCCCGCACCGGCCCGCAGGCCCACCGCGATCGCCACCGCCTCCTCGTCGTCGAGGACCAGCGGCGGCATGGCCTTCCCGGCGACCAACCGGTAGCCGCCGTCCGCGCCTTTCGTCGCCTGCACCGGATATCCCAGCTCCCGAAGCCGGTCGACATCCCGCCGCACGGTCCGCCGTGAGACACCGAGCCGGTCCGAGAGCTCTCCACCGGGCCACTCCCGGGGCGTCTGGAGAAGAGACAACAACTGAAGCAGCCGCGCCGGAGTATCCGTACTCATGGGGCCTCCCTGTGGTGGAACCGAGCGCCGAAGGGGCACGGGGCCGGGACACTCTGCGGCTCCGCCGCGTGGGCGCGACCAGCCGCGACGCGCCCGTACGGTCCGCACGCCCCGCAGCCTCTCCCGACGACTCCGAGAATGCCGCAGAACTAGGACACGAACTGACCTACATACCTCCTACCTTCACATCATGACCTCGCCAAGCAACACCCCCACGCCCCCCGGCCAGGAGGCCGATGCGTCGACGGCGGACTCGTCGACAGCGGCCCCGACGACGTCGGCTCCGACGACGTCCGACCGCCGTCGCTGGTACGCGCTGGCCATCGTGATGACCGCCGCCTTCATGGACCTGGTCGACGTGACGATCGTCAACATCGCGATCCCGTCGATCCAGCGGGACGCGGGTGCGTCCTACGGCCAGATTCAATGGATCACCGCGGGGTACGCGCTCGCCTTCGCCGCGGGCCTGATCACCGGCGGGCGCCTGGGAGACATCCACGGACGCAAGCGCCTCTTCCTCATCGGTATCGGCGGCTTCACCCTCGCGTCCGCGCTCTGCGGCTTCGCGGCGAACCCGGACATGCTCGTCGCCTCCCGGATCCTCCAGGGCGCCATGGCCGCGCTGATGGTGCCGCAGGTCCTGTCGATCGTGCACGCGACGTTCCCGGCGCACGAGCGCGGCAAGGTCTTCGGGCTGTTCGGCGCGATCGTGGGCCTGGGCGCGGTCTCCGGTCCCCTCCTCGGCGCGCTGCTCACGGAGTGGAACCTGTTCGGCCTGGAATGGCGGCCGATCTTCCTCATCAACCTGCCGGTGGGCGTCGCGGGCCTCATCCTGGGCCGGAAGTTCATCACCGAGTCCAAGGCTCCGCACGCCCTGAAGCTCGACCTGGTCGGCGTCGCACTGGTCACCCTCGGCCTGCTGATGCTGCTCTACCCGCTCATCCGCGGCCGTGAGCTGGGCTGGCCGACATGGGGGTACGTCTCGATGGGCGGCGCCCTCGTCGTCTTCGGGGCGCTGGTGGCGTACGAGAAGAGGAAGACGGCGCGTGACGGGTCCCCCCTTGTCGAGCTGTCCCTGTTCAAGGTGAAGAGTTTCGCGGCGGGCATCGCCGTACAGACCGTCTTCGGGATCAGCCTCGGCATCTTCTTCCTGGTCTGGACGCTCTACATGCAGACCGGTCTCGGCTGGAGCCCGCTGCGGGCGGGCCTGACGGGCGTGCCCTTCTCGATCGCGGTGTCGCTGGCGGCCGGCCTGTCCGTGCAGCAGCTGGTTCCGCGGTTCGGCCGGAAGGTGCTCCAGGCGGGCGCGCTCACCATGGCGGTCGGTGTCCTGCTCTACATCTGGGAGTCGGAGCGGTACGGCATGTCCATCGCCTCCTGGCAGATGGCCCTTCCGCTGGTCGTCATGGGGCTGGGCATGGGCCTGATCGTCGCTCCGCTGACCGACGCGATCCTCTCCGAGGTCCCGCGCGAGCACTCCGGTTCGGCGTCCGGCCTCCTCAACACCGTGCAGCAGATGGGCAACGCGCTCGGCCTCGGCCTGGTCTCCGTCGTCTTCTTCGGCACGATGTCCGACCAGCTGTCGCCGCTCGAAGTGGGCCCCGCGTTCGTCGACGCCTTCCAGCACGCGCTGGTCTGGGTCGCCGTGGTGATGACGGCGATCTTCCTCCTGATGTTCGCCCTCCCGAAGCGTCCCGCCCAGCACGTGGAAGGAGCGGAGACCACGGACACCACGGAGGTCGCACCCGCGCCCGCCAAGGAGCAGGAGCCCGAACTCGTCGGCTGAGCACGGCTGAGCAGAGCACGGCTGAGCACGGCGGCGCACTGCTCACGCGGTGTTACGCGGATCTGGTGCGGCGAGGCCCGACCCCTTCATGGACTTCATGGGGCCGGGCCTCGCCGTGCTTTCAGCCCTCGCCGTGCTCCGGTCCTCGCCGCGCTCCAGGCTCCTGGGGTGGCAAGCCGGATGTCCGTTCATGCCCACATCGATGCCCGGACCTGTTTACTTTCCGGAAACTCGGGCGTAGCCTCCGAGTTAAACCACAGAATCGGGCACAAGGTGGAGGCGAACGGACATGTACGCACCAGAGCGGCAGCAGGAGATCCTCCGGCTCGCGCGTGACGGTGGGCGTGTGGACGTGGTGTCCCTGGCGGAGGAGTTCCAGGTCACGGCCGAGACCATCCGGCGGGATCTGAAGGCCCTCGACGGGGCGGGACTGCTGCGCCGGGTCCACGGTGGCGCCATACCGGCCGGCCGGCTCGACTTCGAACCCGACCTCGCCGAGCGCGAGACAACCGCCGCCGATGAGAAGGACCGCATCGCCAAGGCGGCCGTCGCCGAGCTGCCCGACAAGGGCACGATGATCCTCGACGCCGGTACGACCGTCGCGCGCCTCGCGGGGGCCCTCCCGCTGGAGGCGACGCTCACCGTCGTGACGCACAGCCTGCCCATCGCGGCCCGCCTCGCCGACCACCCCGGCATGCAGCTCCACCTCATCGGAGGCCGCGTCCGGCACCGTACGCGCGCGGCGGTCGACGCCTGGGCGCTGCGGGCGTACGGGGAGATCCGCGCGGACGTGGTCTTCGTCGCCGCGAACGGCTTCTCCATCGAGCACGGCCTGACCACCCCTGACCTCGCCGAGGCCGCCGTGAAGCGTGCGGCCCTGGCCGCGGCGCGCCGCGTGGTGCTGCTCGCCGACTCGGCCAAGCACGGCCAGGAGCACTTCGCGCGCTTCGGTGGCCTCGCCGAAGTGGACCTGCTGATCACCGACAGCGGGCTCAGCCCCGAAGACGCCACGGCCATCGAACGTGGCGGCACGGAGGTGCTGCGTGTCTGAAGCACCTGAAGACATCTGAAAGCATCTGAATAAAGGCTTCCAGAACGCTTTTAGAAGCGCACAGAGAAGCATCCACAAGTCTCCAGAACCGCAGTGCCGTGTGTCCCAGAAACGAGTCCGCATGATCGTCACCGTCACCCCGAACCCGTCCCTCGACCGTACGTACGAGGTCCCGTCGCTCGACCGCGGCGAGGTCATCCGGGCCACCGGAGAGCGCATGGACCCGGGCGGCAAGGGCGTCAACGTCTCGCGGGCGGTCGCCGCGGCAGGCAGGCGCACCGTCGCGGTCCTGCCACTGGGGGGCGCCCCGGGCGCCCTCGTGGCCGACCTGCTCGACGCGCAGGGTATCGAGGTCGCGCCGGTCCC
Organism: Streptomyces sp. NPDC048484; assembly: GCF_040651415.1. NCBI lineage: Bacteria > Bacillati > Actinomycetota > Actinomycetes > Kitasatosporales > Streptomycetaceae > Streptomyces > Streptomyces sp. NPDC048484. Next base: position 126,567 of record NZ_JBEZJY010000017.1, read on the forward strand.
GGTCGCCGGGGCGACCCGCTCGAACATCGCTCTCGCCGAGGCGGACGGTGTCCTCACCAAGATCAACGCACCCGGGCCCGAGCTCACTCCCGCCGAGGAGGAGTCGCTCCTGGAGACCGTGCGTGAACAGTCCCGCGATGCCGACTGGATCGCCTGCTGCGGCAGCCTGCCCCGTGGCCTCGCACCCTCCTGGTACGCGGAACTGGTCGCCCGTGCCCACCGGGCGGGCGCCCGGATCGCACTGGACACCTCGGGGCCGGCACTGCTCGCGGCCCTCCGCGAACGGCCCGACCTCGTCAAGCCGAACGCCGAGGAACTCGCCGAGGCGGTCGGCCGCCCGCTCGCCACGGTGGGCGACGCGGTCAAGGCCGCCGAAGAACTACGCGAGCTGGGCGCCCTGACCGTGCTGGCCTCCCTCGGCGCGGACGGACAACTGCTCGTCGGCGAGGAGGGCGCGTGGTTCGCGAGCGCCCACGTCGACGTCGTACGCAGCAACGTGGGCGCGGGCGACTCCTCCCTCGCCGGGTTCCTCATCGCCGGCGGAAACGGCCCGAGCGCGCTCGCCTCCGCCGTGGCCCACGGAGCGGCGGCCGTCCAGCTGCCGGGCAGCGTGATGCCGGGCCCGGCCAATCTCGATCTGGCCGCGGTGACGGTCACCGCGGAGATCCCGGTGGACCGCGTACTGACGGAGCCGGCGCCATGAGCATCCACTCGGCCCACCCCGGAGCAGCCGGAGCAGCCGGAGCGCCCCGAGCGACCGGAGCAGCCGGAGCAACCACCGTCCTGGTCCGCAGCCTCGGCTGCAGCACCCCCGTCCCTGTTCCCACCCCCGTCCCCACCCCCGCCCCCGCCCACGACTCCCCCCGGGCGATACGCGTGCGAAGGAGCCCGCGATGAGCGAGATGATCACCGCGGACCTGGTCGATCTCGACCTGTCCGCCGATACGAAGGAAGCGGCGGCCCGTGCCCTCGCCGAGCGCATGGTGTCCCTGGGGCGGGTGACCGACCTGGACGGCTTCCTTGCCGACGTGGCCGCCCGCGAGGCCCAGATGCCGACCGGCCTCGACGGCGGCATCGGAATCCCGCACTGCCGCAGCGAGCACGTCACCGAGCCGACCCTGGCCTTCGGGCGCAGTACGGCCGGGATCGACTTCGGTGCGCCGGACGGCCCCGCCGACCTGATCTTCCTGATCGCCGCCCCGGCCGGCGCGGACGACGCCCACCTCACCATCCTGTCGTCGCTGGCCCGCCAACTGATGAACGCCGAGTTCACGTCCGCGCTGCGGTCGGTGGACGACGCGACGGCCGCGGCGGCCCTCATCCGCGGGGACGAGGCCCCCGAGGCGGGCCCCGAGCCCGACGCGACGGCCGGATCCGAGCCCGACGCGAAGGCCAAGTCCGGATCCGGGTCCGGGTCCGAGGCCGGATCAGGGGCCGGAGCCGGGCCTGAGCCCGCCCCGGCCGCTGCCTCCGCTTCTGCCGCCTCCGTGACCGAGGAAGGCAGCCGGCCGTTCCGGATTGTTGCCGTCACCTCCTGCCCCACCGGTATCGCGCACACCTACATGGCGGCCGAGTCGCTGGAGAACGCGGGCCGCGAGGCCGGTGACGTCGAGATCGTCGTCGAGACGCAGGGATCGGCGGGCTTCACCCGGCTCGACCCGGCCGTCATCGCCGCGGCGGACGGCGTGATCTTCGCGCACGACGTGCCCGTACGGGAGAAGGACCGGTTCGCAGGCAAGCCCACCGTGGACGTCGGAGTGAAGGCGGGCATCAGCAAGCCCGCCGAGCTGATCGCCGACGTACGCGGCAGGGCCGAGCGCGGCGAGGCCACCTCGGCCGCCCAGTCCGGCGGCACACCGGTGGACCGGGCCGGCGACCCCGGCGACGGCTACGGCACCAAGCTCCGCAAGTGGCTGATGACCGGCGTGAGTTACATGGTCCCCTTCGTGGCCGCGGGCGGTCTGCTGATCGCGCTGGGGTTCGCGATCGGCGGCTACCAGGTCAACGAGGCCAAACCGGTCACCGAAGTGTTCAACTGGGGCCAGATCGACAGCTGGGGCGCGCTGCTGTTCCAGATCGGCGGCGTCGCCTTCGGCTTCCTGATCCCCGTCCTCGCCGGTTACATCGCGTACGGGATGGCCGACCGGCCGGGTCTCGTGCCCGGCTTCGTCGGCGGCATGATCTCCGTCAACATCAACGCCGGTTTCCTCGGCGGTCTGGTCGCGGGTCTGCTGGCCGGCGCGGTGGTCCTCGCCATTCAGCGAGTCAAGATCCCGCCGGTGCTGCGCGGCATCATGCCGGTGGTCGTGATCCCGCTGATCTCGTCCATCGTCATCGGCTTCCTGATGCTGATCGTGATCGGCAAGCCCATCGCCGAGGCCCAGAAGGCCATGACGGACTGGCTCAGCGGCCTCTCCGGCACGAACGCGGTGCTGCTCGGCGTCCTGCTCGGCCTGATGATGTGCTTCGACCTGGGCGGTCCGGTCAACAAGGTCGCCTATGCCTTCGCCACGGCCGGTATCGCCGTGCAGGACCCCAGCGACTCGGCGATGAAGATCATGGCAGCCGTGATGGCCGCGGGCATGGTCCCGCCGCTGGGCATGGCGCTGGCGACCACCGTCCGCAAGAAGCTCTTCACCCCGGCCGAGCAGGAGAACGGCAAGGCCGCCTGGGTTCTCGGCGCGTCCTTCATCTCCGAGGGCGCCATCCCGTTCGCGGCCGCCGACCCGCTGCGGGTCATCCCGGCCTCGATGGCGGGCGGCGCGGTCACCGGCGCCATGACCATGGCGTTCGGCTCGACCCTGCGTGCCCCGCACGGCGGCGTCTGGGTCACCTTCCTGATCGGCAAGCCGTTCCTCTACCTGCTGGCCATCGCGGTCGGCACGGCGGTCACGGCCGGCCTGGTTATCGTCCTGAAGGGTCTGCGGAAGCAGACTCCGGACGGCGGTACGGCGAAGGCCCCCGAGGCCGCGACGGCGACACAGTCGAAGGAGCCGGTCGCCGCGTAGGCGCTCCGCCCTTCTTCGCACTCCTCCGCGCTCCGCTGAGAGCAGCACACGGCCGTGGCCCGGGACCAAGTCCCGGGCCACGGCCGTGTCTGTACGTATCCGACCGACGAGAATGAGGATGCGGACGCGGATGCGGACGCGGACGCCGTGCGACGCAGGACATGCGACATGCGACGTCAGCGCAGGTTGGCTGCCCGTCGCTCCATGGCTTCCCGGGCCTCGTTCTCCGACGGATACACCTCGCACATGTGCCGTCCGTCGGGCGTGGCCGTGTGCTCGACCTCCCACAAGGACAGCTCGCGGCCGTCCACGAGCAGGAACGCGTGCTCGTAGAGCGAGAAGCACAGCCCCCTCCGACCGGCCCGGCACGGCCGCCCGAAGGCCTGGGTGATCTGGTGTGCGAACGCCATACGCAGCAGTTCGGCCATGTCCTCGCCCGGCCGGTCCGTGTTCTCGGCGCGGCGCAGCAGCCGCCGGCCGTGGTCCGCCGAGTCGTCCAGAACATAGGCGTGCAACGGCTCGGGAGCGATCGACAGCCGTACCAGGACGGGCAGTTCGAAGTCAGGAGTGTCCGAGGGCAGCGGCAGGCGCGCGGTCGCGGCGCGGAGCTCCTCCTCGTCCTCGTAGACCTCGTGCTGGGTGTCGCGGCTCGGCGCGGTGTTGTGGACGAGCTCCCAGAGCGTGAGCGCGCTCCCATCGGCCAGCAGCCAGGTGTGGCGATAGGTTTCGCGGTGCAGCCCCGCACTGTGATGCGCGGAGTGCAGTGAACTGTCGTGGGCCAGCGCCCGGTCGAGCCGCTGTATCGTGTCGTCCGGCAGCTCGAAGGAGTTCAGGGCGCGACCGAGGAGTCGCGCGAGATGCTCCTCCGGAGACTCGGGCGACTCGGGTGGCTCGTACGCTGCCGTCTCGTACGGAACGCTCAAGGCTTCTCCCGGCGTTGCTGCATGTCACCTTGTGGGTGCATACCGTAGCCCCTCGGTCGGACATCATGTCCGGGAACCGAGAAAACGTACACAGAAAACGCCGGGACCACGGGAGAAGTTCCCGCGCGGCCCTGCAAAGCCTCAAAACTCTTAGGTCAGATGGCGCTTCCGGCGGTCCAGGCACTCCACGCCATGTTCCAGCCGTTGAGGCCGTTGTCAGGCGAGACCGTCTTGTCGGGAGAGTTCTTGACCGTCACGACGTCCCCGACGAGCGAGTTGTCGAAGAACCACTTGGCGGTTGTGTCGCCCCCGGCGCCCTGCACGTCCGCGAGACCTATGCAGCCGTGGCTGGTGCCCTCCTTGCCGAAGGGCGGATTGCCCTGGTTGTACCAGTAGTTGCCGTGGATGAAGGTGCCCGAGGTTGTCAGCCGCATCGCGTTCGGCACGTCCGCTATGTCGTACTCCCCGCCGTAGCCGACCGTCGACCCGTTCATCCGGGTCTGCCGGAACTTCTCGGCGATCACCATCTGCCCGTTGTACGTGCTGTTGTCCGGGCTGCCCGCCGAGATCGGGATCGTCTTGACGGTCTTCCCGTCACGCACGACCGTCATGGTCTGCGTGGCAGCGTCGATCGTGGACACCTGGGAGCGTCCGACCGTGAAGGTGACCGTCTTGTCCTGCACCCCGTAGACGCCCTTCGAGCCCTCGACACCGTCCAGGTCGACCTTCGTCGTGACCTTGGAGCCGGCCTTCCAGTACGCCCTGGGCCGGAAGTCCAGCCGCTGTGTGCCGAACCAGTGCCCGACCACCTTCTGCCCGCTGCTGGACGTGACCTCGATGTGCGACTGGACGTCCTTCTTGTCGGTGATCGCCTTGTCGAAGGTGAAGGACACCGGCATCCCGGCCCCGACCTTCGCGCCGCCGTCGGGCGTGTAGGTGCCGATGAAGCTGTTGTCCGTGGACACCGTGGTGAAGGTGGAATTGGCCGCGGCCGTCTTGCCGTCCTCGTCCTTGGCGGTGGCGGATATCCGGTACTTCGCCCCCCGCTCCAGCCGCTCCTTGGGCTTCCAGCTCTTCCCGTTCGCGGCGATCGAACCGGGTACGGACGTCCCTGTCGCCGATTCCGTCATCTTCACTTCGGTCAGCTTTCCGTCGCCGACCTTCACGCCGGTCGAGTTGATCGACGCCCCCGTCGAACCGTCCTTCGCGGAGATCACGATCCCTGCCCCGGAGGACAGGGACCCCCCGGCCTTGTTGTCGGCCTTGGCGTCGCTGCCGCAAGCGGTGAGAGTCAGGGCGCCGACCATCAGGGCGGCACAGGCCACCAGCGTGCGCCTCGCTGTTGTGTCGGGCGTTGTCACGGGCTGCTCCAGGTTCTTGTGGTTGGGCATGGTCTGCTCCGATCCGTGGAGAAGATCCATGGAGAAGGAGTGGAACACCGACCGCCCGGGTTCCCTGAGCCCGCCCCGAACACCATCACGTGACAGAGTCGGGACAATCCCCCGCCCCACAACCCCCTTGCCTACCTTCTGCCCCTCGCCCTGCCCCCCGGGGTCCCTGGCCCCGGGCCCCCTCCCCCTTCCCCCCGCCCCCGTCGCCCCGGTCCGCTGCCCCTTGTCCCCTTTCCCAGCCCTGACCTACGCCCTCCCGTACAACTCCCTGTACGCCGGCCACACTCCGCCCGGCCCCTCCACCGACTCGGCGGCGCGCACCGCCCGTACGATCGCGCGCGTCACCAGATCCGCGCCCGCCGCGAGGATTTCGTTCAGCGCGAGGGGGTTCTCCGCCGCGAGCGGACGCGCGCCCGTGGAGAGTGCGAACACCGTGTCGCCGTCGTTGAGCAGATGTACCGGCCGGACGGCTCGCGCGATGCCGTCGTGTGCCGTGCCCGCGAGCTTCTGGGCCTGTGACTTCGACAGGTCGGCGTCGGTGGCGACAACCGCCAGCGTGGTGTTGAGCGGCGGAACCGTGTTCTTGGCCGCGGCCTCGGCCAGCCGCGCCCGCGCCGCCTCATGAAGCTCCGCGGCCGGCCAGCTCATACACCCCTGGACCAACTCCCCGTACAGCGCCCCCTTATCCGGCTCCAGCACCGAGCCCGCCGCGTTGGCCACGACGAGCGCCGCCACCGTGACACCCGATTCGAGAACGGCACTCGCCGTGCCGACCCCGCCCTTCATCATTCCGACGGCCGCCCCGGTCCCGGCGCCCACGCATCCTTCCCGCACGGGCGCGCCCAACTCGCTCGCAGCGGCGGCCTCCACCGCCTCCCGGCCCATCGCCGCGTCCGGCCTGGCCCGGAAGTCGCCACCCCGTCCCAGATCGAAGACGCAGGCCGCCGGCACGACCGGCACGACATGGTGCGGATCAGGTCCGACCCGCACCCCACGCCCCCGCTCCTCCAGCCAGGCCATCACACCGGTCGCCGAGTCCAGCCCGTACGCGCTGCCGCCGGTCAGTACGAGTGCCTCGATCTTCTGCACCACATTGCGCGGATCGAGCGCGTCAGTCTCCTTGGTGCCGGGCCCGCCACCGCGCACGTCCACGGCCGCGACCGCGCCACCCTCGGGGGCCAGGACGACTGTCGTGCCGGTGAGCCACCCGTCGCCGATCCGCGTGGCATGCCCCACACGCAGCCCGGTCACCTCGGTCAGAGCGTCAACTGTCATGGCCCCAGTGTCGACCCCCGAATCACCTGGAGAAGGGATCCGAGAAGCCGGAGACCCCCGGGCGCCCTGTCCCGCCGCTGGGCGGCCGGGCCCGAGGCGATGCGCCCCCCTGCGCGTACCCTGGGGGTATGAGTGAAGCGCCGACCCCCGAACCGCGTGACCCCAAGGCCGCGCTGGTCTTCGACGATCCGCTGAGCCGGCCGTCCGCGGACGACACGGATAGCGGATGGGGCGAGCGGCCGACCGGTGACAGCGCCGCGGACCTGGCCCGCTTTCTCGACGAGAAGCCGCCCCACCACCTCTGAGTCCGCAGCGCCCGCCGCGCTCGCAGCGGGGCCCGGCAACAGCGGTTGCCGCGGGCCCGACGGGCAGTGCCTCCTATCGTTCGCTGGGCCCGGAGCCGCGCTGCGCCACCAGGGCGTCGCGGATCTCCTTCAGCACCGCCAGCTCGGTCACCTCGATCACCTCTTGCGTGTTCTCCTTCGCCTTCTGGCGGGCCGCCTGCCGGGCGAGGTACTTGGACATCGGCAGCACCATCAGGAAGTAGACGACGGCTGCGGTGATCAAGAAGGTCAGGGTCGAGCTGAGAACGGTGCCCCACATGATGGGGATGCCGCTCTTCGCGATGCCCGTCGCCTGATCGAAGTTGCAGGGGTCCTTCAGACACGAGCTGTACTTGTCGAGGTCCTTGGTGCCGAAGGCGCCGACCAGCGGATTGATCACTCCCTTCACCAGCGAGTTGACGATGTTGGTGAAGGCAGCGCCGATGACCACCGCGACAGCCAGGTCGACGACGTTCCCGCGCAGCAGGAAGGCCTTGAAGCCGTCCCAGATGCTCGGGTCCTTCTTCTTCTCGCTCACCCAAGAGCCCCTTCTCAGTTGCACAGATCATGGAATGGACAGCTCCGCAACCTACGTCAGGGGGCGGCAGCCCTGTCCAGTTCCCTACCTCCAACGAGCGACTTGACAGCCGCGCGGCCGCCATCGCGGCCATGCTCAGCACAAGGTCACCGCCAGTCGTGAGGTCGCGCCTGCCCCGGCCAGCCGGGTCGCAGTCCCGCGTGGCACGGACAGGACGACGAGCGCGCCGCCCTCGGACACGCTGTCCGGGGACTCGGGGACCTTCGTCACCCGCGCGCCCCGCGCCACCACCCGGGCGTCACCGGCCGCCGACTGCCCGGCCGCGACCACGTCGACCCGGTCGCCGGGCCTGAGCAGCCGCACAGTCGCGCCGTCGGCGATGCGCACCGGCGCGGTCACCATCTCGACGGGGCGCCGCTCCCGTACGGAATCGACCACCGGACGGGCCTGAGGCGGTCCCGTGTCCCGCTCCGCCCCATCCCCATCCCCGGGCCCGGCCGCGACGAGTGCCGCCGCGGTCACCGCGAGGCCGGCTGCCAACGCCCGCCGACGGTGCCGGACCAGCCGACGCACCTGGTCCCCCCTTCCCCGCACCCGCACGGGATCGAAGTGCGGAACCTCGCACGTGCCGGGAACGTCCGTGCCCAACGGACGCGGAAAGGATGACAACTGCGACACGGGTACCACCGCCTGGGGTCTGGGTCTGGGGTCTGAGGTCGAAGATCGGCTCGCGCTCCCAGACTGCGGCCTCACGCCCATTCCCGTCGGCGCCCGTGGACGACCGCCCATTTGTGGATAACCCCGTCACCCGAAGGGGCGGTTCCACCGCCCCCTACGGCAACTCGACCCCGGGATCCATCCCGCCCAACGCCGCAGCACAAAGACAATTCCGCGTCCCGTTCGCCGGCAGCCCAGCCACCGCGTCGAACAACACTCCCCGCAACCGCCCCACATTCGCCGCAAACACCTGCAGCACCTCATCGTGCGAGACGCCCTCCCCGGCCCCGGCCCCCGCATCGAGGTCGGTGACCAGAGTCATCGACGTGTAGCAGAGCTCCAGTTCACGGGCGAGCGCCGCCTCGGGATGCCCGGTCATGCCCACCACGGACCAGCCCTGCGCCCGGTACCAGAGCGACTCCGCGCGGGTGGAGAACCGCGGCCCCTCGATCACGGCCAGCGTCCCGCCGTCCACCGGCTCCCAGTCCTGCCCGCGCGCCGCCGCGAGCGCGACCTCGCGCCCGACGGGGCAGTAGGGATCCGCCAGCGAGACGTGCACCACGTTCGGCGTGCTGCCATCGGGCAGCGGCAGCCCGTCGAAGTACGACTGCGCCCGGGACTGAGTACGGTCCACGAACTGGTCCGGCACGAGCAGCGTCCCCGGCCCGTACTCGGGGCGGAGCCCGCCCACCGCGCACGGCCCGAGCACCTGGCGCACGCCGACGGAGCGCAGCGCCCACAGGTTGGCCCGGTAGTTGATGCGGTGCGGCGGTAGATGGTGGCCGCGGCCGTGGCGGGGGAGGAAGGCGACCCGCCGTCCGGCGATCTCGCCGAGGTAGAGGGAGTCGCTGGGCGGCCCGTAGGGGGTGTCCACCTGGATCTCGGTCACGTCGTCGAGGAACGAGTAGAAACCCGATCCGCCGATGACGCCGATCTCGACGTTCTCCGTGTTCGCCATGAACGGCACCCTAACCGGGCCACGAAACGCCGAAGACCCTGCCGTCCGCGAAGAGGCGGGGCGACAGGGTTCCGTAAGAAAAGGCGCGAGACAGCGTCAGGCGGCGTTGCTGCCGGACGACGAACCCGAGGACGACGACGAGGATGAACCCGAGGACGACGATGACTTCGAGTCCGACGAGCCGGACGAGGCGGACGACTTCGAGTCCGACGAAGAAGCCGGCTTCGAGTCGGACGACGAGCCCGAGGACTTCGATGCCGAGGCGGCGCTGCTGCTCGACGACGAGCTGCGGCTGTCGTTGCGGTAGAAACCGGAGCCCTTGAAGACGATGCCTACGGCGGAGAACACCTTCTTCAGGCGGCCACTGCAGTTGGGGCACTCGGTCAGGGCGTCATCGGTGAACTTCTGCACCGCCTCGAGGCCCTCGCCGCACTCGGTGCACTGGTACTGGTAGGTCGGCACTTGTCTTCCTCCTGGCACTCTCACTGAGTGAGTGCTAACGATCGTCCATATTAACCTGTGTCGGCAGCGATTGGAGTAACGCACGTCACCTGGTCACGGGTGGTGGTCAGGGTTTGAGCGTCGCAACGGCCTTTGCGCCCAAGGGAGAAGCCGCGTCAGCGGCGGAGCCACAGTGACGTATTTCTCTGGGAACGTGCGGCGGCACCAGCCGCGAGCGCAGGGCCACCAGGGTCGCCAGTGCGAGCAGTGTGCCGCCCATCGGGACGAGGAAGCCGGCCCCGTCCCCGAGCCGGTCCTCCAGTTGTCCGGCGACCATGACGGCCGCCGCCTGGCCGAGTGCGACCGCGCCGGTCAGCCAGGTGAAGGCCTCCGTGCGGGCGCCCGTCGGCACCAGCTCCTCGACGAGCGTGTAGCCGGTGATCAGGGTGGGTGCGATGCACATGCCGACCAGGAGGCCGATCCCGGCGAGGACGACCACCGACTGTGCCGCCCACAGCCCGGAGGCGGTCAGCGCGAGGGCCGCGTACCCGATGACGAGGCGGCGGGGCGGGGCCACCTTCCAGGCGATCGCGCCGCAGACGACGCCGGAGAGCATGTTGCCCGCGGCGAACGTCCCGTACAGGACACCGTTCAGACCGGGCTCGCCGATCGACTCGCTGAATGCGGCGAGCGAGACCTGCATCCCGCCGAAGACGGCACCGATGCCCAGGAAGGCCACGATCAGAACGCGTACTCCCGGGACCGACAGCGCGGAAGCGTGCGTCACGCGCGCGTGCCCGTAGGCGCCACGACCAGCACCGGCACCGCGACCCGCACCGGAACCGGAACCCGTACCGGCCCCAGCCCCGGCCCCAGGACCCACACCGACGGACGGCTGGGTGCCGCGCTGGGCGGCGAACAGCAGACCGCCGACCAGGCTGAGCGCGGCCTCCGTGAGCAGGCCCGCGGCCGGGTTCACGGCGGTGCACAGGGCGGTCGCCAGAAGGGGGCCGAACACGAAGGTCAGCTCGTCCGTGACGGACTCGAAGGCCGCCGCGGTCGTCATGAGGGGTGAGCCCTGCAGCTTGACGCCCCAGCGGGCGCGCACCATGGGCCCGACCTGCGGCACCGAGGCGCCGGTCGGCACGGCGGCCGCGAACAGTGCCCACAGGGGAGCGTCCGCGAGCGCCAGCGCGGTCAGGGAGAGGCCCGCCAGCGCGTGGACGACGACGCCGGGAAGCAGCACCGCCCGCTGGCCGTGCCGGTCGGCGAGGCGGCCGGTGAACGGCGCGAACAGTGCCATGGAGACACCGGTCGCGGCGGCGACGGCGCCGGCGGCCCCGTACGAGCCGGTGGTGTGCTGCACGAGCAGCACGATGGAGATGGTCAGCATCGCGAACGGCTGGCGTGCGGCGAAGCCGGGGAGCAGGAACGTCCAGGCGCCGCGCGTACGCAGCAGCTGTCCGTATCCCGGGCGGGGGGAGACCGGGGTTCCGGTGGTCTCCGAGGTGACCGTGGATGCCACGGCCCGTGCCTTTCTGCCACCTGGTAGCGCGGCCCCGTTCATGGGGCGCGGGGCGCCGAGAGCTGTCCTCTTGCGCGGAACTGCGGTAGATACCGGGCCGCCCTCTGCGAGGGGCACCGCGGCCGCCATACGGTCGCGCCAGCACTGCGTCAGGCAGAGTTGGTTCGATCAGGTGTGCCTTGATGATACAGGGGCGAATGACGGTCCACCTGTGAAAACCAGCACTCTCTCGCCCCGGGCCTGGGTTTGCTTGCCGCGTCGTCCTCTACGGCGCCCTCCGCCTCGATGCTCCTCAATCCTCAATCCTCGGTGTCGTTCCCGCCCGTCCCCAGCCAGCCCGCCAGCTTGCCGCCCTGGCCGACCGCGCGCAGCCGTCGCTCGGCGGCGTCCCGGACCGGGTCCGTCGCCACGACGAGCAGTTCGTCCCCGCGCCGCAGCACGGTCGAGGGGAGCGGAACGAACGATTCTCCGCCGCGTACGACCAGCGTGACCGCGGCGCCCGCAGGCAGCCGCAGCTCGGCGACCTCGACGCCGTGCATCTTGGACCCCTCCGGGATCGCGACGGACAGCAGGTGCCCGCGCAGCCGCTCCAGTGGCGCCGACTCGATCCCCAGGTCGGCGGTCTCCGAGGACTTGGACAGGCCCAGTTTCCGGGCCAGCCAGGGGAGCGTCGGGCCCTGGACGAGGGTGTAGACGACGACCAGGACGAAGACGATGTTGAAGATGCGACGGCTTTCCTCGATGCCGCTCACCATCGGGATCGTGGCCAGGATGATGGGCACGGCGCCGCGCAGTCCGGCCCAGGACATCAGGGCCTGTTCCTGCCAGCGCATGCGGAACGGCAGCAGGGCCAGCACGACACTCAGCGGCCGCGCCACCATGGTCAGCACCAGGCCGATGACGAGCGCCGGCCAGATGTCGTCGCCCATGTCGTGCGGTGTGACGAGCAGGCCGAGCAGCACGAACATGCCGATCTGGGCGATCCAGCCGAGTCCGTCGGCGAAGCCGCGGGTGGCGGGCCAGTGCGGGAGCTTCGCGTTGCCCAGCACCATCGATGCCAGATACACGGCGAGGAAGCCGCTGCCATGAGCGAGCGCCCCGGCCGCGTACGCCGTGACCGCGATGGCCATCACCGCGATCGGGTAGAGACCGGAGGCGGGCAGCGCCACATGCCGCAGCCCGTACGCCCCCAGGAAGCCCACCGCGAGCCCGATGGCCGCTCCGATGGTCAGCTCCAGCGCTATCTCGCCGAGCAGGTGGTACCAGTGATCCACCGGTCCCGCCGTGGAGAACGCGACGACGAGGATGACGACCGGGGCGTCGTTGAATCCTGACTCGGCCTCCAGGATGCCCGTCACGCGCGAGGGGAGAGGCACCTTCCGGAGCACCGAGAAGACGGCCGCCGCGTCCGTGGAGGACACCACCGCGCCGACGATCAGCGCCTGCCGCCACTCCAGCCCGATCAGGTAGTGGGCCGCCGTCGCCGTGATGCCGACGCTCACCGAGACGCCGACGAGGGCCAGTGAGGAGGCCGCCGGGAGCCCCGGCTTGACCTCCTTCCACTTCGTGCCCAGACCGCCCTCGGCGAGGATCACGACCAGGGCCGCGTATCCGATGACCTGGGTCAGTTCGGCGTTGTCGAAGTGGACGTCGCCGATGCCGTCCTGGCCCATGGCGATGCCGATGCCCAGGTAGACGAGCAGGCTGGGGAGCCCGCTGCGCGAGGAGATCCGAACCGCTGCCACCGCGACGAGCAGAACGAGCGAGCAGACGAGCAAGAGCTGGTTGAGGTGGTGGACAGTCAGCAGCTGTTCCCTTCTCGCTGTTCCGATCGCTGTTCCGAGTAGATCAGTTTGACCAGTCGGATCACTGGTGCCTGTAGGTCGTGAGGCCGGTCCGGTCCCCATGGAAGCGGGACTGTGACCGTTTTCAACTACTTCGGTGGTTCAACTACTTCGTTACCTTACCTAACTCTTGACACTTTCTTGACGCTTGCCAGGGCAAGATCGAACTTCTGTCCGCCCGGGTACCCGACACCGCGTCAAGTCCGGGTTGGCCCTGCGCCTATGGTTGCTCCAGCGTTCAGTCAAATGGACAAGCCCGTCTGCCGCTCGCGTGAGGACAGCAAGGACAGCGATGCCCCCCAACACCACCGCATCTTCCGGCCAAAAGCCCGGCAAGTCCGGCAGGAAGAAGGGGCGCCGAGCCCGTCTGGTCCTGATCATCCTGGTTCTGGCCATCATCGGCGGCGTCGCCTACGGCGCGTTCTGGAGCATCAGCACGGTCCGTGCCTCCTTCCCGCAGAGCAAGGGTTCCATCACCCTCGACGGTCTGTCGGGCCCCGTGGACGTCAAACGGGACGGTTACGGGATCCCGCAGGTCTACGCCTCGACCGACGAGGACCTGTTCATGGCGCAGGGCTACGTCCAGGCGCAGGACCGGTTCTACGAGATGGACGTCCGCCGCCACATGACGGGGGGCAGGCTCTCCGAGATGTTCGGCGAGAGCCAGGTCGACAGCGACGAGTTCCTGCGCACGCTCGGCTGGGAGCGGGTGGCGGAGAAGGAGTACAAGACCAAGCTGTCCGCCGCGACGAAGAAGTATCTCCAGGCGTACGCCAAGGGGGTCAACGCCTACCTGAAGGGCAAGGACGGCGCCGACATCTCCCTGGAGTACGCGGCCCTCGGCTTCTCCAACGACTACGCGCCCAAGAAGTGGACCCCGGTCGACTCCGTGGCCTGGCTCAAGGCGATGGCCTGGGACCTGCGCGGCAACATGCAGGACGAGATCGACCGCTCCCTGATGACCAGCCGTCTCGGCCCGAAGCAGATCGCCGAGCTGTACCCGGAGTACCCGTACGACCGGAACAAGCCGATCGTGCAGGAGGGCCAGTACGACAGCGTCGCCGGGGAGTACGAACAGGACGGCGACAGCGACAGCGGTACCGGCGGTACGCAGTCCTCTGCCGGCACCGGCACCGGGGTGGCGAACGGCACCTCCGCCTCGGCCCCCTCGGGGCTGCAGAGCCAGCTGTCGGGCCTCTACAACCTGCTGGACGACGTCCCCGAGGCCGTCGGCGTGAACGGCAACGGCATCGGGTCCAACTCCTGGGTCGTCGGCGGCGACCACACCATCAGCGGCAAACCGCTGCTGGCCAACGACCCGCACCTGTCGCCCTCGCTGCCGTCGGTCTGGTACCAGATGGGCCTGCACTGCAAGAGCGTCTCCGAGAAGTGCCAGTACGACGTCTCCGGGTACACCTTCGCGGGCATGCCCGGTGTGGTCATCGGCCACAACCAGGAGATCTCCTGGGGCATGACCAACTCCGGTGCCGACGTCACCGACCTCTACCTGGAGAAGCTCAGCGGGGAAGGCTACGAGTACGACGACAAGGTGCTCCCCTTCACCACCCGCAGGGAGAAGATCGACGTCGCGGGCGGCGCGAGCAAGACCATCGTCGTCCGGGAGACCAACAACGGACCGCTGCTGTCCGACCGCGACGACGAACTCGTGAAGGTCGGCAAGAAGGCCGGCGTCGACAACGCGGCCCCCGACCGCGGTGACGGCTACGGCATCGCCCTGCGGTGGACCGCCCTGGACCCGGGCACCTCGATGGACGCCGTCTTCGCGATGAACAGGGCCACCGACTGGACGGCCTTCCGCAAGGCCGCCACCCTCTTCGACGTCCCCTCGCAGAACCTGGTCTACGCGGACCGCGAGAACAACATCGGCTACCAGATGCCCGGCAGAATCCCCACCCGCGGCGAGGGCGACGGCTCGCTCCCGTCGCCCGGCTGGGACTCCAAGTACCGCTGGACCGGCTACATCGACCAGGCCGAGCTGCCGTACGAGTACAACCCGGAACGCGGCTACATCGTGACCGCCAACCAGGCCGTGGTCGACAAGGACGACTACCCGTACACGCTCACCACGGACTGGGGCTACGGCACCCGCAGCCAGCGGATCGCCGACCTCATCGCGTCGAAGACCAAGAACGGCGGCAAGGTCTCGACGGACGACATGCGTCAGATGCAGCTCGACAACAGCAGCGAGATCGCCAAGCTGCTGGTGCCCAAGCTGCTCAAGATCGACGTGGCCGACAAGGACGTCCGTGAGGCGCAGAAGCTCCTGGAGGGCTGGAACTACACCCAGGACGCCGACTCGGCGGCGGCCGCGTACTTCAACGCGACCTGGCGCAACATCCTCAAGCTCGCCTTCGGCAACAAGCTGCCCAAGGAGCTGCGGGTCAAGGGCCAGTGCCTGTCCGTCGAACCGGCCGACTCCACCGGTCCGGTGGACGTGGACGACGACAAGGTGCGCGAGTGTGGCCAGCGCGACGCGGACAGCGCGCAGCCGGACGGCGGCGACCGCTGGTTCGAGGTCGTCCGCAAGATCCTCGACGACGAGGACAACGACTGGTGGTCGGCGCCCAGGACGCGCACCGACGACGCCGTCGACAGCCGTGACGAGCTCTTCCAGCGGGCCCTCTCGGACGCCCGTTGGGAGCTGACCGCCAAGCTCGGCAAGGACATCGACACCTGGAACTGGGGCCGGCTGCACCGGCTGTACCTGAAGAACCAGACCCTGGGCATCGAGGGTCCCGGGTTCCTGCAGTACATGCTCAACCGCGGCCCGTACAACATGGGCGGCGGCGAGGCGGCGGTGAACGCCACCGGATGGAACGCGGCGGGCGGTTACTCGGTGGTCTGGGTGCCGTCGATGCGCATGGTGGTGAACCTCGACGACTTCGACAAGTCCAAGTGGATCAACCTCACCGGAGCCTCCGGCCACGCGTACAGCGCCCACTACATCGACCAGACGAGCAAGTGGGTCAAGGGCGAACTGCTGCCATGGGCCTCCTCGGACCGGGCGGTCGACAAGGCCACGTCGGACACGCTCGTACTGAAGCCATGAAAATCACCATCACGTGAGAACACGTGAGAACACATGAGAAACGGTCCTCCACGCACGCGTGGAGGACCGTTTCTCATGAGCGGCCTCATAGCGGGCGCCTACGGAGAGACCGGAGAGACCCGAGGGGGTCAGCGGAAGCGGCGTACCGCCGAAGGAGTCACCGCCGCGTGCACGGGCCGGTCGTGCGGCTCCTCGGGGACGCGGGTGACGACTTCGGAGTCGTACAGCAGCACGACCAGGGCCGGATCCGCGGCCGCCCGCTCCAGGCGCGCGAGCACCCGGTCGTACGATCCGCCGCCGCGACCGAGCCGCATTCCGCGCCCGTCCACGGCCAGGCCCGGCAGCAGCACGGCGTCGGCCGTGAGCACGGCCGACGGGCCCAAGTGCTCGCCCGCGGGCTCCAGAAGGGCCATCCTGCCCCCGTGTCGGACGCGGACGAGCGAGTCCCGGCCGTCGTAGGTGCCCCAGTCGAGGTCGTTGTCCGCGAGGAGCGCCGGGAGCAGGACGTGCACTCCGCGCGCGTGGAGTGCGTCGAGGAGCGCACGGGTGCCCGGTTCGCTCCCCACGGAGACATAGGCCGCCACCGTGCGCGCCTGCGCCAGTTCGGGCAGTTCCAGGGCGCGGGCGGCGAGTGCGGCTGCCGTCTCCCGCACGTCATCTGCCGTCAACCGGCCCCTCACCGCGAGGAGCTCTCGCCGCAACAACCGCTTGCCAGACTCCTCTTCGGGTCCCAGGCCACTCATAGACTTGTTTCGTCCCTTTCACAATGTGCTCATATGAGAGCGAATTAACCTGAGTCACAGATTCCCCTGCAAAGGCACCGGATATGGTGTCAGGCATGACTCAGTCGCACCCAAGGATCAGCAAGGCTGTCATCCCGGCAGCAGGTCTCGGCACCCGGTTCCTGCCGGCCACCAAGGCCACCCCCAAAGAGATGCTGCCGGTCGTGGACAAGCCTGCGATCCAGTACGTGGTCGAGGAGGCCGCGTCCGCGGGCCTCGACGACGTCCTCATGATCACGGGCCGCAACAAGCGCCCTCTTGAGGACCACTTCGACCGCAACTACGAGCTGGAATCGGCCCTTCAGAAGAAGGGCGACGCGGGCCGGCTCGCGAAGGTGCAGGAGTCAAGCGACCTCGCCACCATGCACTACGTCCGCCAGGGCGACCCCAAGGGCCTCGGCCACGCCGTGCTGTGCGCCGCCCCGCACGTCGGCCACGAGCCCTTCGCCGTGCTCCTCGGCGACGACCTGATCGACCCGCGCGACCCGCTGCTCAAGCGCATGGTCGACGTCCAGGAGCAGCACGGCGGCAGCGTCGTCGCGCTCATGGAGGTCGAGCCCGAGCAGATCCACCTCTACGGATGCGCGGCCGTCGAGGCCACCGAGGACGACGACGTCGTCAAGGTGACGGGCCTCGTCGAGAAGCCCGACCTGGCGGACGCCCCCAGCAACTACGCGATCATCGGCCGGTACGTCCTGGACCCGCACGTCTTCGACATACTCCGCAGGACCGAGCCCGGCCGCGGCGGTGAGATCCAGCTCACCGACGCCCTCCAGCAGCTCGCGGACGACGAGAAGGTCGGCGGCCCCGTGCACGGCGTCGTCTTCAAGGGCCGCCGCTATGACACCGGGGACCGCGGGGACTACCTGCGTGCCATTGTCCGGCTCGCGTGCGAACGTGAAGACCTGGGCCCGGACTTCCGGACCTGGCTTCACAGTTACGTCACCAAGGAGATGTAGCAACTTGAGCAGCGCCGCGACCCGTGTCACCGGCCAGGACCACCTCTGGTCGGTGTCCGAGCACCTTGAGGACATCCTCGCGACCGTGCGGCCCCTGGAACCCATCGAGTTGCAGCTCCTCGACGCCCAGGGCTGCGTCCTGGTCGAGGACGTCACGGTGCCGATGTCCCTGCCGCCGTTCGACAACAGCTCGATGGACGGGTACGCGGTCAGGGTCGCCGACGTCGCGGGCGCGAGCGAGGAGTACCCGGCGGTCCTCACCGTCGTCGGCGATGTGGCGGCGGGCCAGGCCGAGCTTCTCCATGTGGGCCCCGGCCAGGCCGCCCGCATCATGACGGGCGCCCCGCTGCCGCCCGGCGCCGAGGCCGTCGTCCCCGTGGAGTGGACCGACGGAGGGCTCGGCGAGGGCCCCGTCTCCGGGATGCGCGCCCGCAGCACGTCACCCGAGGGCGCCTCGGGGCAGGTGCACGTCCACCGCCCGGCGCAGGCACGCGCGCATGTGCGCGCGAAGGGCAGCGACGTGCAGGTCGGCGACCGCGCCCTGTCCGCGGGCACCGTCCTCGGCCCCCCGCAGATCGGCCTGCTCGCCGCGATCGGACGGGGGACCGTCCGCGTACGGCCGCGTCCACGCGTGGTGGTCATGTCCACCGGCAGCGAACTCGTCCAGCCCGACAGCGAGTTGGAGACGGGCCAGATCTACGACTCCAACAGCTTCGCGCTGTGCGCCGCGGCCCGGGACGCCGGAGCGATCTCCTACCGGGTGGGCGCGGTCGCCGATGACGCCGAGACGCTCCGCGCCACCATCGAGGACCAGCTCATCCGCGCCGACCTCGTGGTCACCACGGGCGGCGTCAGCGTCGGCGCGTACGACGTCGTCAAGGAGGCGCTCTCCTCGGTCGGCGACGAGGACGAGGAGGGCAGCGGCATCGACTTCCGCAAGATCGCCATGCAGCCCGGCAAGCCCCAGGGCTTCGGCTCCATCGGCCCCGAGCACACCCCTCTGCTCGCGCTGCCGGGCAACCCGGTCTCCTCGTACGTGTCCTTCGAGCTGTTCGTGCGCCCGGCGATCCGCACCCTGGCGGGCCTGGACGACATCCACCGGCCCACCGTCAGGGCGACGCTCCGTACGAAGAAGGCGCTCACCTCACCCGCCGGACGCCGGCAGTTTCTCCGCGGACGGTACGCGGACGGGGAAGTGACCCCCGTCGGCGGCGCCGGATCCCACCTGATCGCCGCCCTCGCGCAAGCCGACGCGCTGATCGTGGTCCCGGAGTCCGACGAGTCCGTGGAACCCGGCACCGAGGTCGACGTGGTTCTCCTCGGCTAGGGGTTCGGGGTTTCTGATGGATCTCCGCGGGATCCATCAGAAGCCCCCTAGGGGGTACCGTGTCGCGCACCACAGGCACGACCGGGAGCGCCGCCACAGCATGAGTACGCAGGACAGACTGACCCACATCGACGAGGCGGGTGCCGCCCGCATGGTCGACGTGTCCGAGAAGGACGTGACGGCACGTACCGCCCGCGCGAGCGGCCGCGTCCTGGTCTCGCCGCGCGTGATCGAGCTGCTGCGCGGCGAGGGAGTGCCCAAGGGCGACGCTCTCGCCACCGCGCGCATCGCGGGCATCATGGGCGCCAAGCGCACACCGGACCTGATCCCGCTCTGTCACCCGTTGTCGGTGTCGGGTGTCAAGCTTGACCTGTCGGTCGCGGACGACGCCGTCGAGATCCTGGCCACCGTCAGGACCACCGACCGCACGGGCGTCGAGATGGAGGCCCTCACCGCGGTCAGCGTGGCGGCTCTCACCGTGATCGACATGGTCAAGGCGGTCGACAAGGGGGCGGTCATCACGGACGTGCGCGTGGAGGAGAAGACAGGCGGCAAGTCGGGCGACTGGAGCCGGACATGACGGCGCCGCCGCCAACGCCGCCATCGGCACCGGCCGAGCCGCCCTTCGGCGGCGCGCTGGCCGCTCCGTACAGCGCTCTTGTGGTGACGGCCTCGAACCGCGCGGCGGCAGGTGTCTACGAGGACAGGGGCGGGCCCCTGATCGCGGAGGGACTCGCGACGTTCGGCTTCGTCGTCGACGGCCCCTGGGTGGTTCCCGACGGGGACCCCGTCGAGAACGCTCTGCGGGCGGCATCCCGGGCCGGCTACGACGTCGTCGTGACCACAGGCGGCACGGGCATCTCGCCCACCGACCGCACCCCGGAGGCCACGCGGAAGGTGATCGAGTACGAGGTGCCGGGCATTCCCGAGGCCATCAGAGCGTTCGGAAGGGAAAAGGTGCCCACGGCGGCACTCTCCCGGGGTCTCGCCGGAGTCGTGCGAGGGACACTGATCGTGAATCTGCCGGGCTCCACCGGCGGGGTCAGGGACGGACTGGCCGTCCTCGAACCCCTCCTGACGCATGCCGTCGACCAGATCCGCGGCGGCGACCACCCCAGACCCGGCGGCCGTGGGGGTGCGAGCTGAACAGCCCATCCTGGCCGGTCGAGCTGGTGGACGGCGATGTGGTCCTCAGGCCCATAAAGCTGCGCGACCAGCGAGCCTGGCGTGACGTCAACCGGCGCAACCGGGACTGGCTGCGCCCCTGGGAGGCGACCATCCCGCCGCCCACGCCCAGCGGGCCGATCATCCACCGGCCGACGTACCGGCAAATGGTCCGGCATCTGCGCGCCGAGGCGAACTCGGGACGGATGCTGCCGTTCGTCATCGAGTACCAGGGACGGCTCGTCGGGCAGCTGACAGTCGCCGGAATCACCTGGGGTTCCATGTGTTCGGGCCATGTCGGCTACTGGGTGGACGAGGCGGTCGCCGGACGCGGGGTGATGCCGACGGCCGTGGCACTCGCGTCCGACCACTGCTTCCGAACCGTTGGTCTGCACCGCATCGAGGTCTGCATTCGGCCCGAGAACGGGCCGAGCCGGCGGGTCGTCGAGAAACTCGGATTCCGTGACGAAGGCGTTCGTCCACGGTATCTCCACATCGACGGGGCCTGGCGTGACCACCTCGTCTTCGCGCTCACAGCCGAGGAGATTCCCGAAGGACTGCTGAACCGCTGGCGGCGGACACGCTCCAGGAACGCGTCCGAAAACTCACCACGGGACACGCCCCGCAACACGGCATAAATGAAATAGGTGTTCGAAAATGATCGGGGATCGACCATCCTCGGACGATAATTTCGCCCTCTCGGCGGCCTGCTGATCGCATCGGTCACAAAAAAAGCTCGAAATATCAGCCAGATCGTGCGACACACCGGCTCAATTGGCAGATGGCCTCATGCAAACCCCTCTACCGTGTGAGGCGTGAGCAGCAGCGGCCTCATCTACGCAGTCATTGTCGGGGCCTGGGCCGCCTACTTGGTGCCGATGTGGCTCCGTAGGCAGGACGAGCTGAACGAGGCCCGTCCGACGGAACGCTTCAGCACCGCCATCCGGCTTCTGTCCGGACGGGCGGGCATGGAGCGCCGGTACGCCAAGGACCTGCGGGCGCGCTCCACCGACGAGGGGGAGCAACGCGCCGACCCGGACGGCGTCACCGACTCGGTGGACGTCCGGGCCTTCGCCATGCCTCCGACGCGCCGTGAAGTACGTGCGGACGTCGACGACGCCCGCGACACCCGGGATGCCCGCGACACCCGCGACACCCGGGACGGCGCGCGGTCCGATGCGCAGGCGCAGGCGCAGCAGGCTTCCAGGCCGGCGCCGAAACAGGCGTCGCGGCAGGCGTCCGCGACGGCGCCGAAACCCGGCTCCCAGGCCCACGCCCAGGCGCACGCCCAGTCCCACCCGGCGCCGAAGCAGGGCCAGGCGCAGGGCCGGGCGGTGGGCGGCCGACCCGTGCCCCAGCAGGGCGGTAAGCCTTTGTCGAACGGGGCGTCGGCGTCGTCTCCCGCGCGACGGGCCGCCGCGGCGGAGGCCGCGGCTCGCGCCCGGCGCTCTAAGGTGCTCGCGCGCCGACGGCGTACGACCGTGGTCCTCTTCTTCGCCTTCTCGCTCGGTGCGATCGTGGCGGCCGTCGGCGGGCTCGCGTTCCTGTGGGCGCCCGGGGTGCCCGCGGTGATGCTGAGCATCTACATCGCGTACCTGCGCTCCCAGGAGCGCCGGCGCTTCACGTATGTGATGGACCGCAGGCGAGCCGAGGTCGCGGCGCAGCGGCTGCGGGAGCGGCAGCCGCGTCGGCGGCCCCCGACCGACCCGGGCGCCGCCGACGGGCCGGAGGACGGACCCGAGTCCGATACCGACCCCGGTATGTCCGCGCTCGCCGCCGGCCGCCGTGCCCTCGTCGAGCAGACCGACCACGCGGAGTGGGTCGACCAGCAGCGCGAGCGCCGGCACGGGCCCGCCCGAGGCGAGAGCTGGGATCCCGTTCCGGTGCCTCTGCCGACGTATGTGACGGCGCCGGTCGCTCCGCGCGCGACGTCCGACGTCGACCTGGGCGCACCCGACGCGTGGAGCTCGGCCCGGTCCAGCGCGGTCGAGCCGAAGGCGGACCGCGCGACGGCCGAGGAGGCCGACCCGGTCGAGGCGGAGGACGAGCTGGGCGAGCCCGACGGGGACGACAGCTCGGACAGCGCAGCGGACGCCCGGCGAGCGGCCGCGGCCCGCCGCGCACGCGAACGGGGCCGCACACCCCTCTTCGACCAGTACGAGGACGGCGACCGGCCGCGCGCCGCCAACGAGTGACGAGTGACGACACCTCAGGAGACCACCGGAGGCCCTGCCCCTGACCAGCGGGAGAGCCTCCAGGAACGGATTTCCGAGCACCCTGACCGGGATGCTAGAGTTTCACTCGTTGCAAGGGCCTGTGGCGCAGTCTGGTAGCGCACCTCGTTCGCATCGAGGGGGTCTGGGGTTCAAATCCCCACAGGTCCACCGCATCGGGCCGTTCACGAGTTAGCTCGTAAGCGGTTCACGAAATCCCGTCCGATCACTTCGATCGGACGGGATTTCGTCGTTTCTGGGCTCGTCGGGAGGTCTGGGCGCGCAGGTTGTGGTGTCGTGGCCGGCGTCGCGGGGGTTGTGGCAGGTGCACGGGCATGACTGTGCGCGCCGGCCCGGCCAGGTGCTCGACCACGGGCCACCAGCCACCGGCCACGGGGGCATTGAGCGGGTCGTCCGGGAGGAACCGGCCGATGTGCTGGCCGACCATGACCGTTCTCAGCGCCAACGGCTGTACCGATGTTCCCCGAGGCAGGGCTCGCTGCTGACGGGAATCGGGAATACAGAATCTCTCGCTGAGTTCACCGTCGGCTTCCGGACTGAGACGACCGATGAGGGTCGGTGCGTACATGCGCACGCACCCCCTGCAGGCCGAACAGGATGAGGAGTTCCACCGCGCCGCCGTCGGCGCTGCCCAGCCAGTGGGGCAAGGACGTGTCGAACTCGGCCGCCTCACCGGGCGGCAGCGTCAGGTCGCGCTCGCCGGTCACGAGTCGCAGGCGTCCGTTGAGCACGTAGAGCCATTCAAAGCCTTCGTGGGTCTGCGGGGTCGGTTCGAGTGGTTCCGGCCGGGCGGGGATGATCATCTTGAAGGCGTGCTCCCCGCCCGGTCGCCGGGACAGGGGAACGAAGGTCATTCCGAACCGTCTGATCGGCTTGAGGTGGATCCGGGGATCGCCGGTGCGCGCGGCACCGACGAGGTCGTCCAGCGGAACGTCGTAGATACGGGCCAGCGGCAGCAGCAACTCCAGGCTCGGCCGGCGCTGCCCGCTCTCCAGCCGGGAGAGGGTGCTCTCCGACACCCCGGTCATCGCCGCGAGAGCGGCGAGGGTGATGCCGTGGTCACGACGCAGCGCACGGAGCCGCGGCCCCACCGCGTCGAGCACGTCGTCGTCCGTCTTGGGATCCATGAGGCCCACCTTGCCATTAACGCAAGATTTCGTGCCAGTTCGTGGTGCGCCTGTCAAGACTGAGTGCACCCCGACACAAGGAGTCCTGATGAGCACCACTGATGCGGTCGCGTTCTGGGACGGCGTCTACGCGGCCCGGTCGGCAGCCGGCAACCCGCAGCCGAATGCCCGCCTCACCGAGACGGTGACGGGCCTGCCGCCCGGGGACGCGTTGGACCTCGGATGCGGTGACGGCGGCGACGTGCTGTGGCTCGCCCGCCTGGGGTGGCAGGTCACCGCCGCCGACATCTCGGCCGTGGCGGTCGAGCGGCTCGCCGCCCTCGCCCGCTCACACGGCCTGGGCGACCACGTCACCACCGTACGGGCGGACTTGCGCAAGGCTTTCCCGCCCGGCGGATTCGACCTGATCTGCGCCCACTACCTGCAGACCCCCTTCGACCTGGACCGGGCCACCGTCCTGCGCTCGGCCGCGCACGCACTGCGCCCGGGCGGGCGGCTGCTGGTCGTCGACCACGGCTCGGTCGCGCCGTGGTCGTGGAACCAGGATCCCGACATCCGCTACCCGAGCCCGCGGGAAGTCGCCGCGGGTATCGACCTGGCCCCGGAGACATGGACGGTCGAGCGGGCCGACGCACCCAGCCGGATCGCGACCGGACCGGACGGGCGCACCGCCGAGGTCACCGACCACGTCCTTCTCATCCGCCGCACCCTCTGACACGGCGGTTGGCGCCCGCCCTCGACAAAGGAGACAAAGGAAGGGAGGCCGCGATGTCCAACACCGCGCGCCGCAGCCAGCGCCGCGACACCCCACCGCCCCGGACCGGAAACAGCGAGATCGAGGTCCTGCGCGGATTCCTCGACTACCTCCGGACCTCGATCGCCGGGAAGGTCGATGGTGCCCCCGAGCCGCAGGTGCTAACAGCCGCGGTGCCGTCGGGCACGAACCTGCTCGGCCTGCTCAACCACCTGACGTTCGTCGAGCGCTCGATGTTCCTCGGGGACGACGTCACCGACTGGCAGGCGACGTTCGCGGCCGCACCGGCGGCCGGCGTGGCCGATGTCGTCGCCCGTTACCGAGACGCGGTCGAGCGCGCGAACGACGTTCTCGACGGGTGCACCGATCCCGGCGCACCCGTCCCCCGGCCGCGGACGGCCCGGCCCGCTCCCAGCATCCGCTGGGCACTCACCCACATGATCGAGGAGACCGGCCGGCACGCGGGTCACGCGGACATCCTCCGCGAACTCATCGACGGCACGACCGGCCGCTGATCCACCTTCTCCAGGACGGAAACACATGATCACAGCACCACGGCCGTTGCCGCGCCGCTTCCTCCGACCCGCACACACGGTGGCGACCGTGATGCTCACCCTCCTGCTCACGATCGTCACCGCAGCCTGTTCCACGTCCACGTCCACGCCGACAGCCGGCGACGATGTTCCCGCCTACGCCGCCGCCACCCAGGAGGATCCCCGGTTCAAGAACACCTTCCGGCACGAGTTCGCCGACGTCGACGGCGTCCGTATGCACTACGTGACCGGCGGCAGCGGCACGCCGGTCGTGCTGATCCACGGCTGGCCACAGACCTGGTACGGCTGGTGGCCGGTCATGCCGGAACTCGCCAAGCACCACACCATCTACGCCATCGACCTTCCCGGACTGGGTGACAGCAAGGGCTCACCGACCGGCTACGACAAAGCCACGCTGGCACGGTACGTGCACACGCTGATCGCCGATCGGCTCGGGGTGAGTGACGCCCGTGTCATCGGGCACGATCTCGGCGCCGCAGTGGCATTCCAGTACGCCAGCCAATTCCCCGACGACACCGCACGCCTCGGCTACCTCGACCTGCCGCTGCCTGGGCCCGCGATCGACGGACCCACCTACCGCTCACTGAGCTGGCACATCGCCTTTCACTCCCAGCGACGGGTCCCCGAGGCGGTCGTGGGCGACGATGTCCGCGAGTACCTGGCACTGTTCTATCCCCAGGTCTCGTTCGGCGGCACGGCGTTCGGTGGCACCTCTGACCGGTCCCCGTTCACCACCACCGAGATCAACGAGTACGCACGAACCTACAGCCGGCCCAAGGTCCTGGCGGGCGGCTTCGAGCTCTACCGCGCCCTCGACAAGGACGTCCGCGACACCGTGGCAGCGGCACCGACACGTGTCCCGGCCCTGCTCATGACCGCCCAAGGACAGCTCGACGCGATCCAGGGCACGGTGGCCCCGCGGATAACCAACATCGTGCGGGCGGTGGACGTGCCGAAAGCCGGGCACTGGCTCGTAGAGGAGAACCCTCAGTTCGTCACCGCCGAGCTGTTGCGCTTCCTCGACGGATGACCACGCCACCGGGGCGGATGACCACGCCACCGGGGCGGGAGCGAAGCCGACCGGGGCCGCGTTCCTTCGAGCCGCAGCCGGGTGGCCGAGGCCACAGTCACGCGCCGCCCGTGCGGCCCGTGCCGCGTAAGCCGCCCTGTCCTCACAGAGGTTTCGCGAAGCAGCGGCTGTCCTCGTGGAAGCGGTAGTGGCCGAACTTGACGCAGGGCTCGTAGCCGCTGGACGCGTACAGGGCGATGGCCTCGGGCTGCTTGTTGCCGGTCTCCAGGACCATGCGGGTGCGGCCGGCCGCGCGGGCGTCGGCCTCCAGTGCCGCCAGGATGCGGCGGGCCAGGCCGTTGCCGCGGGCCTCGTCGACCACGTACATGCGCTTCAGCTCCGCGTCGCCGTCCGAGTAGCCCTCGTCGTTCTCGTCCTGGGTACGCCAGCCGCCGGTGGCCACAGGCCGGCCCAGGCCGTCGTACGCGATCAGGTAGAGGCCGAGCGGCGGCCTGAACATCGACGGGTCGAGCGGGGTGACGTCGCCCTCGTCCCCGTAGCGCACGGCGTACTCGGCCTGTACCTGGTCGTTGAGCTTGACGGCGTCGGGGTGGTCGAAGGCGACCCGGCGTATATCCATGCTGGCTATCGTACTTCTATACAGTAGGAGGGAATGCGGGAACAGGGGGCGCGTGTGCTCGTCCAGTGTGCCGGTATCGTGCCCGGGTGCTGACTCTGACCTCTGTGAATGTGAACGGGCTGCGGGCCGCCGCCAAGAAGGGCTTCGTGGAATGGCTGGCGGAGACGTCCGCCGACGTGCTGTGCCTCCAGGAGGTACGGGCCGAGCCCCAGCAGCTCCCGGAGGGCGTGCGGCAGCCCGAGGGGTGGCATGTCGTGCACGCCCCCGCCGCCGCGAAGGGGCGGGCCGGTGTCTCCCTCTATACGCGCCGCGAGCCCGACCGCGTCCAGATCGGTTTCGGGTCCGCCGAGTTCGACGGCAGTGGGCGCTATGTCGAGGCCGACCTGCCCGGTGTCACCGTCGCCAGCCTGTATCTGCCCTCCGGTGAGGTCGGGACCGAGCGGCAGGACGAGAAGATCCGGTTCATGGGCGAGTTCCTCACCTATCTGAAGGGGCTGCGCGAGCGGGCCGCCGCCGACGGGCGCGAGGTCGTGGTGTGCGGCGACTGGAACATCGCCCACCACCCCGCCGACCTCAAGAACTGGCGGGCGAACCAGAAGAACTCCGGGTTCCTGCCCCAGGAGCGGGAGTGGCTGGGGCAGGTCTTCGACGCGGCGGAGGGCGGATACGTCGACGTCGTACGCGCGCTGCATCCGGATGTGGAGGGGCCGTACTCGTGGTGGTCGTACCGGGGGCGGGCCTTCGACAACGATTCAGGCTGGAGGATCGACCTCGCCGTCGCGACTCCCGGACTCGCCCGGCGTGCGGTCAAGGGGTACGTGGAGCGGGCGGCGAGCCACGGGGAGCGCTGGTCCGACCACGCGCCGGTGACCGTGGTCTTCGACATGTGACATGTGACATCGGCATGGACATGTGGCAAGGGGCAGGCGGGCGGCGGGCGAGCAGTAGGGCGGCGGTAGGTGGGCGGCAGCTGGTAAGAGGCCCTTGCGGGCAGGCGGGATGTCGTCCCGGGGCTCACGGTCGCTTCTGCAGTCGCCGGTCCAGGGCCATCGACAGTTCCGCCTCCACCACGCTCTTGGCCAGGGGCCTGAGGCGCTGGAGGTCCTCCGGGGTGCGTTCCGGGGTGAGGACGAGGTCGGTGAACACCTCGGCCAGGGCGTCGGCGTGTTCGCGGACGCGGCGGGCGGCGGAGAGGATGTCCGTGAGGGGGACGCCCTCGCGGACCAGGGCCGCCGAGGACTCCAGGAGCCGGCGGCTGATGTGGACGAGGTCCGTCCCGTCGGTGGCGAGGTAGCCGAGGTCGAGGGACGCGGCGAGGTTCTCCGGGGTCGCCTGGCCCGCGAAGACGTCGGCCAGTTCCTCGGGGGAGAGGTGGACCGGGGTCTCCTCGGTGGGCGCGCCGAGACCGAGCAGTTCGCCGACGTCACGGCCGTGGTCGAAGGCCTCGGCCAGTTCGGCGATGCCGTTGAGCGTGTGGCCGCGCTCCAGGAGTGCGGCGATCGTGCGCAGGCGGGCGAGGTGGTCCTCGTCGTACCAGGCGATCCGGCCCTCGCGGCGCGGTGGCGGGATCAGCTTCCGCTCACGGTAGAAGCGCAGCGTGCGCACGGTGATGCCGGCCTCCCCGGCCAGCTCCTCCATTCGGTACTCCCGCTTGTCCGCCACACCGGCACCCTACGGCGTACCGCCGGTAACTTTCGTGCGCGCAACCCCTACCCATCAGTACGGAGCTGCTCTACTCTCGCCATTGCGCCAGTGTTCACTGGCGTGGTCGTACGCGGCACGGAGGCATCGGCATGGAGGCATCGGCATGACCGAGCACGAACATGTACGGGTGGCGGTGATCGGTTCCGGTTTCGGGGGACTGGGCGCCGCCGTGCGGTTGCGCCGGGAGGGCGTCACCGACTTCGTCGTCCTGGAACGGGCCGGCAGCGTGGGCGGGACCTGGCGGGACAACAGCTATCCCGGCTGCGCCTGTGACGTGCCGTCCCATCTCTACTCGTTCTCGTTCGCGCCCAATCCCGACTGGCCGCGCACCTTCTCCGGGCAGGAACACATCCGCGCCTACCTGGAGCACGTCACCGACGTCTTCGGACTGCGGTCGCATCTGCGGTTGAACTCCGAGGTCAAGCTGATGAGCTGGGACGCCGAGCAGCTGCGGTGGGTGATCGAGACCAGCAGCGGAACCCTCTCGGCCGACATCGTCGTGTCCGCCACCGGGCCGCTCTCCGATCCGAAGGTGCCGGACGTCCCCGGACTCGACACCTTCCCCGGCAAGGTCTTCCACTCGGCCCGCTGGGACCACGACCACGACCTGCGCGGCAAGCGGGTCGCGGTGATCGGCACCGGGGCCTCGGCCATCCAGATCGTGCCGGCGATCCAGCCGCAGGTCGAAAAGCTCACCCTCTTCCAGCGCACCCCGCCCTGGGTGATGCCGCGCCTCGACCGGGCCATCAGCGGGGCCGAGCGGCTGCTGCACCGGACGCTTCCCGTCACCGCCCGGCTCCGGCGCGGACTCCTGTGGGGCATCCGGGAGTTGCAGGTCCAGGCGTTCACGAAGCGCCCCGACGAGCTGGGCCTGGTCGAGCAGATCGCCAAGCGGAACATGTCCCGTGCCATCAAGGACCCGAAGCTCCGGGCCAAGCTGACCCCCTCCTACCGCATCGGCTGCAAGCGCATCCTGCTGTCCAGCACGTACTACCCGGCCCTCGCCCAGCCCAATGTGGACGTGGTCGCGAGCGGACTCAGCGAGATCCGCGGCTCCACCGTCGTCGCGGCCGACGGCAGCGAGGCCGAGGTCGACGCGATCGTCTTCGGTACGGGTTTCCACGTCACCGACATGCCCATCGCCGACCGGGTCGTCGGTGCGGAGGGCAGGACGCTCGCCGAGACATGGTCGTCGTCCGGCATGAGGTCGCTGCGGGGCGCGACCGCCGCCGGGTTCCCCAACTGGATGACGATCATCGGCCCCAACACGGGCCTCGGGAACTCCAGCATGATCCTCATGATCGAGTCCCAGCTGAACTACCTGGCCGACTACGTACGGCAGTTGGACGTGCTCGGTGGCCGGGCGGCCCTCGACGCACGCCCCGGCGCGGTCGACGCCTGGAACGACCGGGTCCAGGAGCGCATGAAGCGCACGGTCTGGTCCACCGGCGGCTGCGACAGCTGGTACCTCGACGGGAACGGCGTCAACACGACGGTGTGGCCCGGCACGACCACCGAGTTCCGCGGCGCCACCCGGCGCGTCGACCTGGCGGAGTACGACCTGATCCGGCAGCCGGCGTCAGCGCCGGTGTCGGTGCCGGTGCCGGTGCCGACATCTGAACCCGTAACGGCTTCGGCCGCGCAGCCCCCGCGACCCACACGCCGTACGGAGAAGAAGGCCGAGGCCGAAGCATGAGCCGACTGACGTACGAGGCCACCGGGGCCTACGCACCGCCCACCGCCGCGCGCGAGCTGACAGCGATCTCCGCCGACGGGGCGCGGCTGCACGTCGAGGTGCACGGAGCCGTGGACGACCCCGCCGCCCCCGCGGTGGTGCTCGCGCACGGATGGACGTGCTCGACCGCCTTCTGGGCCGCGCAGATACGCGGCCTCGCCGCCGGTCACCGGGTGATCGTCTACGACCAGCGAGGACACGGGCGCAGCCCCGCCAACCCCGTGTGCAGCACGGACGCGCTCGCCGACGACCTGGAGGCGGTGCTCGCGGCCACCCTCGCGCCGGGCGAGAAGGCGGTCCTGGCCGGGCACTCCATGGGCGGGATGACGCTGATGGCCGCGTCCGGGCGGGCCGGGTTCCGGGAGCACGCCGCCGCCGTACTGCTGTGCAGCACGGGCAGTTCGCGGCTGGTCGCCGAGTCGCTGCTGCTGCCGATGCGGGCCGGGCGTGCGCGGACCTGGCTCACGAAGCGGATCCTCGGCTCGCGGGCACCGCTCGGACCGGTCACGCCGCTCGCCCGGCGGATCCTCAAGTACGGGACGATGGGCCCCGGTTCGGCGCCGGTGATGGTCGAGGCGTGTGCGCGGATCGTGCACGCGTGTCCCCGGCAGGTGCGGTACTCCTGGTCGAAGGTGCTCGACCTGCTCGACCTCGACCACGCGGTACGGGAGTTGACCGTGCCGACCGAGGTGGTCGTGGGGACGGCCGACCGGCTGACGCCCGCCGTGCACGCTCGCTCCCTGGTCGCCGCGCTGCCGAACTGCGTCGGCTCCACCGAGCTTCCCGGCATCGGGCACATGACCCCGGTGGAGGCACCCGACCTGGTCACCGCCCGGATACGGGACCTCGTCTCCACGTACGCAGTGATCAAGGAGGGTGCATGAGCAGGGTCGGTCTGGAAGGACAGGTCGCCGTTGTCACGGGGGCCGCGCGGGGCGTGGGGGAACTCCTCGCCCGCAAGCTCTCCGCCCGCGGCGCCATGGTCGCGCTCGTCGGTCTGGAGCTGGAGGAACTGAAGGGCGTCTCCGGGCGGCTGCACGGCGAGAGCGGCTACTGGCACGCCGACGTCACCGACCACGAGGCGATGGCGGAGGTCGCGCGGGAGGTGAAGGCGCGGTTCGGGAAGGTCGACATCGTCGTCGCCAACGCCGGTGTCGCCAACGGCGGGCCGTTCGTGGACTCCGACCCGGTCGCCTGGCGGCGGGTCATCGAGGTGAACCTCATCGGGTCGGCCGTCACGGCCCGGGCCTTCCTGCCCGTCCTCATGGAGAGCCGTGGGTATCTGCTGCAGATCGCCTCACTCGCCGCGATCACGCCCGCGCCGATGATGACCGCGTACTGCGCGTCCAAGTCGGGCGTCGAGGCGTACGCGCACAGCCTGCGGGCCGAGGTCGGGTACAAGGGCGTACGGGTCGGGGTCGGGTATCTGTCGTGGACCGACACCGACATGGTGCGCGGGGCCGATCAGGACGACGTGATGCGGGAGTTGCGCCAGCGGCTGCCGTGGCCCGCCAACAGGACGTACCCGCTGGGGCCGGCCGTCGACCGGATCGTGGCGGGGATCGAGCGGCGGTCCAGTCATGTGTACGGGCAGTGGTGGTTGCGGGGGATGCAGGGGGTGCGCGGGTATCTCCCGGCGCTCATCGGGACGGTCGGGCAGCGGGAGATGCGGCGGTTCGCGCCGCGGCTGGGAAGTGTGGGGAAGGGGCTCGTCGGGGCCGGTGGGGCCGCCGACGAGACCGCCCGTGAAACTCTGCGTCACCGTTCGTAACTGACCGAAATGCGCGCGATGTCCGGGCGTGTCACGCTGGTCGAGGCCCGATCCCCTCACCCACAAACGGGAGTGAACCTCATGGCCATGAAGGACCAGTTCCAGGACAAGTCCGACGAGCTTCAGCGGAACGCGAAGCAGAAGTTCGGCGAGCGGCGCGACGAAGCGGGCGAGCGTGGGCAGCAGATGCCCGACCGTGAGCGTCCGGAACGCTCGGAGCGCCCCGACCGTGAGCGTCCGGAGCGTTCGGAGCGCCCCGACCGCCCCGACCGCCCCGAGCGTTCGGAGCGGCGGATGCCTGAGGACGCGCAGCGTCAGCAGGGTTCGCGGGAGCGGCTCGACGAGCTCGACGTCTGAGCCGACGCTGACGCTGACGCTTCAGTGTTCGGCCTTGGCCGGATCTGACGATCTGACGTGGGGTGCCCTTCTTCTCCGGGGCACCCCACGTTTTTTGTTGCAGTTTTCTTGAGAGGTGCAGAGGTGCAGAGGTGCAGAGGCGCGGAGACGCGGAGGTCTACAGGGCGCGGGGCGGTAGAGGCGGGCGGGATCTGTCGGGGAGGTTGGTGTAGGGGGGCGGGGTCGCTGCCGGGTGGGTGGTCAGGAGGTCCAGGGCCAGCCGGACCGCGTCGTCCAGTTGGGCGTGGCGGCCTTCCGCCCAGTCCAGGGGGGTGCGGAGGATCTCCAGGTCCGGGGTGACGCCGTGGTTCTCGACCGACCAGCCGTACGTGCCGAACCAGGCGGCGTTCATCGGGACCGTGATGACCGAGCCGTCGCCCAAGCTGTGGCGGCCGGTCATACCGACCACCCCGCCCCACGTGCGCTGGCCCACCACCGGGCCGAGGCCGAGCAGTTTGAAGGCCGCCGTGATCATGTCGCCGTCCGAAGAGGTCATCTCGTCGGCCAGGGCGACCACCGGGCCGCGCGGGGCGTTGGACGTGTACGACACCGGCTGGGCGTTGCGGGTCAGGTCCCAGCCCATGATCGTGCGGGTGAGTTTCTCGATGACCAGCTCGCTGATGTGACCGCCCGCGTTGCCGCGTACGTCGACGATGAGGGCGGGGCGTGACACCTCCATGCGCAGATCGCGGTTGAACTGGGCCCAGCCCGAGCCGCCCATGTCCGGGATGTGCAGGTAACCGCATCGGCCGCCGCTCAGTTCCCGTACCACTTCCCGGCGTTTGGCCACCCAGTCCTGGTAGCGCAGGGGGCGCTCGTCGACGAGCGGGACCACCGCGACCCGGCGGGACCGGCCCGCGCCCTCCGAGCCCCCTGCGCTACCTGCGGCGTCCTCTGCGTCCTCCGAGTCCTCCGCGGAGGTGAACGTGAGTTCCACCGTCGTACCGCCCGCCCCGGCGAGCAGCGGGTACGGACCGGTGACCGGATTCACCGGGCGGCCGTCCACGTGGGTGAGCCGCGCGCCCTCGCGGATGCCCGTACCGGCCAGCGGTGAACGCGCCCTGGAGTCCGAGGAGTCGCCGGGCAGGATGCGCGTGACAATCCAACCGCTGTTCCTGCGAACGAAGTTGGCGCCCAGCAGGCCCTGAGGTCGCTGATAGTGCGGTGGGCCCTCGTTGCGGCGCGCTGCGGAGACGTACGCGTGCGAGGTGCCCAGTTCGCCCAGTACCTCGCGGAGCAGGTCCGCGAACTCGTCGGGGGACGCGACCCGTTCGACCAGCGGGCGGTACTGGTCGAGGATGCCCGCCCAGTCGATGCCGCACATTCCCGGTTCCCAGAAGTAGGCGTGGATGAGGCGGCCCGCCTCGGCGTACGCCTGGCGCCACTCGGCGGCCGGGTCGACCTCGTGCAGGATGCGGCGCAGGTCGATCCAGACGGTCGAGTCGCTGTCGCCGGACTCGGTGGACGGAACGGCCCGCAGGTCTCCCTCGTCGACCACGACGAGACGGCTGCCGTCGCCGCTGAGTGCGAACCAGTCGAGGTGCTCGACGAGTTCGGACTTCTTCCCCTTGGAGATGTTGAAGTACTCAAGGGTGGGCCGGCCGCTCGTGTCGTCCGGGTTCGCGAACGTCTCGCCCAGCGCCCCCGAGATCGGCCAGCGCAGCCAGACGAGACCGCCGCCGGCGACCGGGTACAGCGCCGAGTACTTGGAGGCCGTGACCGGGAAGGGCGTCACGCGGCTCTCCAGGCCCTCGATCTCCACGGTCACCGTGCTGCCCCCTGAGCCTGTCCCTCTCCCCGCGCCGCCGCCCCCGGCTCCCTCGTCGTCCAGGCCACCGGCCGCCGGGCGGCCCTCGGGGGTCAGCGCGAACGGGGACGGGGTCGCCGAGGACAGCGGCACCAGATACGGGCGGCAGCCCAGCGGGAAGGAGAGGTCGCCCGTGTGGACGTCGTACACCGGGTCGAAGCCGCGCCACGAGAGGAAGGCGAGGAAGCGGCCGTCCCGGGTGAAGACCGGGTTCTCGTCCTCGAAGCGGCCGTTGGTGACGTCGACGATCGTGGGCGCGCCCGGCCCCGCGATCCGCGCCATCTTGATCTGGCGGAGGGTACGGCCGATGCCCGGATGCGACCAGGTCAGCCATGTCCCGTCGGGGGAGAAGGCGAGGTCGCGCACCGGCCCGTTGATGGACCGGATGAGCTCTGTTACTTCGGTGACCTCGCTGGTTCCGACGGTTCTGGTGACCTCGCTGGCTCCGTTGGTCCTGCTGGTCCCTTTGGCTCTGCTGGTCCCGCTGGGTCCGTTGGCTCCGTTGGCTCCGGTGGGTCCGTCGACGACCAGCAACAGCAGCCGGCCGTCGTCCGAGGCGATCGCGAGCCGCTCGCCCTGGGGGTCCGAGACGAGTTCCAGGACGCGGCCCAGTTCGCCGGAGGCCAGCCGGCGCGGCTCGCGCACGCCCGTCGCGCGCGGCAGATACGCGATCTCGACGGCGTCCTCACCGTCCGCGTCCGTCACATACGCCACCTGGCCGCCGGAACCGAGCATCTCCGGCAGCCGGACGCGGACGCCCGGCGTGTCCGCGATGGTGCGCGCCGGACCGTCGCGGTGCGTGAGCCAGTACAGGCTGCCGCGTACGACGACGGCGCTCGCCCGGCCCGTCTCGTCCACGGAGATCCCGTCGACGTGCTGGGCGGCCGGCACCTGGTAGGGACGGCGTCCCGCGCGTGGCCCGCCGAGCCGTACGTCGAGACGGCGGGGCCGGGAGTCCGGGGACAGGCTGTCGACGATCCACAGGTCGCCTGCGCACTGGTAGACGACCCTGGCGCCGTCGCTCGACGCGTGCCGGGCGTAGAAGGCGTTATGGTCGGTGTGTCGCCGCAGGTCGGACCCGTCGGGCAGACACGAGTACAGGTTGCCGATGCCCTCGTGGTCGGAGAGGAACGCGATCCGGCCGCCGACGAACATCGGCGAGTCCAGATGCCCGTCGAGGCCGGCGAGGATGCGCTGCCCGTGCAGCCAGAGCCTCCCGGTGGCACCGCCGCGGTAGCGCTTCCAGGCGGCGGGCTCGTGCGGCGGTGTGCCGGTGAGCAGCAGGGTCTTGCGCTCGTCGTCGAAGTCCGCGACCGCGATGTCGGAGACCGGGCCCCACGGCAGCTTGCCGCCGGGGCCGCCGTCGATCGGCACGCTGTAGGCCCAGGTGAAGTACGAGAAGGGCTCGCCGTGCGAGGCGACGGCGAGGATGTCGCAGTTCCCGTCCGCATCGGGGGGCGACCAGCCGCAGACTTGAGTGTCGGCGTTGCCCCAGTAGGTGAGCCGCCGGGCCGGGCCGCCGTCCACCGGCGCCAGATGGATCTCCGGCACGAGGCTGCGCCAGGTCGTGTACGCGATGTGGCGGCCGTCGGGGGAGAAACGGGGGTGACTCACCTTCGTACGGTCGACGGTGAGCCGCCAGGCGCGGCCGGGCCCGTCGAGGGGTGCCACCCAGAGATCGTCCTCGGCCGCGAAGCAGAGGAGGTCGCCGCTGATATGCGGGAAGCGCAGATAGGAGCCGGACTCGGCCCCGGACTGCGCCCCGGCTCCGGCCGCCGCTCCCGCCCCGGACTCGGACCCGCTCCCGGACGCGGCCCCGGACCCGCTCCCGAACGCGGCTCCGGACCCAGAGCCGAATGCCGCCCCGGAGCCGGTCCCGCTCCCGTACCCGTACTCGGACTCGTCGCTCACTCACCCATGCTTTTCCGGTGGGCGGGGCCCGGCAACTCGTGGTTCCCGGAAAACGCGTGATGCACCACACGTACGAAACGGTTTCGTTTCGTTGGCGCTCAGGGTATCTTCATAGGCGTACGAGACGGTTTCGTTCGAGCAGAAGCGGTGAATGGGATGGCTGAGACAGCAACGACGCGTCGCAGTCGGCTCACGCCCGAGCGCGAGGCCGAGCTGTACGAGGCCGTGCTCGACCTGCTCCGGGAGGTCGGTTACGACTCCTTGACCATGGACGCCGTGGCGACCCGCACCCGGTCCAGCAAGGCCACGCTCTACCGCCAGTGGGGCGGCAAGGCCGAGCTGGTGGCGAGGGCGATCCGGCATCACAAGCCGGTCGACATCGCCAGTGTGGACACCGGTTCCCTGCGGGGTGACTTCCAGGCGTTGACGACCCGCCAGGACGACTGCCGGATGGAGCAGGACTCAGCCCTGATGCGGGCCTTGGGTACGGCGGTTCACACGAACCCCGATCTGCTGACCGCCCTGCGGGAATGGCTGGTCGAACCGGAACTGGCAGAGCTGCGCACGGTGGTGCAGCGAGGCGTCGACCGCGGTGAGGTCCGTGCGGACAACCCCGCGATTGACTACGTGCTGCACATGATCATCGGTGCTTTCGTGGCCCGGACGATGATCGACAACGAGCCGCCGACGCAGACCTACCTGTCCTCGTACATCGACGCAGTGGTTCTCCCAGCCCTCGTCGCCTGACCCACGGGCCTACGCGTCCACGAACCCCTGACCCACGGGCCCCCGAACCCACGGGCCCACCCGAGTCGCACGCCCCGAGACTCGACCCTTTGCGCCCCACGAACATCGCGCACACCTCCCCAGTGCACGTGTACCTGACGCGACCGCTCACGTCGTCGGGCCGATGATCCCTGCCCTGATGCCAGCCATCACCGACCTGATCGGGAGTACGCCCTCGTGGCAACGTTCCTCTACAAACTCGGCCGACTCGCCTTCAGGCGACGGCACTTCGCCGTCCTGATATGGGTGGCCCTGCTGACGCTCGCGGGTGTCGGCGCGGCCTCCGCGCCCCCCGCGGGCACCACCTCCTTCTCCATCCCCGGCACCGAGGCGCAGAAGGCCTTCGACCTGCTGGAGCAGCGTTTCCCCGGCGCCAGCGCCGACGGAGGGACCGGGCGCATCGTCTTCAAGGCGCCCGAGGGCCAGAAGATGACGGACGCCGGCAACAAGGCGACCGTCGAAAGGACCGTCAAGACACTGGGCGACGGCTCCGAGGTCGTCTCCGTCACCGACCCGTTCACGACGAACGCCGTGAGCAAGGACGGGACCGTCGCCTACACGTCGGTGAAGTACGACGCCCCCGGTATGGAACTCGCGGACTCGACCAGGGACGCCCTGGAGGCCGCGGGGGAGAAGGCCCGGGCCACCGGGCTGACCGTCGACGTCGGTGGTGACGCGCTGGAGGCCGGGGCCGAGATGGGCGCGACCGGCGAGATCATCGGCCTCGCCCTCGCCGCGGTCGTCCTCGTCGTCACCCTGGGCTCGCTGGTCGCGGCCGGACTGCCGCTGCTGACAGCGATCATCGGCGTCGGTATCGGCGTCTCCACCATCACCGCACTCGCCAACGCGCTCGACCTCGGCGACACCACCTCGACGCTCGCGCTGATGATCGGCCTCGCGGTCGGCATCGACTACGCGCTGTTCATCGTCTCCCGCTACCGGGCCGAGCTGGCCGAGGGCCGCGGACGTGAGGAGGCGGCGGGCCGCGCGACCGGCACCGCCGGTTCGGCGGTCGTCTTCGCCGGCCTCACGGTCGTCATCGCCCTGGCCGGCCTCGCGGTCGTCAACGTCCCGATGCTGACCAAGATGGGCCTCGCCGCGGCGGGCACGGTCGTGGTCGCCGTCCTCATCGCCCTGACGATGATCCCGGCGATGCTCGGATACGCGGGCAGGAAGATCCGCCCGGCAGGCGCGAAGGGCAAGAAGGCCAAGAAGGCCAAGAACACCAGCACGGCCGAGGAGCCGTCCGAGACGACGGCCGACAAGGCGGCCGACAAGGCGGCCGGCAAGGCGGGCAAACCCAACATGGGCACCCGCTGGGCGAGCTTCGTCATCCGCCGTCCGGCCGCCGTGCTGCTGCTCGGTGTGGTCGGCCTGGGCGTGGTCGCCGTGCCGGCCGCCCAGCTGGAGCTGGGCCTGCCCGACGACGGCTCGCAGCCGACGTCCACGACGCAGCGCCGGGCGTACGACCTGCTGTCCGAGGGCTTCGGCCCCGGCTTCAACGGCCCCTTGATGATCGTGGTCGACGCCAAGGAAAGCGACGACCCGAAGGCCGCCTTCGGTGACGTGGCCGACGGGATCAAGGGTCTCAAGGACGTCGTGACGGTGACCCCGCCGACGCCCAACAAGGCAGGCGACACCGCGACGATCACCGTGATCCCCGGTTCCAAGCCGTCCTCGGCGCAGACCGAGGACCTGGTGCACGCCATCCGTGGACAGAGCGCCGACACCAAGGCGGACACGGACGCCGAGGTACTGGTCACCGGCACCACCGCGATGAACATCGACTTCTCGCAGAAACTCAACGACGCACTGGTCCCGTACCTGGCCTTGGTGGTCGGCCTGGCCTTCCTGCTCCTGATCGTGGTCTTCCGCTCCATCCTGGTCCCGCTCAAGGCGGCGCTCGGCTTCCTGCTGAGCGTGCTCGCCGCGCTCGGTGCCGTGGTCGCGGTCTTCCAGTGGGGCTGGCTGGCCGGACTGATCGGCGTCGAGGAGTCCGGCCCGATCATGTCGATGATGCCGATCTTCATGGTGGGCGTGGTCTTCGGCCTCGCGATGGACTACGAGGTGTTCCTCGTGACCCGGATGCGTGAGGCGTACGTCCATGGCGAGTCGCCGAGCCAGGCCATCGTGACCGGCTTCCGGCACAGCGCCCGGGTCGTGGTGGCCGCCGCGATCATCATGATGGCGGTGTTCGGCGGCTTCATCGGCGCCAGTGACTCGATGATCAAGATGATCGGTTTCGGCCTCGCGATCGCCGTCTTCTTCGACGCCTTCGTGGTCCGCATGGCGATCGTCCCGGCGGTCCTGGCCCTGCTGGGCAAGAAGGCCTGGTGGCTCCCGAAGTGGCTGGACCGCGCCCTGCCGAACGTCGATGTCGAGGGCGAGGGCCTACGGGCACTCGACGACCGCCCGAAGGGCGTGGACGAGGACCGGGAGCTGGTCGGCGTCTGACGCACCGGCTCCATCAACAACCAGCCGGTGAGGGCTCCGTGGGGACGGACGGCCCTCACCGGCTTCCTCCTCTTCCGGTCCCTGCCGGAACCCCGGTGCCGGTGACCGGAGTTCCGTGACGGTACGGATGCGCCCGCG
The DNA here is from genome assembly GCF_040651415.1 of Streptomyces sp. NPDC048484. NCBI lineage: Bacteria > Bacillati > Actinomycetota > Actinomycetes > Kitasatosporales > Streptomycetaceae > Streptomyces > Streptomyces sp. NPDC048484. The sequence goes on from NZ_JBEZJY010000017.1 coordinate 165,832, forward strand.
GTCTGGCAGGCGGTCCGGCAGGCGGTCCGGCCCAGTGGTCCGGGTGGACGTGGTCACGGCGACGCCATCCGGAACTGTTCCGGGGCTGTTCCGGGCCTGTGCTGTCTACGCTGTGTCGATGCTGCCGTACGAAGAACTGACCCCGCCCGAACGTGAGGTGTGGGACGCCTTCCCCGAAGGCCGCCGGGTGGACCTGCGCGCGGGCACGCCGGGCGAGGACGATCCGACCGGAGGGGCGGACTGGGGGCCCGAGCGCACGCTCCGGGCGGCCGTCGTCACGGCTTTGGCGCGGGGAGGGAACGAGGCGCCGCCGGGGGCGGTCACCGCTCTGTGGGTGGCCGGCGCGCGGATCACCGGTCGTCTCGATCTCGCCGGCGCGGAGATCGGGCACATGCTGCGGTTTGAGGGCTGCTGGTTCGAGGAGGCTCCCAACCTCTATGGAGCGGCCACCCGGACGGTTGGGTTCATCGGCAGTCGGGCGCCCGGCATGGACGCCACGCTGGCCCGGATCGAGGGCACTCTCAATCTGCAGCGATCGGTTCTCGACGGCAGAGTTTCGCTCATGAGAGCCCGGATCGCAGGCGAGTTGAAACTGAGCGAGGCGATGTTGTCGGCCCCGGACGGTTGGGCGTTGTTCGCCGGCGGCCTGGTCATGGAAGGCGCGATCTTCTGCCGCAGAGGCTTCACCGCACACGGCGGGATACGGCTGCTGGGAGCCCACCTGCCCGGCGGCCTGTTCATGGAGGGAGCCCGACTGGACAACCCCGGTGGTCCGGCACTCCTCGCGGACAACGCCGTGGCCTCGACCCTGGTCTTCTCCAAAGGGTTCACCGCGCAGGGGACCGTATGTCTGCGCGGCGCGCAGATATCGGATCAGCTCACCTTCGACGGCGCCGTCCTGAACGGCGAGGACGTGGCCCTGGACTGCTCACGGATGCAGGCAGGCGATGTGCACTTCACCCCCGCCGCCCCACCTTCCGGCGCTGTGGACCTCCGGGGAGCCCAGGTCACAGCCCTTCACGACGGCGAGGGCAGCTGGCCGCGCATCGTGCGGCTACAAGGGTTCACCTACGCCTCCATCCAGCCCAAGGACGGCCTACGAGGCTACGACGCGACACGCCGCGTGGAGTGGATCCGGCGTGAACCCGGCTACGCCCCGCAGCCTTACGAGCAACTGGCGAGCTGGTACCGGCAGGTCGGCCATGAGGACGACGCCCGCAAAGTGCTTCTGGCCAAGCAGCGTCACCGCCGCAGCATCCTGCATCCGGCCGGGCGGGTGTGGGGGCACCTGCTCGACGCCCTGGTCGGCTACGGCTACCGCCCCTGGCTGGCCGGAGTGTGGATCATGGCTCTGACCATCCTCGGCAGAGTTGTCTTCGGCGCGCACACGCCGATACGGGCCGAGCCCGGCAAGGGCCCGCCGTTCAGCGCCCTCGTCTACACCCTCGACCTGCTGATCCCCATCGGCGGCCTCGGCCAGCGCACCGCCTGGTACTGGCCGGAAGGCAGCGGCGCGCAATGGCTGTCCTACGCTCTGATCGCGGCGGGCTGGCTGCTGACGACGGCGGTCGTCGCGGGCGTGACCCGGTCACTGAACAAGACGTGACCGGGCCACTGAAGGCCACTGAACAAGACGTGACCCGGGCTCCCCCGCCCACGCAACGCCGCCGCTCCCCGCCACGTGTTCCCTACGTCCCCGAAAGGTCGACCTGCCACGCACGGTTGCCTGCCGCCTGGTGGACGACATGGGACGAGTCCCTCGGGCTGTCGGGGTCGAAGTCTGACGTCACCGTGTGCGTCATGACAGGGCTGGTCCACCCGGCCGTCGTGTTCCTGAAGCTCTGCCCGGTGTTCTTGGCGACCTTCCAGCGGAAGCTGACCTCGTAGGACTTCAAGAAGTACCCCTGGGACATTCTCGCTGTGCCGGTGAAACCGGGCGAGTCGGTGAAGGAGATGGCCTGAGCACCATTGGTGATGCTCCAGTCGTCGTAGTTCGGACGATACGGGCCGTCCACCTGCCAGTTCCGGCGGCTACGTTGGTTGCGCTTCAATCCCATGGATTCGACGACCTGCACGCTCGAGTCGGTGACCTCCTGCCAGAAGTGGTAGTTGGCTGCGACGCTCGAGGTGGAGTTCGCGGGATTCTGCAAGGTGGCGGTCTGCTGGAATCCTATGTTCGTGTCGTAGTCGATGTTCTGGTGGGCATCGCCGGTGTATTCGGAAGCGAATGTCAGGACCGGCCTGTCCAGATCTGCCTCAGGACGGTCGCTGCCGCGGGTCTTCCGCCGCTCGCGCGGCGGACTTTCGCCCTTCTCCCGGTCCGCTTTCCGCTTCCCCGAGCTCCTGGAACTTCTCGATTCCTCTTTGGTTTTGGCACGCTGCACGGTGTTCAGCGATCCGGAGTCCGTGCTCCCCTCCTGCGACGCCGACCGCTGCACCGCATCCGGGGACCCGGATTCCGCACCTTCTGCCGACGGCGCCGACTGAACGGGCACAGGGCCGGACATGACCTCGTTCGAGGAGGCCTCGGCCTCGCGCTCGTGGTGGTCGTTCTCGTTGCTCATCGTCAGCCCGCCCCCGGTCGGCGTTCCCGCGACCGGGCCCTTGCGTTGCTGAAGCACGTGCTTGAGCTCGTGCGCCAGGGTTTTCTTGTCGGTACCGTCCTTCCCCCGCACGATGCTCTCGCCCGAGGTGTACGCACGGGCCCCGATCTCGGCCGCCGAACGCTGCGCCTTCGCATCGTCGTGCACGCGGACCGTGGAGAAGTCCACGCCGCCGTGCCGTGCCTGCATCTCGTTGAGCGTCGGCTCGTCCATCGGGCGGCCTGGAGACTTCAGCACCTCACGCACGTTGTCGGCCTGACGCTGATGCTCCTCGGCCTCGTCACGGTGCTCAGGTGCGCCCACACGACGCTGCACGTCGACAGACGCCGAGTGACCACACGACGAGGAATGACTGTGCCGCTCGCTGGCCAGCAACTGGATGACGGCGGCATTGCCCACGGACCGCTGCAGCGCCAGCATCGACGCCGGGCTCCGGGCGGCCGCTCCCGCGCCCGTCGCGGCGTGCGACACCGTGGCAGGCGAGGCGGTGGACCGAGCACGCGAGACGGGCTGCCGCCCCTTGACGCCGCCCGGTGGAGTTTTCTTGTTCAACTTCTCTTCGTGGCCGTGCAAAAGAAATCTTCTCCTTCACAGGATGCTGGGCAGGAGCAGACAGACCAGGAAACCTCAGGAGGACCGGCGGACGGAAGGACCCCGAGGGCATCCATGGATGCACAGCTGTTGCCCGCGGTGTTCGCCCACGCCGTGGACGACGACGTCCGGCTGCCACCGGAGACCCGCGACCGCACACTGGTCCTGCGCGTCGAGGCGTTTCGTCAACCGGCGCCTGGGCGACCCGGAGCCGACCCGTGCGGACAACCCCGCGATCAACTACGTGCTGCACAGATACGTGCTGCACAGACCCACACCCACCCACCGACCAGTGTCGCGGCACTGGGACAGGCCCTAGCGTGCTCTTCATGACCACCGCCGAAGAAGAACCGAACGCAGCCCATCCCCGTTTCGCCGAGGCCGTGCGGAAGATGGGTCTCGACGACCTGCTTCCGCGGATCCGCCGCTTCCCGGACGCCACCCGCACCGCCGTCGAGGCCGCCGAGGCGGTCGGCTGCGAGCTGAGCGAGATCTGCAAGTCGCTCATCTTCGCGGCGGACGGTGTCCCGGTACTGGTGCTGATGGACGGCGCGTCCCGCGTGGACCTGGAACTCGTACGACAGGAGCTGGGCGTCGAAAAGGTGACCCGGGCCCGGGCGGATCTCGTGCGGGAGACGACCGGGTACGCGATCGGCGGCGTACCCCCCTTCGGGCATCGCGGCAAGACCCGTGTCCTGGCCGACCGTTCGCTGCTCGACCACGACATCGTGTGGGCCGCGGCCGGCACCCCGTACGCCGTGTTCCCGATGGACCCGAAGACGCTGATCGCCCACGCCGGCGGCACCCTGGCGGACGTCCGCGAGCAGTTCGAGTGACCCCGCTGGTCACCGCGGCCGTCCTGACCGCGGCGGTCACGCACGCCAGTTGGAACGCGATAGCCCACCGGATCACCGACAAGCTGGTCGGCTTCACGCTGATCGCGGGCGGCGGGGCGCTCATCGGCCTGGCCATGGTGCCGTTCGTGCCCTTCCCCGCCGCGGCGGCCTGGCCGTACCTGATCGTCTCGGCGGTCATCCATGTCGCGTACTACCTACTGCTGATGCGGTCCTTCCGCCTGGGCGACTTCGGCCAGGCGTACCCCATCGCGCGAGGCACCGCGCCCCTGGTGGTCACCCTGCTCGCCGCCCTCTTCGCGCACGAGGTGCCCGACGGCTGGGCGGCCACCGGCATCGCCGTGTCGTGCGCGGGGCTGACCGGCGTCGCGCTGTGGGGCCTGCGCGGGAAACGGCCCCACTGGGCGGCCATCGGCGCGGCGCTCGCGACCGGCCTGACCATCGCGGCGTACACCGTCGTCGACGGCCTCGGCGTACGCGCCTCCGGCTCCTCCCTCGGATACATCGCCTGGCTGATGGCGGTGGAGGGCCTGGTCGTACCGGCCTACGCGCTGTACCACCGGCGCGGCGAACTCCTCGGCGACCTCCGGCCGTTCGCCGGAGTGGGGCTCCTCGGAGCCGCACTGTCCGTCTCCGCGTACGGACTGGTCCTGTGGGCCCAGACCAGAGCGGAACTGGCCCCGATCGCCGCCCTGCGCGAATCGTCGGTCATCGTGGGCGCGGCCATCGGAGCCGTGTTCTTCAAGGAGCGGTTCGGGGCGACGCGTATCGCCGCGGCGGCCCTGCTGGTGATCGGGACAGGGCTGATGCTGCACGCCGGTTAGGGCAGGAGCGAGCGCGAACGCGGCGACCGGAAACCCGTGTGGTTGACTGGCCGCGTGCTGCCCGAGTCGGTCCTGCGAACCGTGGATCTTCCGGTGGCCGACCGGTTCGAGGCATGGACACAGCGGTTGGGCCACACCCACGCGCCCATGCAGCTGGCCAGCGACCGCGCGGCGGACTACCGCGGGCACCAGCGCCTGATCGGGCTGGGAGGCGTGGCGGTGTGGCCGGCGACCTTCGACCACCTGATCTTCCGCCGGACCCCGAAGCTCGTCCGCCAGTCCGACCCCGAGGCCTTCCACCTCTCCCTGCTGCTGCGGGGCGAGGGAATGGCCGCCTGGGGCAGACAGCAGGCCGCGTACCGGATCAGCGACTTCCACATCAACTGCTCCTCGCGGTCGTGGGAGGTGGCCACCGGCCCCGACCCGGTCACCATCGTCGGGGTCGAGATCCCGCGGGCGCTCGTGGCACTGCCCACGGGCCGCGCCGACCAGGTGATCGGGCGCCGGATATCGGGCCGTGAGGGGACCGGCGCGCTGCTGGCGCAGTTGCTCGTCCAACTGGCGTCGGACACCGGCCCGTACCGGCCGCCGGACGCGCCCCGGCTGGGCACGGTCGTCGCCGACCTGGTGACCGCCGTGTTCGCCCACGCCGTGGACGACGACGTCCGGCTGCCACCGGAGACCCGTGACCGGACGCTGGTCCTGCGCGTCAAGGCGTTCGTCAACCGGCACCTGGACGACCCGGAACTGACCCCCGCCGGGATCGCCGCCGCGCACCACATCTCACGCAGCTACCTGTACCGCCTCTTTCAGGCCGAGGGCCTCTCGGTGGCGGCCTACGTCCGCGACCGGCGGCTGGCGAACGCCCGCCGCGATCTGACCGACCCGGCCCTGTGCATGATGCCGGTCCACGCCGTCGCGGCCCGCTGGGGTTTCCCCCGCGCCCCGGAGTTCACCCGGGCCTTCCGCACCGCCTACGGCCTCCCGCCGGGCGAGTTCCGCCGACAGGCACTGGCCGCGGGCCCCGGGGCGGACACGTCGGTCCGTGGACGCTCCGCCAAGTAGGCGTGGACGGCAGGCCAACGACAGACGGGCCCTCGCCGAGCATCCTTGTGATCACCACGGACGGCGTACGCGCTGACCAGGGGCCGGGTTACCGGAAGACCGGGTTACCGGAAGACCGGGCGACCGGGTTACCGGGAGACGGGGGAAGACGGAGGCGCGCCAGGGCCGCGGGGGAGCCCTGGTGCGCCTTCGCAATGTCCGGTCACTGGGCGGCCTTCTGGTCACCGGGCCGCGTCGAGGACCAGGCCGAAGCTCATGCCGCAGCGGTCAGCGCGCACCATACGTACTTCCCCGTGTCGCCGTTCCTGATGAGCGGCTGCCAGCCCCACTCATCGGCACAGGCCCTGACCAGCGCCAGCCCTCTCCCCTCCTCAAGCAAGTCACCGACCCGCTCCAGGGGGTGCGGCGGCCCAGGCGGTTCCGGATCGGTGTCCCAGACCCCGATCCGCAACACACCCGCCGCCCAGTGCACCCGCAGCGCGACCGGCCCCTTCGTATGCCGTACGGCGTTGGAGACCAGCTCGGCCGCGAGCAACTCGGCGACGTCGACGAGGCGGATGAGTCCATGGACGGTGAGGATGAGGCGGAGGGTGCGGCGGCTGACGGTGACGGCGCGCAGGTCGTTCGGAATGGAGAGGGAGTACTCCCAGGGGGCGTGGGTCTTGTTTTCGGGCGTGCGTAACTCCGTTCGCTGGTGTGGGGTTGGGGCCGACGACCGGTGACAATGCCGCAGCCGTCACGGCAGGACGGAGCGGTGCGCTTCCGGCGCCCCGGCGCTTCGCAGCGTGTGCGATGCGTCACTGACGGTAGGACCTAAATTTAGGTCTCCGCAAGTCGCTGCCGTAATCTTGCCCCCGAACGAGTCTCAAGCTCCCAGTAGTTGGGGGGCGAGGAGGAAGTAGATGCCGCGTCGCCCGCAGCCCACCGCCCGGCAGGCACGCCTCGGTCTTGAGCTGCGCAAACTACGCGAAGCCGCAGGGCTGAAGGCGCGCGAAGCCGCAGCCCTGATCGGAGCCGATTCTGTGCAGATGAGCCAGATCGAGTCAGGCATCTCCGGAGTGAGCGCACAACGGTTGCGCCGCCTGGCCTTCATCTACGCCTGCACGGACGGCGAATTGCTGGACGCCCTGGTAACTATGGCGACCGACCGCGCACGCGGCTGGTGGGAGGAGTACCGGGGCCACTTCCCGACACCGTTCCTGGACTTGCCCGAACTGGAGCACCATGCCAAGTACCGATGGGATGTGGACTTCCTGCACATCCCAGGCCTGCTGCAGACATCGGACTACGCCCGGGCGCTCTTCACCTACGTCAATCCCGAGTATCCGCAAAGTGAAGTGGAACGTTGGGTGGAACACCGGATGAAGCGCAGAGTCATCATCGAGCGCTCCGACCCGACTCCGTACGAGACAGTGATCCACGAGGCGGCCCTGCGCATCAGAGTCGGCGATCGAGTCACGGCACGGGCCCAACTCACCCATGTGCTCGAACTTTCCGAAGCCGACCACATTACTGTGCGCGTCATCCCCTTCGAAGTGGACGGCTTCGGCGGAGCCGGAAGCGCCATGGTGTACGCGGGCGGCCCTGTACCCAAGCTGGACACTGTTGTACGTGACAGTCCCAACGGCCCCGTTTTCGTCGACGCCGAGGCTCAACTAAGTCGCTACCGAACACTCTTCCGTAGGGTAGAGGCGGTCTCTCTCGACCCCGACCGTTCGCGTGACTTCATCCACCAGCTTGCGAAGGAGCCTTAAGGACATGATCACCTCCAACGGCTGGAAGAAGTCGTCCTTCTCCGGCGGCGGTCAGGGCGACGCGTGCGTCGAGGTGGCACACCGCCGGAGCCGCATAGCCATCCGCGACTCGAAGACCCCCGCTCGGGGAACGCTCTCGTTCCCCACGGGCGCCTTCACCGTCTTCGTCGAAGGGCTGAAGCTCGCCGAGGGCTAAGACCCACAGCACGCCAGCACGCCAGCACGACTCGGCTACGAGGACAGTGCGGCCCGTACCGCCCTCACCAGCGCCTGCGCCCGCGGGTCCGCCGTCACCGTTTTGCGGAAGCCGTTCGTCACGTAGCCGAAGGCGATGCCCGTCTCGGGGTCGGCGAAGCCCAGGGAGCCGCCGCGGCCCGGGTGGCCGAAGGAACCGGGGTTCAGGAACGGTGACGCGGAGCCGTGCAGCATGTAGCCGAGACCGAAGCGGGTGTTGATGACCAGGACGCGGTCCGGGCCTGCGGACTCCTCCGTGCGGGCTGCCGCCAGCGTGCCCGGGGTGAACAGGCGTGTGCCGCCGTCCACCGCACCGATCAGGGACGCGTAGAAGCGGGCCAGTCCGTCCGCCGTCGCGATGCCGTTCGTCGCGGGGAGTGCCGCCGCCCGGTACGCCGGGTCGTTCTGGTCCGGGAACGGGGTGATCGCGGCGAAGGCCCGGCGGGTGAGGGAGGCCGGGTCCTCGTAGGCCTCCGCCACCGTCTGTTTCGGACGTGCCCGCAGACCCCTGTCCCCGGCCGCCGGTGTCTCGATGCGGCCCACCCTGCCGACCCGGCCCGCCTCCCGGTCCGGCAGGCCGACCCACAGGTCCGCGCCCAGCGGCCCGGCGATCTCCTCGGCGATCCAGTCACCGATGCCGACGCCCGTGACGCGCCGCAGCAGCTCACCGACCAGCCAGCCGTACGTCAGCGCGTGGTAGCCGTGATCGGTGCCGGGCTCCCAGACGGGGGTCTGGCGTGCGACGGCCTCGGCGCCCCGCAGCGGATCCAGCGACTCTTCCGGGGTCAGCGGCCGGTCCAGGACCGGCAGCCCGGCCCGGTGCGCGAGCACCTGCCGGACCAGCACCCGCTCCTTGCCCGCCGCCTTGAACTCGGGCCAGTACTCGCCCACCGGGGCGTCCAGGTCCAGCAGGCCCCGCTGGTGCAGGAGGAGCAGCGCCGCCGCAGCGACCCCCTTGGTCGCCGAGCGCACGATCTGGGCGGTGCCGCGCTCCCAGGGATCCTCGATGCCGACGGTGCCGTCGATGTTCTTCTCGCCGGCCCACAGGTCCACGACCTGGTGCCCGTCCCGGTACACGACGACCGCCGCGCCCCGGTCACCGAGCATCTCGAAGTTGCGTACGAACGCCGCCCTGACCGGCTCGAAGCCCTCGGCCACCGCGCCGTTCACGACCATGCCAACTCCCACGTCCGTACCCCTCGCCGCTCTCGTCGCGTCGTGCGTGCCCGCGCCCGCGCGTCACGCGCCCATTGTCACCGAGCGCGGGTCGAAGCCGAACGGCAGCTCCAGGCGGTGCTCCCGCATCAGCCCGTCGTCCGAGAGCAGCTCGCCGGTCCTGCCGTCGGCCGCGATCACGCCCTCGCTGAGGATCAGGGCACGGGGGCACAGTTCGAGGGCGTACGGCAGGTCGTGCGTGACCATGAGCACGGTCACGTCCAACGAGCGCAGGATGTCGGCGAGTTCGCGCCGCGAGGCGGGGTCGAGGTTGGACGACGGCTCGTCCAGGACGAGGATCTCCGGCTCCATCGCCAGCACGGTCGCGACGGCCACCCGGCGCCGCTGCCCGAAGGAGAGGTGGTGCGGCGGGCGGTCGGCGAAGGCCTCCATGCCGACCCGTTCGAGCGCCGTACGCACCCGTGTCTCCAGCTCAGGGCCCTTCAGCCCGGCCGACGCGGGCCCGAAGGCCACGTCCTCGCGCACGCTCGGCATGAAGAGCTGGTCGTCCGGGTCCTGGAAGACGATGCCGACCTTCCGCCGGATCTCCGCCATGTGCTTCTTTCCGACGGGCAGCCCGGCGACCGTCACGGTCCCGGCGCCACCCGTCAGGATTCCGTTGAGGTGGAGCACGAGGGTCGTCTTGCCGGCGCCGTTCGGACCGAGCAGGGCCACCCGTTCGCCCCGGCCGACGGTGAAGTCCACGCCGAACAGGGCCTGATGCCCGTCGGGGTAGGCGAAGGCCAGTCCGGCCACCTCAAGGGAAGGAGGCGGGGGCTGGGGCGAGGGGAGCGGAGGCGAGGTCACAGGGTCCATCCCAACAGACATACGACGAGCGCGGCGCACGGCAGGGCGAAGGCGTACGACCACTGCGCCCGGGACGCGGTCACGTCGTCGATCACCGGCATCGAACCGGTGTACCCCCGGCTGACCATGGCGAGATGCACCCGCTCCCCGCGCTCGTAGGAGCGGATGAAGAGGGCGCCCGCGGACTTGGCGAGGACGCCCCAGGACCGGACACCACGGGCTTCGAAGCCGCGCGACTCCCGCGCGATCCGCATCCGCCGCATCTCGTCCGCGATGACGTCCCCGTACCGGATCATGAAGGACGCGATCTGTACGAGGAGAGGTGGCAGCCGAAGCCGCTGGAGTCCCAGAAGGAGTTCGCGCAGTTCGGTCGTCGAGGCGAGGAGTACGGACGCGCCGACGCCGAGGGTGCCCTTGGCCAGCACGTTCCAGGCACCCCACAGGCCGTTCACGCTCAGGGACAGGCCGAGTACGTCCACCCGCTCGCCCTGCGCCACGAACGGCATCAGCACGGCGAAGGCCACGAACGGCACCTCGATCAGCAGCCGCTTCAGTACGAAGCCGGCCGGGACCCGGGCCGCGTACGCCACGGCTCCCAGCAGCAGCGCGTACAGCCCGAACGCCCACATCGCCTCGCGCGGGGTCGACACGACGACCAGCACGAAGGCGAAGACGGCGGCGAGCTTGGTGTGCGGCGGCAGACCGTGCACGGGCGAGTGCCCGTGCCGGTAGAGCTTGTGCGCGTGTCCTGCCCCCATGTCAGACGGATTTCCCGAGCTGCGAGGACGAGGACGCGGACGCGGGCTCCGCGGACGTGGACGTGGACGTGGACGAGGACGAGGACGAGGACGTGGACGCGGGCGGGGTCCCGGGCGGGGGCTCGGCCGTACGGCGCCTGCGTACGGACCAGAAGATGCCCGTGCCCGCGACGACCGTGACGCCCACGCCGATCACGCCCGCGAGGCCGCCGGACATCCGGGCGTCGGTGAGGCCCTCGACGCCGTAGTCGGCGAGCGGGGAGTCGGCGGCGGCGTGGTCCTCGGCCTTGGCGTCGATGCCCTTGTCGGAGGCGACCTTCTCCAGGCCGTCGGGGCTGGGCGAGGCGTAGAAGCTGACGAAGCCGGCGAGGACGAGGGAGGTGGCGAGGCCCGCCAGCCACACCGTGCGGTGGGACCGGGCGGCGACCGGGGCGGCGGGCTCGGCGGCGGGGGTGTCGACCAGCTCGCCGCCGATGCGCAGCTTGAGCGGCGCGGTCAGGCCGCGGGCCCCGTACACGAGATCCGGCCGTACGGCGATGACGGCGCCGACCGTGAGGGCGGTGATCGCGGCCTCACCGATGCCGATGAGGACGTGGACGCCGACCATGGCGGTGAAGACCTGCCCGATCGGGACGTCCGTGGTGCCGCCGATCGCGTAGACGAGCGTGAAGGCCGTGGCGGCGGCCGGGACGGAGATCACAGCGGCGACGAACGCCGAGACGGTAATGGATCGACGCTTCCTGGGCAGGAGTTTTACGAGGCCGCGGAAGACGGCGTAGGCCACGACCGTGGTGACGACCGCCATGACCGTGATGTTCACGCCCAGCGCGGTGAGGCCGCCGTCCGCGAAGAGGATGCCCTGCATGAGGAGCACGACCGAGACACAGAGGACCCCGGTGAAGGGGCCCACGAGTATCGCGGCCAGCGCGCCTCCGAGCAGATGTCCGCTGGTTCCGGCCGCGACCGGGAAGTTCAGCATCTGCACGGCGAAGATGAACGCGGCGACCAGACCCGCGAGCGGGGCCGTGCGTTCGTCCAGCTCACGGCGGGCGCCGCGCAGGCTCACCGCGACAGCCGAGGCGGCCACGACTCCGGCGGCGACGGAGACGGGTGCGTTGATGAATCCGTCGGGGACGTGCATGGAGGGCTCCGCTTCCGGGGGCAGGCCGACTGGCGATATCCGTTCGATGATAGTGGCTTAATGCGAACAGCTTGCAAGAGAGAGGTGATCTCGAATAATCCGGCGAACCTAGGAGCATATATCGGAAAATATGCGACATTAGATAAGAATCAGTTCAAAGAGGGAGCGGTCGATGTCCGCCGTTGAGCAGTACGCGCGCGCCCACATCGTGACGGACGAGGCGCAGGATCCGCCCGCCGTGCCGGTGGCCCTTCGATACGACCCGGAGGCCGACCCACGCAGGGTGCACATCATGCTGCCCGGTCATCACGAGTGGGTTTTCGCCCGCGAGCTGCTCGAACAGGGGCTACGGGCCCCGGCCGCCGCCGGTGACGTACGCATCTGGCCCTGCGGGCGGGTCCAGGCCGTCATGGAGTTCCACTCGCCGAAGGGAGTGGCGGTCGTGCAGTTCGACACGAAGACCCTGATCCGCTTCCTGCGCCGGACGTACACGGCCACCCCCGTGTCCAGCTGACCCGGCTGCCCGCCAGGCCGGCCACCTCGACGCCCCCCAGCCCCCGCCGGTCAGCTGCCCCGCCGGTCAGTTGCCGGCCGGTCGGCTGCCCGCGCTCAGCTCCCAGCGGTCAGATCCTTGCGGTCAGATCCTTGCGCTCAGCTGCCCGCCTTCAGCAGTGCCGCCACGATCGGGCCGGCCGTCTCGCCGCCGTGGCCGCCCTGCTGGACCACGCCCGCGGCCGCCAGGTCGCCCTTCCAGGCGGTGAACCAGCCATTGGGCTTCTTCTGGTTGTCGACCTCCGCGGAACCGGTCTTGGCTCCGAAGTCGGGGCCGAGACCCGCCATGGCCTCGGCCGCCGTACCGGACGAGGCCGTGTACTGGAGGAGTTCCTTGAGCTGGGCCTGTGTGTCGGACGACAGCGAGCGGGACCCCTTCGCGAGGGTCCGGTCGTCGACCGTCGGAGAGACCAGGTAGGGCTGGTGGAACGTGCCCGTCTTGGCCGTGGCGACGACCGACGCCATGTTCAGCGGGTTCATCCGCACCCCGCCCTGGCCGATCAGCGAGGCCGCCTTCTGGGCCTGCGACTGCACCGGTACCGAGCCGTCGAAGGTCGGCACTCCGATGGCCCAGTCGTTCTTCCCGAGGCCGAACACCTCCTGAGCCTGCTTGGTCAGGTCGTCGTCGCTCAGCTTCTTGGCCTGGCTGATGAAGGCCGTGTTGCAGGAGCGCGCGAAGCTCGCCTTGAACGTGCCGCCCTTGATCTCGAACTTGTCGTCGTTCTGGAACTTCCAGCCGCCGTACGTCGAGTACTTGGGGCAGGGATGCTCCTTGTTCGTCGACGCGAGCCCCTTGTCGATGAGGAGCGAGGCTGTGATGACCTTCATCGTCGAGCCCGGAGCCAGGGAGCCCTGGAACGCGGTGTTGAAACCGTGACCCGAGTTCGCGACCGCCAGGATCTCGCCGGTCGACGGCTTGATCATGACGGCCGACGCCTTGGACTTGGCCGCCACCTGCTGCTCGGCGGTCTCCTGGAGGGCCGGGCTGAGCGTCGTACGGACCGTGCCCGGTGTGCCCTTGCTCAGCTCCAGCAGCGTTTTGTCGGGGTTCTTGTCGGAGGCGGCCTTCTTGTCGTCGGCCTCGGTCTCCTTGGAGCCTCCGGTGGCTTCGGCGTCCTCGGACCCGGCGCGGATCACCCGCAGCTCGACGCCCGCCTTGCCGCCGGCCTTCTTGCCGTACTTCTCCCGCAGGCCGTCGAGGACCGTCCCGAGCGAGGGGTACTTGGCGGTCGTCAATTCGCCGCCGTCCCGGTCCAGGGCCTTGACCGGAGGCGTCCCGGCCTCGCCGGTGACCAGCTTGTCGCCGTCCTCCAGCTCCGGGTGGACGACCGCCGAGTGCCAGTCGACCAACGGCTTCCCGTCCTTGACGCGGCGCACCACGGTGAGCTCGGACTCGTATGCGAGGGGTTCGGTCAGGCCCTTGTACGTGACCGTGCCCTTGACGGCGAACGGGACGGCGGCGCCGGAACGCTTCTTGGCGGTGAGCGTCACATCCTTGATGTACGCCTCCTTGCCGTAGCCGGTGAGCAGGGTGGCCGCTGCCGTGGTGTCGTTCGTCGAGGCGGCGGCCTTCTTGACATCACCGCCCTGCCAGGCCGTGAGGAACGCGGTGGCCGTGGACTTCACCTCGGCCGCCGACAGCGGGCCGCTCTTCACGGGCTTCGCGTCGGAGGCGGAACCCGCGTCGGCCGACGCCCCGCCGCCGTACACGGCGTACACGCCGAAGCCCGCACCGCCGACGACAACGGCGATCATCCCGCCGATGACGGCCGGCTTCGTCTTCGGCCGGTTCGGCCTGTTCGTCGTGCCACGCTCAGTCGCGCGCCTTCTGTTCCCCACGGCTTCCGTTCCTTCGCTGATTCCCCGACGCCCTCAACGGTTCTCTACGAGTCTCTACGACAACGAGAGCCCCACTTTAGAGTCCCGCCCTGTGAGGGTGAGTTCAGCCACCTGTCCGTAGCACAGCTGCGACAATCGGACCCGCCGCGTCCCCACCGTGGCCGCCCTGCTCCGTCATGGCCGCGGCCGAGATGTCGCCCCGGAATCCGGTGAACCAGCTGTTGGACGTCTCCTGCCCGTCGACCTCGGCGGAGCCGGTCTTGGCGCCGATGTCACCGCCGAGCCCGGACATGGCCTGCGCGCCGGTGCCGCTGGTCGCGGTGAGCCGCATCATCTGCTTCAGCTGGGCGGCGGTGCCGCTCGGCAGGCCGCGGGCGGTGGCCACCTTCCGGTTGTCGAGCTTCGGCGACACGAGGTAGGGCTGGCGGAACGTGCCCGTGATCGCGGTCGCCGTGACCGACGCCACGTTCAGCGGGTTCATCTGGACGTCGCCCTGGCCGATGGCGTTGGCCGCGCGCTTCGGGCCGCCGGACGCGGGGACGCTCCCGTCGAAGGAGACGATGCCCGTCTTCCAGTCCTTGCCGAGACCGAACCGCTCCTGCGCCTCGGTGGTGAGCGACTCATCGGTGAGCGGGCGCTCGTCGGAGCCGTCGATGAGCTTCACGAAGGTGGTGTTGCACGAGCGCGCGAAACTGTTGGCGAGCGTGGCGCTCTCATCGGGCTTCATGCCCTTGAGGTTGTGGAAGACCGCGCCCTGCCAGGTCGCGGTCGCCGGGCACGGCGCCGGGCCGTTCATCGCGGTGACGCCGTTGTCGATGAACATCGCCGCGGTGACGATCTTCATCGTGGAGCCGGGGGCGGCCTTGCCCTGGAACGCCGCGTCGAACGCGTCCTCGCGGTGGTTCGCGACCGCCAGCACCTCGCCGGTGCTCGGTTTCACGGCGACCACGGACGACTGGTCGTACTGCTTGACGGCCTTCTCCGCCGCCGCCTGGACGCCCGCGCCGATCGTCGTGCGGAGCTTGCCCGCCTTGCCCTTGGTGAGGGTCACCAGCGGGCTGTCCCCGGCCTCCTCGCTCGCGTGCCGGATCACGAGCTCGACGCCGGGTGTGCCGCCCGCCTTGTCGCCGTACCGGTCACGCAGCGTGTCGAGCATGGGCCCCAGCGACGGGTACTTCTTCTTGGTCAGGACGACGCCGTCGCGGTCCACCGCATCGATGGGCGGGCTCACCGACTCGCCGGTGACCAGGGTGTCGCCGGCCTTGAGGTCCGGGTGCAGGACGGACGGCTGCCAGTCGACCAGCGCCTTGCCCGTGGTCTTGCCCCGCACCACGGCCAGCTCGCTCTTGTATGCGAGAGGCTTGCTCTTCCCCTCGTACGACACCGTGGCCGACACCGAGAAGGGGACGGTCGTGCCCGCCGCCGTACCGGGCGTGACCTTCACCTTCGTGATGTGCGCCTGGCCGGCGTAGGCGACCAGCAGGTCCTTGGCGGCCACCGCGTTGTCCGTCAGGTCGGCGGCCGTGGGCGCGTCGCCCTGCTCCCAGGCAGCGAAGAACTTCTCCGAGGTCTCCTGGACCTCGTCGTCCGACGGTGGCCCGGTCTTCGCCGCCTTGCCCTCCGCCGTGCCCCCGTCCCCGCTGACCGCGCTCACGATGTTGTACGCGCCGTACCCGGCGCCCCCGACCATCACAGCGAACACTCCGCTGACGATGCCGACCTTGACCCCGCTGCGCATTGCGCGTCCCCTTCCCCGTGAGCGTCCTGAACGCGTTCTGAACGCGTTCAGAACAGTGTCCCTGCGTTGCACTGTATGCGGGGAGAGTGACGCATGGGGGTGGTGTTCCCCGATCGTTAGACGGAGCGGGCCGGGCTGTGCAGGGCCGGTCCCGGACGGCGCAGGCCTCTGTCAGACGGCGCAGGCCTCGGCGATCGACAGGCTGTTCTCGTAGAGGTGGTGCCGGGTGATCCGCCCGTCCTCGACGGTGAGGTGCAGCGCGAACGGGCCCTCGAAGGACTTTCCCGTCGCCCGTACGGTCCCCGACACGTGCCCCGTCAGGACCGCGTCGGTGCCGTCGACGAGGAAGGCGCCGACCGAGGCGCGCGCCTCCTCGGGCACGGTGTGTTCCATCAGCTCCGTGAACTGGGCGGCGCATTCGGCGGCGGTGGACCGCGGGCGGATCCACGGGACGGTCGGGTTCTCGGCGAGCACCCAGTCGACGTCGTCGGCGAAGAGCTCGACGAGACGCCCGGTGTCCCCGGCCATCCGGGCGGCGAGGAACTCCTGCACGACGGCCCGGGTGGCCTCGCCGACGCCGACGCCGACGCCGACGCCGACGCCGACGCCGACGGTTCCGGTTCCGGTTCCGGCTCCGGTGGTCGAACTCACCGTGGTGACGGTGGTGACGGTGGTGACGGGGGGCTTGACGGACATGGCGATCTCCTCGCTGCTGCGACCGGATCCCGGGACCCCGGTGGGGGTTCCCGTCGATGCGACTGATCCTGCCGGGGGAGGGGAGAGCGGTCGATTACTCCGGGGGTAATGGGCCGGGGCCATCGAAACGGGTCAGTCCGTTTCGCGGCGGATGAGCGGATAAGCGGATGACAGGACGCACGTAGAGTGTCCATCTTCTCTGCGTCGCCCGCAGGCTGCAGGAGTTGGACTATCCGTTGTGTGCTTCGAACTCGGTCGCCAGCGTCTGTTGGGTGGCCGCCCACGACGCCAGGAGCGCCAGATTGTCAGCGGTCGGTGTGCCCGCGGGTGCGGTGTAGATGTTGAGGTGCAGGCCGGGTTCGGCGGGCAGTTCCAGGGGTTCGACGTCCAAGTCGAGCCGGCCCACGATCGGATGGTGCATACGCTTGCGGCCGGACCGGTGCAGCCGCACGTCCTGAGATGCCCACCGCTGCCGAAACAGCTCACTGCACGTTGACAGTTCGCCGACCAGGGCGATCAGTTCCTCGTCGTGCGGATTGCGGCCGGCTTCCATGCGCAGCTTCGCGGCCACGCCACCGGCAACCTGGTCGTAGTCGACAAAGAAATCTCTGGCCGCCTCGGGGTTCAGATAGACGAACCGCGCTGTGTTCGCGGGCCGTCGCGGGTCGGCCAGCACCGGTGAATACAGCGCGCGAGCGAGTTGATTCATGGCGAGCACGTCATAACGGCCGTTACCGATCCAGGCCGGCGCGTCGGAGATCGCGTCGAGCACCTGCTGCAGCGTCGAGCGCACCGCCACGGCAGGCCTGCGCCGGCGTGGGCTGCGGGGCGCCCTCGATTGGCGCGCGAGGTGGAACAGGTGGTCGCGCTCCGCTTCGTCGAGCTGCAAGGCAGAGGCCAACGCCTCGAGCACGCCGTCGGAGGCACCGGCGAGGCTGCCGCGCTCCATGCGCACGTAGTAGTCGACCGATACCCCCGCCAGTAGCGCGACCTCCTCGCGGCGCAGACCTTTGACCCGGCGGTTGCCGCCGTAAGCGGGCAGGCCCGCCTGCTCGGGTGCGATGCGGGCGCGACGTGAGCTGAGAAACTCCCGGATCTCGGTGCGTAGATCCATCGCGGATATCTCCTCAACGTAAGCCCGTCCCGCAGTTTAATGGATACCTGTTGCGGTCGTTGCGGTACCGCCGTCCACCGGGATGATGGCGCCCGTGAGATAGGACCCGGCCCGGCTGGCGAGAAACACGGCGGCACCCGCCATGTCGTCGTCGCGGCCTATCCGGCGCAGGGGGGCCGCCGCCGCGATCGTGTCGCCCATGGCATCGAGCGTGGAGTCCATCATCTGCGACCGGAACACTCCCGGTGCCACCGCGTTCACCGTGACGTGCTGTGGGCCCAGCTCCCTGGCAAGTACCCTGGTGAGTTGATGGAGTGCCGCTTTGCTGCTGGCGTACGAGTAGTTGGGCGACGGGGCGACGTGGATGGCGGCGATGCTGCCGATGTTGATGATCCGTGCGGGATCATCGGCGCTGCCCGCCTTACGAAGTGCCGGGAGCAGCGCCTGCACCAGCCAGAACGGCGACTTGAGGTTGAGGTCGAGCACTGAATCCCAGGCCTCGTCCGGGAACGTCTCCAGCGGCTCGCGCCACATCGCTCCCGCGTTGTTGACAAGGATGTCCAGGCGGTCCGAGTCGGCCTGGACAAGATCAGCGAGGCGCTGACACTCGTCGTGCCTGGACAGGTCGGCGGGGATTGCTCGCACGTCGCCGAATTCGGACAGCAGACGCTGTGCCTCCGCGCACGTGTCTGCGTTGCGTGAGCTGATGACGACGCGGGCGCCCGCCTGGAGAAGGCCGCGCGCAATCATCATCCCAATGCCTCTGGTGCCGCCAGTGACAAGGGCGTACTTCCCACTCAGATCGAAAAGTTCTGTGTGAGTGGTGAATTGGTTGTCCGTCATTGGTCTTCGTCCATTCTGTCGTGGAAGAATGCGCCGACACGGTCACGCATTCGCGGCAGCTGAATTGAACTGATGGGGGTAAAGCTGCAGTGCGTTTCCATGGAGTGTTGTCGGCGCTTTCGACTCACTCAGATTGACAGGAGTTTGGAACGTCGGGGAGACCCTGGTGATACAGGTACTGTCAGAACCCCCCTTCCCTGGTGCGCCGACTCACTGATTCGCCCCTTGTACGGAAATCTGTACCTCTCGCCAGCCCTTCAGTTGGAGATCGGTTCCGCTGCGGTAGTTCGACGGTTCGGTGGTGGTGGGCCGGATGTCGTGGTGCGGGTGTGACCTCGAGGGCTGC
>NZ_JBEZJY010000018.1:0-181660 GCF_040651415.1 Streptomyces sp. NPDC048484
CGCAGGCCGTCGGTGAGCAGGGCGAGGTCGGGGGTGTCCTGGCCGCGGTTGCGTGAGGCGTGTTCGACGGCTTCGAGCTGGTCGGTGAGGACCGATTTGGAGTCGTGCAGCAGTCGGCCGACGAGGGTGGACTTGCCGTCGTCGACGGACCCGGCGGTCGCGAACCGCAAGGTGTCGGCGGCCCGGGTGTCGACGGTGGGCATGTCGATGGTGGACGTGTCGGTGGTGGAGTCGACCGTCGCCGTGGTGGGGGTGCTGGTCATGGTTAGAAGTACCCCTCGCGCTTGCGGTCTTCCATCGCGGCCTCGGACATTTTGTCGTCGGCGCCGGTGCAGGACATGTCGCCGACGGTGCGGTAGCGGGCCAGGCGCCTCTCGACGCTCTCGCCGTTCCTGGGGCCGCCCCATTCGCCGGCGGTGAGCCACATGCCGGCGCGCTGGAAGACGTCGCGTCGGTGTGCGAAGTAGATCTGGGGCAGTTCGATGCCCTCGCGGGCGATGTACTGCCACACGTCCAGCTCGGTCCAGTTGGACAGGGGGAAGACGCGGACGTGTTCGCCGGCTGCGTGGCGGCCGTGGCGCTCGACGGATGCGAGGGCCGCCGGCAGGGTCGTCGCGGTGCTCACGCCAGCCCCCTGGCCGCCAGCACCGCGTGCACCGAGTCCGCCGATTCCTCGGGCGTCTGCGACCGCGTGTCCAGCGCGAGAGCCGGGTCGAGTGGAGGCTCGTACGGGTCGTCGACCCCCGTGAGTCCGGTCAGCCGTCCGGCCGCCTGCCGTGCGTACAGGCCCTTCACGTCCCGCTCGATGCACACCTCGACCGGCGTGGCGACATGCACCTCGATGTAGGGCGTCCCGCTCGCCTCGTGCCGCTTGCGGACCGCCTCGCGGCTGTCGGCGTACGGAGCGATGACGGGGACGACGGCGAGGACGCCGTTGCGGGCCAGTACCTCGGCGACCAGCCCGATGCGCTGCACGTTGGTGTTGCGGTCCTCGCGGGAGAAACCGAGGCCCGCGGAGAGGAAGCGGCGGATCTCGTCGCCGTCGAGCACCTCCACACGGTGGCCCTCGGCGCGCAGCCGGCCGGCGAGGAAGCGGCCGATCGTCGTCTTGCCCGCGCTCGGCAGCCCGGTGAGCCAGATCGTGGCCCCCTGAGCGGTGGGAGGCTTCTGACGGCCCCTTGCCGTGATGGTCATGCGTGGTGTCCTTTCGCGGCGTCCGGGGTGCGGTGACGTTGTTCGGGGAGGTCGAGGACGGGGTCGTGGGACCCGGGCCCGGCGGACCCGCCGGACCCGCCAGGTCCTTCGGCTCCGCCGGGTTTGCCGAGTTCGCCGAGTTCGTTGAAGAGGGCCTCCCAGCGCGGGTGCACCGCGTCCGGGCCGTACGAGGCGGCCGTCAGTACGGCGGCGACGCCCATGTCCGCGCGCAGCGCCCGGTCACCCATCAGCCTGGCCATGGAATCGGCGAGCGCGTCGGGGTCCTCGGGCGGAACCAGCAGGCCGTCGACGCCGTGGGTGAGCACGTCCGACGGTCCGGTCGGGCAGTCGAAGGACACCACCGGCAGTGCGTGGCTCATCGCCTCGATCATCACCATCGGCAACCCCTCGAAGCGGGAACTGAGCACGTAGAAGGAGGCCTTGGCGAGTTCGTCGTCGAGCCGGTCCGTGTGCCCCATCAGCAACACGTGGTTGTAGAGGTGGTACTCCTCGATGAGTGACCGCAGTTCGGCCTTCTTCTCGCCGCTGCCGTAGATCCTCAACTGCCAGTCGGGGTACGTCCCGACGAGCTTCGCCCACGCGGGGATCAGCAGGTCGAAGCCCTTCTGCGGGAAGAGCCGGCCGGCCGCCACCGCGATCCTCGACCGCTGGTCCGAGGGAACCTGGTCGAGGGAGTGCACGGCGTTGGGGATGCGGACCACCCGGGTGCCGGGCAGCAACTGCTCGTACTCCTCGCGGTCCCGTTCCGTCAGGACGGCGACCGCGTCGAAGCGCGCGTAGGTCTCCCTGATGCGTCGCTGCACGTCAGGCTTGTGCGTACCGTGGTTCATGTGCTCCTGCGCCACCCGCACCACGCCGCCCGCCGCGTGCTCGGCGGCGAGGAAGTTGAGCGCGGGCCGGGTGGTCACGAGGATGCCGTCGCGCAGCGAGGAGAGGTACGCGATCAGCCGCTGCTCCACGTACCGGTTGAAGTAGCGGTAGCCGAACTCGCCCGGCGGGATGTGCCGCGCGGACCGCTCGCTCAGCCGGCCGCGACGCCAGTCCCGCCAGCGCTCGGCCACGCCTTCGGCAGGAGCGCGGGCACCCTCGCGAAGGTCGACGACCGTGGTGACGTGGACGCGCGGATCCAGCGGGAACTGGAGGTCGTCCCGGCGGCGCAGCGCGCTCACCAGCTCGACCTCCCAGCCTGCCCGTACAAGGGAGTTGGCCTGGTTCATCACTGTCCGGATGGTGCCGCCACGGCCGTACGCGTGCAGCAGCAGATAGCGGACCTTCAGTCGCCCGTGCGTGCCTGACGGACGCGTACGTGCCTGATGGGCCGTCATATGTCAGCTCCCGTACGGCACTCTAGCGAAAGGTTGTCCCTCACTGTGTAGTACGGACGCACACTCAGACACCCGCTCAGACCGCGTACGCGCTGCTCCGGGAAGATCATGATCTTCTTCTTGCCGTGAATGTCGTCGAGCTGTCGCCCGGCTCTCAACCGGGCCTCGCCGTCGGTGAGATGGATGTCCCACTCCTCGGGCCCCTCGGCCTCTTCGGTCTCGGCGGGGTTCGGTGCCAGCAGGTCGGCGATGGGCAGCTCGCCCTCGAAGCGGTCGCCCGTCACCTGCGCGGGGTAGTCGAGATGCCGGTCCGCACGGCCGCGGCGGGTGAGCAGCAGGCGCCAGTCGCCCTCGGCGGGGCGTCCGTGAATGCGTCCGACGAGCCGGAGGTGTCCGTCGCGCGGCCATACCTCCGCTATCTCGGCGTGCGGCTTCACGAGCTGTATCCCCACGCCGTGCACATGGGTCGCAGGAGCTCCGGGATCTCGTCCTCGGCGGGCAGCGCGCGCCCGCTCTGCACCTGACCGGAGCGGATCTTGTCCCGCCAGTCGCCGAGGCCCTTCACCATCTGGGTGTCGTCCTTCCTGCCGTAGTCGAGCATCGACGGTTCGAAGCCGACGCCGAGGAAGGCGCAGAGCCTGCGCAACTCCTTCTCGGCGTCGGCGGTGAGGTCCTCGTAGCGCACGGTGTGGCCGCCGGTGGTCGCCTTCCGGGCGTTGTCGACGGCCTTCATGTAGCGCAGCGCGTCGGCCGCGGCCTCGTCGAAGGACCGCTTGCCGGGGTCGCTCTCGTGCCAGGACCGGGCGATGGACGCCGGATGGCGGAGCAGGAAGACGAAACGGGCGTCGGGCCAGCAGTCGCTGATACGCCGGTGGACGAACGCGTTGCTCGGCGTCTTCTCGACGATGACGTCCTTGCCGGACCTGACCAGTTCCCGGTGCATGACCCGGTCCCAGAGCAGATGCTCCAGGTCACCGCGCTCCAGGTCGAGGGCGCTCATGGCGCGCTGCGACAGTCTGCTGCCGAAGTCGACCTCAAGTCGGCGGATGTGCAGCTCGTGCGGGGAGTGCAGTCGCGAGTGCGCGTTCAGGAGCATCCGCAGCAGTGTCGAGCCGGAGCGTACGGGCGACATGATGAAGACCGGCTGCCGCAGCAGCCGGTCCGTGGCGAGGTCCCCGGGCGCCGGACATCGGTACACCGGCGTGGGCCGCTTCCCGGGTTTCGGCCCGGCCCTCCTCGGCTGTTGCGGTGCGGCGGGGGCGGCCCGGCGTACCTGAAGACCGGTGGTGGCGGAGAGCGCCCGGTTCAGATTGCCCATCAGACTCATGCGGCCCGACGCTAGGTAAGGATTATGAGAAGGGGGACTGAGCGGCCTGAGCGTTCCCTTAGCGACCTGGAATGTGCCTCAGCTCACATGGATTCAGGTTTCGGGGCCCACAGGTACGCCCGCGAAGGCCGCCCCGGCGTCCCGCAGTCGCTCGTGCAGGGCTCGGAAGACCGCCGCCGAGCGAGCGCCCGGCCAGTCCTCGGGCAGCAGCGCGGGGGGCAGCCCCGGATCGGCGTACGGGAGATGGCGCCAGGAGTCCAGGGCGAGCAGATAGTCGCGGTACGCCTCCTCATCGGGGGTGTCGGCCCGTGCCTCCCAGTCGTGCAGCACGCGCGCGTGCTGGTCGAGGAACGCCTCGTGCTGCTTGGCGATCGTGGCCAGGTCCCACCAGCGTGCGACCGCCTCCGCCGTCGCCGCGTAACCCAGGTGCTCGGCGCGGAACAACTCCACGTACGCGTCGAGGCGCAGCCGTTCCAGCGTGTGACGGGTCTCTTCGTAGAGGCGGGCCGGGGCGAGCCATACTCCGGGGGCGGCGGTTCCGAAGCCGAGGCCGGCCAGCCGTGAGCGCAGCACGTGACGTTTCTGCCGCTCGGACTCCGGTACGGAGAACACGGCGAGCACCCAGGTGTCGTCCTCGGGTGGCGTGGCCGCGTAGACGCGGCGGTCGCCATCGTCGAGGAGCTGCCGCGCGTCCGGCGACAGGACGTACCCGGCAGAGCCCGCCGCCGTACGGGCGGGCAGGAGCAGTCCGCGGCGTTTGAGCCGGGACACCGACGACCGTACGGAGGGTGCGTCCACGCCGGCCGCGGCGAGGAGCCGAATCAGTTCGGCCACGGGTACGGGACCAGGGGCGAAGCGGCCGTACGCGCCGTAGAACGTGACGATGAGGGACCGGGGGGCGTGCTGCTCGGACACGTTGATCACTCTAGATCGTCACCGTCACGCGAGATCGCCATCCGGGAGCAGGGGGTCACATTCCGTTCGTACGGAACGCCCGTCCGTACGCCCCGGGTTGACGCCCTCGGTCACGGTGTCGGTGGTCACGCGGGCTCGGGTCCCCTCGTTCGCGCGAGGTTCTGCGTCGGTCGCGGTCTTCGGTCGCGGTCTTCGGTGGCGAGCACCAGGAGCGTATCGATGTAGCGTATCGATTTCATGACGGCAGTCAACGGTCCGCGATAGCCAGCCTGTGTCCAGCGGCTGTCAACGGATGCCGACGACTGTCGACGGATGCCGGTGACTGTCGGCTGTCGCGGGCGGGCGGCGATGGTCAGGCGGCGATGGCCAGCTGCTCGACCGGCACCCGGTGCGGACCGACGACCTGCCCGTCGGGCAGCAGCGCACCGGTGTCGTCGAAGACGATCGCACCGTCGCACAGCAGGTACCAGCCCTGCTCGGGGTGCGCGGAGACGATATGCGCGTCGCTGCGGTCGGAGCGGCCGTCGGACGGGCACGAAGGCTGGTAAGAACACATGATGGGCCTCCACGTGCGGGGAGTTGAGCGGCGTTTTCGTCGCCCGTATGGATAGACCATGCGCCTGCCGCGAACTCATCGGAACAGCCGGACGGGAAGCGTGACAACACGCGGACAACACGCGGACAACACTCGGACGAGCCCAGGACGGACGGTGCGGACTCGCCACCAAAGGGGTGAGGATCACGCTCGCGGAGGCGCCGGTCCGGTACCTGTGGAGGCCCCCCACCCCAGGAGGTACTCCGATGCGATTGCACCAGGTCATGGGCACAGCCGCCGGTGCGGCACTGCTACTGCTCGCCGCCCCGTCCGCAGGCGCCCTGCCCCAACAGACCGGATCCGCCGAGCTGGTGGAGACAGTGACCGTCGATCCGACGGTCCCTCTCGCCGCGGACGGCACCGTCACACTGTCCGGTACCTACCGGTGCACGGGTGCCACCGGCCCGGTCTTCGTCAGCTCCTCCCTGCGGCAGGGCGGGTTCAGCCGGCGGGGGAGCGTCGGCGGCACCGCCGCGGTCTGCGACGGCGCCTGGCACCGCTGGACGAACACCGAGCGTACGAAACCGGGCTGGTTCAGGCCCGGCGCGGCGAAGGTCGGGGCGACGCTGACGGAACTGCGCGCGGTCGTCCTTCCGCTGCCGCTCTTCCACGCGGCCCGGGAGCAGGACGTCACACTCGTCGGCTGACGTCGTCGAACACACACCACGACCGCGCAGCCGCCCCTGGCCTCCGTACCGGCTTCCGTGCGGACCTTGTCATTGGAGATCCGTCAGAAGCCCCCTAGGGGGCAGGCCAGGGTCTTGCCGGATACCGGGCGGAGCGCCCACGGACGATGCTCAAGACCTCGGACGAGGTGAGGGGCAGTTGCTGTGGTGGACAGTCATGCACGGGGTGAACGGCGCGGCCGCCGCTGGAGAAGGCGGTCGCAGCTCGCCTGGGGTGCGGTGTTGGCCGTGACGGTCAGTTTGGCGGGCGTGGAGATCGCGAGCGGGGCGCCAGGTCGAGCGGAGGACGGAGCGGGGGCGGCGGGTGAGGGGCGGGGGCAGGGGCCCGTCGGGGCGGGTTCGCACATCGGGTGGAGGCCGTGCAAGGAGGATGCCTCGGCGGAGTGCGGCGCACTTTCGCTGCCGGTGGACTGGGCCGAGCCGGACGGGGAGCGGTTCGATCTCCAGCTCGCCCGGCGCAAGGCCACGGGCCCCGGCGCTCGGGTCGGTTCCATGGTGTTCGGCCCCGGCGGGCCCGGAGATTCGGGCGTGGACCGGATCGTGGGCAAGGGCAATATGGGCCGCTTCAGCGACAACCTCCGCAGCCGGTTCGACATCGTCAGTTTCGATCCGCGCGGTGTGGGGCTCAGCAACCCGATCCGTTGCTCGCAAGAACTCCTGGACAGGCGTCCGTCACCGCTCATGAAGAGCCGCGCCGAGTTCGACGCCACGGCGAAATTCAACAGTGACCTGCGAGAGGACTGCAGGAGGAACACCGAGAACGGACTCTTCGACCACGTCGACACCCTCAGCATGGTGAAGGACCTCGACGCCGTCCGGGCCGCTCTCGGCGAGAAGTCCCTCACCTTTCACGGCAGTTCGTACGGCACGCTGCTCGGCGAGCAGTACGCGGAGCAGTATCCGAAGCGGGTCCGTGCCCTCGTCCTGGAGTCCGTGGTGGACCACAGCCTGGACACGAGGGAGTTCCTCTCCACAGGGGCCGCCACACTCCAGGACTCCTTCGACGAGTTCGTGGCGTGGTGCGAACGGACCAAGAGCTGTGCCCTGCACGGCTCGGATGTGCGGGCACGCTGGGCGGATCTGCTGGACCGCGCCGAGCGCGGGGAACTGTCGGACAACGGCACGGCGCTGACCCCGTTCGACCTCAACGTCATGGTGATGAAGCGGCTGTACGGCCCCGAGTGGACGAGGCTGGGCGAGTACCTGCGCGGGCTGATGGAAAGCAAGCCGGAGGCGATACCGGCGGCCGGAACGACAGAGGACAGGCCCGAACCCGCGCTCGGAGCGAATCCGTTCGAGGTCTTCTGTCAGGACTGGAGCCTGCCCGTCCGCGGTTACCAAGGGTACGCACGGGAGTTGCGCCGCGTCGGCGGGATCGCCCCGGACATGAAGTACCCCCGCGCCCTGATGGCCGTCTCGGCCTGTCTCGGCGCACCCGAGCCCAACAACCCGCAGCACCGGCTGAAGGTGAGGAACAGCAGGCCCATCCTGCTCACCAACTCGCTGCACGACCCGGCGTCCGGCTACAACTGGGCCACCCATGTAGCCGAACAGCTCGGCAGCAACGCGGTCCTGCACACGTACGAGGGCTGGGGCCACGGCACCTACAGCAGCAGCCCCTGCGCACAGGAGACAATCGACGCCTATCTCATATCGCTGAAGGTCCCGCCCCGCGGCGCCAGTTGCCCTGCCGTCGAGCCGACCGGGTGAGGCAGGCTCAT
The DNA here is from genome assembly GCF_040651415.1 of Streptomyces sp. NPDC048484. Taxonomy (NCBI): domain Bacteria; kingdom Bacillati; phylum Actinomycetota; class Actinomycetes; order Kitasatosporales; family Streptomycetaceae; genus Streptomyces; species Streptomyces sp. NPDC048484. The sequence continues at coordinate 7,785 of NZ_JBEZJY010000018.1, forward strand.
CCGGCGTCGACATCACCAACAGCGTCCTGGGCATTGCCTCTGGACCGGTCTTCTCCGCCGGTGTTCATGCCAGCCGCACGGTGAGGAGTACCGCCGCGTCTGTCTCGGCGGTCAGGCTGTGCCGTCGGCCGGGAATCGCGACGATGTCGCCCTGGCCGAGGGGCCATGTGCGGTCGGTGGTGCCGAGGGTCACCTGGCCGGTCAGACAGGTGAGGGTGGCGGCGTCCGGGGCCTCGTGTTCGGCGAGTTCGGAACCCGCTGTGAGCGCGATCAGGGTGACGCGGAGTCCCGGAAGCGCGACGACGGTTCGTGCCGTTCGCCCGGAGCTTCCGGAGTTCGCGGACCTGGCATCGGCGAGCAACTCCTCCCCCATGGCCGGAAGGCTGGTGACCTCACCGGCGGACAGGTGTGTCTCGTGAGCCCGGGCAGGACCGTTGTGGTGGGTGTTCATCAGGTGCGTTCCCATCCGCGCCGGGGCGTGCGGGAGCCCAGCTGCGCATCCCGGCTGCGATAGACGATGTAGGGGCGGGTGAGGTAGCCGAGCGGTGCGGTGAGCATGTGCACCAGCCGGGTGAACGGCCAGACGCCGAACAGCAGCAGGGCGCTGAGCGCGTGCAGGCGGAACAGCAGTGGCGCACCGGCCATCAGCGCGGGGTCCGGGTGCAGGTAGAAGACCGACCGGAACCAGGGCGAGATGGTGGTCCGGTAGTCGTAGCCTCCGCCGATGATGTTGCTGACCACGGTGGCGGAAAGACCCAGCGCCAGGGTCAGGGTGAGCATCACGTACATGAGCTTGTCGTTGCGGGTGGTGGCGCCGAACACCGATCCGACCGTACGTCGCCGGTAGACGAGGATCGCGAGCCCGGCCAGGGTGCTGACCCCGGCTACGGTCCCCAGCAGCGTGGCCATGACGTGGTAGCTGTGCTCGCTGACGCCGATGGCTCGGGTCCAGCTCTCCGGGATCACCAGTCCGCCGATGTGGCCGACCACCACCGCCAGGACCCCGAAGTGGAACAGCGGGCTGCCGATACGCAACAGCTTGCTCTCGTACAGCTGGCTGGACCGGGTGGTCCAGCCGAACTTGTCGTAGCGGTAGCGCCAGACATGGCCGACGATGAACAGGGTCAGCGCGACGTACGGCAGGACGACCCACAGCACGACGTCGAGCGCGTCCACGTCCCGGGTCATGACCTGCCTCCCGTCGGGGCCGGCATGGCCCCGCCATCACCATGGGGCGAGGGCGCGAACGGCGCGAGACCTACCTGTTCCTCGGGCGGTCCCTGGGCGGCGAGCTTGGCGACGGCTTCGCGCTCGTCGCCGGCCAGTGGGGGCAGGGTCGCCGACACGGAGTCCAGGACGTCGGCCCAGGCGGAGCGCGCGTCGCGCAGCGCCAGGCGCAGCAGTTCCAGTCCGGCCCGGTGCTCGGTGAGGAGGCGCTGTCCTGCTTCGGGGTCGCCGGTGGCGGCGAATTCCAGGACGACGCAGAGGTGGTCGGGCAGTTCGTCGTCGGTCAGGCGCAGCCCGGCCGCGGCGTAGGTCTGCTTGAGGCGCAGCAGCGCGGCGCCGCGATTGCGGGTGTCGCCGTGGGCGTAGTACGTCAGGAAGAGGCAGTTGCGTTTGCGGTGGTCGAAGGTGGTGACGTAGTCCGCCGCCAGTTCCGTGGCGGGCGTCCGGTGGAGGTGCCCGAGGAATCGGCGCAGGGGTTCGGCGACCCGGTCGGGCAGTGTGCCGGTGACTGCCCGTACGAGCCGTGCCTGTTCGAGCAGCCGCTCGTCGGGATAGCCGAGGAGCAGCGACTGGACCTGCCAGGCGGCGGCGTGCCGGGCAGTGCTTTCGCGGGCAGCGGCTCTGCGTTTGTTCGTGGGGCTCATGGACGCGGCTCGCTCTCGGTGTTCGTATGCGGTGCGCCGCGGTCCCCGTCCCCGGAGGGGCGGGGGAACAGGCCCTGGGGGCGGCCGTTGCCGTCCCAGTTGAGGAGGTTGAGCCGAGTGGACTTGTCGCCGGGGGCCGCGGGGGTGTCCACGGCGTCGGCGGTCTGGCGGTCGCGTTGCAGGTTGAAGTTCTCCACGGCGATCGGGGCCGGAGCCCCGGACGCCTCGCCGAAGGGACCGGAGCCTCCCATGCCGGGGCCGTCCTCGAAGTCGAGGCTGCACTCGGTGGCCAACTCCTCCAGGCTGTGCGCCTGTTCGGCGTGCGCGGGCGGGATGACGTACCTGTCCTCGTACTTGGCCAGCGCCAGGAGCCGGAACATGTCGTACATCTGCTCCTCGGTCATCCCCACCGCGGCGGGGATGGTCGCGTCGGGTTCGCGGCCGAGGTTGATGTCGCGCATATAGCTGCGCATGGCGGCCAGCCGCCGCAGCACGGCGTCGACGGGGGCCGGGTCGCCGGCGGTGAACAGCTGGGCGAGGTAGTCCACGGGAATGCGCAGGGCGTCGATCGCGGCGAACAGGTTGCCGCGGTCCTCGGCGTCGTAGCCGGTGTCGCGGACCACGTCCACGACCGGGGACAGCGGCGGGATGTACCAGACCATGGGCAGCGTCCGGTATTCCGGGTGCAGCGGCAGGGCGACCTTGTACGTGTTGATCAGGGCGTGGACCGGGGAACGCCGGGCGGCCTCGATCCAGTCCCGGGGGATGCCCGACCGCTCCGCGTCGGCGGCCACCTGCGGGTCGTCGGGGTCGAGGAAGACCTTCCGCTGCGCCTCGTACAGGTCGGTGTCGTCGGGAGTGGAGGCGGCTTCGAGGACCTGGTCGGGGTCGTAGAGGACCAGGCCGATGTAGCGGAGCCGGCCGACGCAGGTCTCGGCGCAGACGGTGGGCTGGCCGACCTCGATGCGCGGGAAGCAGAAGGTGCACTTCTCGGCCTTGCCGGTGCGGTGGTTGAAGTAGATCTTCTTGTACGGGCAGCCGGACACGCACATCCGCCAGCCCCGGCAGCGGTCCTGGTCGACCAGCACGATGCCGTCCTCGGAGCGCTTGTAGATCGCGCCGGAGGGGCAGGAGGCGACGCACGACGGGTTGAGGCAGTGCTCGCAGATCCGCGGCAGGTAGAACATGAAGGTCTGCTCGAACTCGAACTTGACCTTCTCTGCGATCCCGGCGAGCAGTACGTCCTTGTCACCGTGGTCGGCGGAGCCGCCGAGGTTGTCGTCCCAGTTGGCCGACCAGGTGATCTTCATGTCCTTGCCGGTGATCAGGGACTTGGGGCGGGCGACCGGGGTGTGTTCCTGGAGCGGCGCGTTGGTCAGCGTCTCGTAGTCGTACGTCCAGGGCTGGTAGTAGTCGTCGAGCGACGGCAGCGTGGGGTTGGAGAAGATGTTGATGAGCTTGTTGAACCGGCCGCCGCCCTTCAGCTTCAGATTGCCGCGCCTGTTGAGGTCCCAGCCGCCGCGCCACTTCTCCTGGTCCTCGTAGCGGCGCGGGTAGCCCTGGCCGGGGCGGGTCTCGACGTTGTTGAACCACACATACTCCACGCCGGGCCGGTTGGTCCACGCCTGTTTGCAGGTGACCGAGCAGGTGTGGCAGCCGATGCACTTGTCGAGGTTCATCACCATCGCCATCTGGGCCATGACCCGGCGGCCGGGCGCCGCGTTCGGGGGCTTCGCGGGCTTCGGGGCCATCAGTACGTCACCTCCTGGTCGGTGCGGCGGCGGATGACCGTGACCTCGTCGCGCTGGTTGCCGGTTGGACCGAGGTAGTTGAAGGCGTACGTCAACTGGGCGTATCCGCCGATGAGATGGCTGGGCTTGACCAGCAGTCGGGTCAGCGAGTTGTGGACGCCGCCGCGCCGCCCGTTGGTCTCGGTGCGGGGGACGTCGATGAGCCGGTCCTGCGCGTGGTGCATGTAGACGGTGCCTTCCGGCATGCGGTGGGAGACGACCGCGCGGGCGGCGACGACGCCGTTGCGGTTGACCGCCTCGATCCAGTCGTTGTCGTGCACGCCGATCTTCGCCGCGTCCTCCTTGCTCATCCAGATGGTCGGGCCGCCCCGGGAGAGCGAGAGCATGAACAGGTTGTCCTGGTACTCGGAGTGGATGGACCACTTGTTGTGCGGGGTCAAGTAGCGCACGGTGATGCCGAGTTCGCCCTGATCGCCGACTTCGGGCTCGTCGAAGAGGGCGTGCATGTTGAGCGGCGGCCGGTAGACGGGCATCCACTCGCCGAGTTCGGCCATCCAGTCGTGGTCGATGAAAAAATGCTGACGGCCCGTCAAGGTATGCCAGGGCTTGAGCCGTTCGACATTGATGGTGAACGGCGAGTAGCGGCGCCCGCCGGACTCCGTCCCCGACCACTCCGGCGACGTGATGACCGGGACAGGGCCCGCCTGGGTGTCGGCGAAGGTGACCCGCTTGCCCTCGGCCTCGGCGGCCAGGTCGGCCAACTTGACGCCGGTACGGGCCTCCAGGGTGCGGAAGCCCTGGGTGGCCAGGTGTCCGTTGGTGGTTCCCGACAGGGTCAGAATCGCCTCGCAGACCTGCACGTCCCGGGCGATCGAGGGACGGCCGTCCGCGGGACCCCCGCGCACGGTGCCGTTCTTGTGCCGCAGGTACTCCAGCTCCTGTCGTACGTCGAAGGTGACGCCCTTGGTGGTGGCGCCCAGGGTGTCCAGGAGCGGGCCGAGAGCGGTCATCCGGTCGGCGACGGCCGGGTAGTCGCGCTCGACCGTCACGAGCCTGGGCATGGTCCGGCCGGGGACCGGTTCGCACTCGCCGGCCTTCCAGTCCCGGACACGGCCGTGCGGGGTGGCCATCGCGTCGGGAGTGTCGTGCAGCAGCGGCGCGGCGACCACGTCCTTCACGGTGCCCAGCCGCCCCTCGGCGAGACGGCTGAACGCCGCCGCGATCGTGTTGAAGGCGTCCCAGTCGGTGCGGGTCTGCCACGGCGGTGGGATGGCCGGGTTGAAGGAGTTCACGAACGGGTGCATGTCCGTGGTGTTCAGGTCGTGCTTCTCATACCAGGTAGCCGCCGGCAGCACGATGTCGGAGTAGACGGTGGTACTGGTCATCCGGAAGTCCAGGGTGAGCAGCAGGTCGAGCTTGCCCACCGGTGCCTCCTCCCGCCACACCACGTCGCGCGGGCGGGCGTCGGGCGGCGCCTCGGTGGCGCGTACGGCGGAGTCGGTACCGAGCAGGTGCTTGAGGAAGTACTCGTTGCCCTTGGCGGACGATCCGAGCAGGTTGGCCCGCCAGATCGTCAGCACCCGGGGGAAGTTCTCCGGTGCGTCCGGGTCCTCGCCCGCGAACCGCAGCCTGTCTGCCTTCAGTTCGTCCACGACGTACTCCGAAACCTCCTGCCCGGCGGCTTCCGCGTCCGTCGCGAGGGTGAGCGGGTTGCGGTCGAACGTCGGGTAGGACGGCATCCAGCCCATCCGGGCCGAGGCCGCGATGACGTCCGCGGTGCTCTTCCCGGCGAACGTGCCGCCGGCGCCCGCGGCGGCGAGGGTGTCGGCGCTGAAGGGGTCGTAGCGGAACTGGTCGGTGTGCAGGTACCAGTACGCGGTCTGGATCATCTGCCGGGCGGGCCGGTGCCAGTCGGCGGCCGTCGCGATCGCCGAGTAGCCGGTGATCGGGCGGACCTTCTCCTGCCCCACATAGTGGGCCCAGCCGCCGCCGTTCACGCCCTGGCAGCCGGTCAGCGTCGTCAGGGTGAGGAAGGAGCGGTAGATGGTGTCGGAGTGGAACCAGTGGTTGGTCCCCGCCCCCATGATGATCATGGAGCGGCCCTTGGACTCCTCGGCGTTGGTGGCGAACTCGCGCGCGATGCGGGCCGCCGTCTCACCGGCCACCCCGGTGATGGCCGCCTGCCAGGCCGGGGTGTAGGGCTGGTCGGGGTCGTCGTATCCGGTGGGCCAGATGCCCGGCAGCCCGTCGCGGACGACGCCGTACTGGGCGAGGAGCAGGTCGAACACCGTGGTCACCAACTGCCCGGCGACCCGGCGTACGGGGACGCCGCGCCGCAGCTGTCCGGCGGTCCCGTCCGGGGTGTCGAACCGGGTCAGCTCCACCGTCACGGCGGCCTCGTTCTCAGCATCCGCCGTCGCCGCCGTCAGCAGTGGGTCGGTGTCACCGAGATCCAGGTTCCACTTTCCGGCGCCGGACTCGCCGTAGCGGTGGCCGAGCGAACCGTTCGGGACGACGGGCTCGCCGGTGGCGGCGTCGAGGAGGACGGTCCTGAACTCCGCGTTCTCCGCCTCGGCCGCCGTACCGCCCAGGTCGGCGGCGGTCAGGAACTTCCCCGGCGCGTACGTCACGTCGTCACCGGTGCCGCGTTGTTCGAGCGTGACGAGGAAGGGCAGGTCGGTGTAGCGCTTGACGTAGTCGGTGAAGTAGTCGACCTGGCGGTCGACGAAGAACTCCTTGAGGATCACATGCCCCATCGACATGGCCAGTGCCCCGTCGGTGCCGGGCGCGGCGGGCAGCCACTCGTCGGCGAACTTCACGTTGTCGGCGTAGTCCGGGGCGACCGCGATCACCTTCTGCCCCCGGTAGCGGGCCTCCGCCATCCAGTGCGCGTCCGGGGTGCGGGTCACCGGCAGGTTCGAGCCCCACATGATCAGATAGCCGGCGTCCCACCAGTCCCCGGACTCCGGTACGTCCGTCTGGTCCCCGAAGACCTGCGGGGAGGCGACCGGCAGATCGGCGTACCAGTCGTAGAACGACAACATCACCCCGCCGAGCAGCGAGTAGAAGCGGGCACCGGCGGCATGGGAGACCATCGACATCGCCGGTATCGGCGAGAACCCGGCCAGCCGGTCGGGCCCGTACTCCTTGATCGTGTGCACATGGGCGGCGGCGATCATCTCGCTCGCCTCGTCCCAACTCGCCCGCACCAGGCCGCCCTTGCCGCGCGCCGACTTGTAGCGCCGGGACCGCTCCGGGTCGGAGACGACGTCCGCCCATGCCAGCACCGGGTCACCGAGCCGGGCCCTGGCCTCCCGGTACATCTCCAGGAGCACTCCGCGCACATAGGGGTAGCGGACGCGGGTGGGCGAGTAGGTGTACCAGGAGAACGCGGCCCCGCGCGGGCAGCCGCGCGGCTCGTACTCGGGGCTGTCCGGGCCGACCGTGGGGTAGTCGGTCTGCTGGGACTCCCAGGTGATGATCCCGTCCTTGACGTACACCTTCCACGAACACGAGCCGGTGCAGTTCACCCCGTGGGTGGAGCGCACCACCTTGTCGTGGCTCCAGCGGTCCCGGTAGAAGTCGTCGGCCTTGCGGCCACCGATCTTGTACAGGGTGCGATGGTCGGCGGAGACCTCGGCTCGGGTGAAGAACCGGCGCGTGCTCACCAGCGCATCCGCCAACTCCCCGTCCAGGCCGGCTGGTCGGCGTGCCTGCGGGTCGGTTCCTGGAATTCCGGGGGTTCCGGGGGTTCGGGGGGTTCGGGGGGTTCGGGGGGTTCTTGGGCTCACGATGCCGCCTTCCCGGGCGTCAGCGGCCCGTCCTGCTGTGATCCGGCGCGCTGATCGATATCGATACCGGCTTCGGTGACGAACTCCGTTGTGGCGAACTCCGCGCTCATCGTTCCAACGCGGGAGCGGACCGCGTCCATGGCCTCCCAGTCCTCGGTGCTCAGCCCGGCCAGGGCGGCGGGGAACACGCCGTCCTGTTCCTTGAGAATGTGGTTGCGCAGCAGATCCAGGGCGTCCAGGAGCCGCCGGGGCCAGGCGGGGTCGGCCGGGACGCCCGCGGCAGCCTCGCCGAGGACGGCCTCGACGTGCCGGTGTTCGCCCCGAAGCGCCGCGATGTTGTCGGGAAACTCCTCCGCCAGCGGTGGGAAGAGACCCTGCTCCTCCACCGCCGTGTGCGGCACGAGAACGGCGGAGACATGGCGCGCGATCCGCGCCATCCGGGGTACGTCCGCGTTGCGGTGCGCGGTGCGGATGTCCCCGATGAGATTGACGACCAGGTCGTGTTCGCGGGTCAGTTCGGCGATCTGGGGCAGTGACTGGCAACCGCAGTACTCACACACGGTGACTCGTCTCGGGCAGGTCGACTGCCGTGGGCGTGCGGTGGGTGCCGCTGCTGACGGCCTTGCGGACGGTGGTCGCGGTGAACACCAGGGCGGTGGCGGCGATCAGAGCGAGCAGGGCCAGCCCGAGTGCGTAGTCGCCGTAAGCGCCGTACAGGGAACCCATCAGCAGAGGTGGGACGAAGCCGCCCAGCCCGCCGGCCGCGCCGACGACGCCGGTGACAGCGCCGACCTTGCCGGCCGGGGCGAGCAGGGCGACGAGCGCGAAGGTGGCACCGCTGCCCGCGCCGAGCGCGGCGGCGATCGCCAGGAAGGTGATGGTGCCCAGCGGGGCCAGCGGCGGGGCGAAGGCCTGCACGGCCGCGCTCACCGTGACCACGGCGAGCGCCACGGCCAGAACGCGGGTGGGGCCCAGCCGGTCGGACAACCAGCCGCCGACCGGCCGCATCACCACCGCCAGCAGCACGAACCCGGCCATCCGGTTGGCCGCGTCGGTCTGCGCCAGCCCGTACCCGGACTTGAGGTAGGTGGGCAGATAGACGGAGAAGGCGACGTAACCGCCGAACGCGACCGCGTACAGCGCCGATGCCTGCCAGGTGACACCGAGCCTGACGGTGGCGGCGAGCCGCCCCGTCATGGTCCCGGCCGGCACGGCCCTGCCCGGAGCGTCGCGCAGCAGGAACGCGGCCAGCACCGCGTAGCCGGCCAGCACGATCGCGGTCACCACGAACGGGGTGGCCAGACCATGCGACTTGACGAGGTTCACCGTGGTCAGTGCACTGATGGCGGTGCCGCCCATCCCGGCGCCGAAGACACCGATTGCGAGCCCCCGGCGCTCGGGCGGAAACCAGGCGCTGACGAACGGCACCCCCACCGCGAACGCGGTGCCGCCGATACCGAGAAAGAACCCGCCCACCAGCAGCTGGTTCAGGGAGGAGTGTCCGGCCAGCCCCAGGTACAGGACGGGGACGATGGTGGCCGCGGAGACCAGCGGGAACATCACCCGGCCGCCGAACCGGTCCGTCAGCGCACCCACCGGTATGCGGCCCAACGAGCCCACGACCACCGGCACGGCTACCAGCAACGCCTGCTGGAACGCGCTCAGTTGCAGGCTGTCCTTGAACCGCGGGCCGAGCGGGCTCAGCAGCGCCCAGGCCCAGAAGTTCACCGCGAACCCGGCCGTGGCCAGCGCCAGCATCAGCCACCGCCGGCCGGCTGACGGTGGCGCCTGCGCCTGCGCGTTCGTGGCGGGGCCGGGGGACCGGGGCGAGCCGATGGCTTCCTGCGGGTTGTCCGCCCGGTTGCCCGCCGGCGACCTGCCTGTTGACGACTTGTCTGTTGACGACTTGCCTGTCGGGGGCTCCGGCTTTGCAGGGCGGGGCATCGTAGACATGGTCTTCTCGGCTCCTCAAAAGTGCCGTCGGACGGTCGCGTTCCGTGTCTCTTGGCCGTGGCGGCCCGACCCCGCCGTTCCCACAAGGATCGGCAGGGGGCCGGCTCCCACGTCAGGGGCCGTTGGTCCCCACTCCGAGCCGGTCGGGGTACATGTGGCGGGCGGTGTTCGGGTCCGCCGCAGCGCGTTGGCCCGGACAGGGCCGATCGACCTCTTGTACGGGCCGATGGGCCCTGCTCCGATGTGCCGTGTGTGTGCGACCGTCGCTGCGGGCAGCAGGGCGGGCGCCGGGACCGTGATCTGGACGGACGGACGGACGGACGTGCAGGGCCGGCTCGACAGCGCGCCGCTCACCCCTGGGCAGGCCGTCGCGCTGTCCGCCATCGCCAAACTGCCGGCCGCGAGTGGTGTCGTCCTGTTGCTGCTTGCCGGTCGCCGGGCTGTACGGATGGGGCTGGACCGGCCGGGCGCACGCCCGAGACCGCGCACCACCGGCGGCCACCGCATCAAACCCGGAGAGAACCCATGACTGCTCAGCCAGCGCCTGCCCCCGGCATCGCGCACCCCGCGGGTCTCACCGAGGACCAGGCCGCCCGGCGGCTGGCGGAATGCGGTCCCAACGAGCTGGGCGCGCAGCGCCGGATACCGTTGCGGTCGCGGATCGGCGCGCAACTGCGCGATCCGATGATCCTGATCCTGCTGGCGGCGGTGGTGCTCACCGTGGCGACCGGGGACCATGCGGACGCTGTGGTCATCGCCCTGGTGATCGTGGCGAACACCGCTGTAGGGGTGGTCCAGGAGGTACGCGCGGACAACGCCGTCGCGGCGCTGTCCGCCATGACCGCTCCGACAGCCCGGGTGTTGCGCGGCGGCGCCGAGCGAGAGGTGGCGTCCGCCGACGTCGTACCGGGCGACGCGCTGGTGCTCGGCGAAGGTGACATCGTCCCTGCCGACGTGGCGCTGGCCGAGTCGTCCGCGCTGTTGGTCGACGAGTCGGCGCTGACCGGGGAGTCGGTGCCGGTGGACAAGGACGCGCGGAGCGAGGACCCGGATGCCGCTCGGCTCCAGGCGGGCACCGTAGTGGTGCGGGGCCGGGCCGTCGCCACCGTCACCGAGACCGGGCCGCGCAGCGCTCTCGGCCGCATCGCCGCTCTGCTGCACCCCCACCCAGAACCCACCCCGCTGCAACGCCGGCTGGCCGGCCTCGGCCGGGTGCTGGCCCTGGTGGCGGTGGGCCTGTGCCTGATCGTCTTCGTTCTCGGCCTGGCCCGCGGCCAGTCGCCGCAGGCCATGGCGGTCATCGCGATCAGCCTCGCCGTGGCCGCCGTACCGGAGTCGCTGCCCGCTGTGGTCACCCTCGGTCTGGCGCTCGGTGCCCGGCGGATGGCGGCCCGCCATGCGCTGGTACGGCGGCTGTCCGCGGTGGAGACCCTCGGCTCGGTCACCATGCTGGCCACCGACAAGACCGGCACCCTCACCGAGGGCCGGATGGTCGTGGAACGGGTCTGGACCACCCGGGGCACGGCCGAGCTCACCGGTTCGGGCTACGTGCCCGCAGGTGAGGTCCTGGTCGCGGGCAGGTCCCCGGACCCCGCCGGGCTGCGTGCCGTACAGGACCTGTTCACGGCGGCGGCGCTGTGCAACGATGCTTCGCTGCGGCCACCCGGGAACAGTACGAAGGGCGCTGACGGCACCGACGGGTGGACCGCGCTCGGGGATCCCACCGAGGCCGCGTTGCTCGCCGCCGCGGCCAAGGCAGGCCGCGACCGTGACGGACTGCTGCCCGAGCATCCGCGTATCGGCGAGGTGCCGTTCGACAGTCTCCGCAAACGTATGACCACGCTGCACCGCGCCCCCTCCGGCCAGGTGGAAGTCTGTCTCAAGGGTGCGCCGGAGGCGGTGCTCGACGGTGTGACCCTGGACGAGAGCCCCGACCTGCTGGAGCGCGCTCGCAAGGAGGCCGCCGCCCTCGCCACCGAGGGCTTCCGTGTCCTGGCGGTGGCATCGGCCCTGCGCGCGGACCTCCCGGCCCGGTACGAGGACGCCGAGAGCGGGCTGCGGCTGCTGGGCCTGGTGGCCATCAGCGACCCGCCCAAGGAGGAGGCCGCGGCGACCATCACGGCCTGCCGGCTGGCCGGCATCACCCCGGTGCTGATCACCGGCGATCATCCGGCCACCGCCCGCGCCATCGCGACCAGGGTCGGCATCCTGGGCCCCGGCGACCGCGTTTCCGGCGACACCGTCTTCGACGAGGTGGTCACCGGCCGGAAGCTGGCTGCGGGGGAGGTTCCGGACCTCACCCGGGTCCGGGTGTTCGCCCGCACCACTCCTCAGCAGAAGCTGGACATCGTCCAGGCATGGCGCGCCGGCGGTGCCGTCACCGCCATGACCGGCGACGGCGTCAACGACGGCCCGGCGTTGCGGCAGGCCGACATCGGCGTGGCCATGGGCCGGCGGGGGACCGAAGTCGCCCGGCAGGCCGCCGACCTGGTGCTCGCCGACGACGAACTGTCCACCGTGGTCACGGCGGTGGAGGAGGGCCGAAGGGTCTACGACAACATCCGCCGTTTCTTGCTCTACGCCCTGGCCGGCGGCGTCGCGGAGATCCTCGTCATGCTGCTCGGCCCGCTGTTCGGCCTGGCCCTGCCCCTGCGGGCCGGCCAGATCCTGTGGATCAACCTCCTCACCCACGGTCTGACAGGCGTCGCCATGGGCGCCGAGCCGGTCTCCCGGCACGCCATGCGCCGCCCGCCGCGCCCGCCCGGGCAGCATGTGCTCGGCGGTGGGCTGTGGCAGCGGATACTGCGCCTCGGCACGGTGGTCACCGGTACGAGCCTCGCTGCGGGGCTGTGGGTCCGGCACACCGGGCAGCCCTGGCAGACCACGCTGTTCCTCGCGTTGCTGGCCGCCCAGCTGGGCGTCGTACTCGGGCTGCGGGAGCGGCTGTTCACCCGTGAGAACCCCTTCCTGCCCTGGGCGGTGCTGGCCGCGGTGGGGCTGGGAGCCGCCGCGCTGTACGTGCCGTTCCTGCGATCTGTCCTGGAGACCTCGCCGCCGTCCTGGCCCGGTCTTGTGGCAGCTTTCGCCGCAGGGCTGACCGGATTCGGGACCGCCCGCGCGGAGAGCCGGTCCACACGGGCCGTCGGGCGCCAGGAAGGGGCCCGGCCCGTGAACGGCCCCCACCCCAGGCCTGACGAGTGACAGGGTGAAGGGAAGCGATCGGCCGTGCCGGATCGGACGAGGAACGCAGGAGACATCAGAAGTCCCCTGGCAGACGGCCGTCGCAAGTCCGGCACACGCACAAAGTCCCAGGGAAGTCCCAGAGATGCCGCCACAGCCCGTTCGGACTCGCATTCGTACAGGTCAGGCGAGGTGCAGCGGCGCTCTTTCGAAGAGCCCTCAGATGTCCCGGAAGATCTCGATCTGCGCCCCCACCGAGTTGAGCCGCTCGGCCAGGTCCTCGTAGCCGCGGTTGATGACGTACACGTTCCGCAGTACGGACGTGCCCTCGGCCGCCATCATCGCCAGCAGGACGACGACCGCGGGGCGCAGTGCGGGCGGGCACATCATCTCGGCGGCGCGCCAGCGGGTCGGGCCCTCCACCAGTACACGGTGGGGGTCGAGGAGCTGGAGGCGTCCGCCGAGGCGGTTCAGGTCCGTGAGGTAGATCGCGCGGTTGTCGTAGACCCAGTCGTGAATCAGTGTCTGGCCCTGCGCGGAGGCCGCGATGGCCGCGAAGAACGGGACGTTGTCGATGTTCAGGCCCGGGAACGGCATCGGGTGGATCTTGTCGATCGGCGCTTCCAGCTTGGAGGGCCGGACGGTGAGGTCCACCAGGCGCGTACGGCCGTTGTCGGCGAAGTACTCCGGTGTGCGGTCGTGGTCGAGGCCCATCTCCTCCAGGACCGCCAGCTCGATCTCCAGGAACTCGATCGGCACCCGGCGCACGGTCAGCTCGGACTCGGTGACGACCGCGGCGGTCAGCAGGCTCATCGCCTCGACCGGGTCCTCGGACGGCGAGTAGTCGACGTCGACGTCGATGTTCGGCACGCCGTGCACGGTGAGCGTCGTGGTGCCGATGCCCTCCACCCGCACCCCCAGCGCCTCCAGGAAGAAGCACAGGTCCTGGACCATGTAGTTGGAGGAGGCGTTACGGATGACGGTCGTGCTGTTGTGGCGGGCGGCGGCCAGCAGCGCGTTCTCCGTCACCGTGTCGCCGCGCTCGGTCAGCACGATGGGGCGCCCCGGGGTCACCTTGCGGTCCACGCGCGCGTGGTACATGCCCTCGGTGGCCGCGATGTCCAGACCGAACCGCCGCAGCGCGATCATGTGCGGCTCGATGGTCCGCGTCCCCAGGTCGCAGCCGCCCGCGTACGGCAGCTTGAAGCTGTCCATGCGGTGCAGCAGCGGGCCGAGGAACATGATGATCGAGCGGGTGCGGCGGGCCGCCGCCTCGTCGATGGACGACATCTCCAGCTCGGCGGGCGGCACGATCTCCAGGTCGACGCCACCGTTGATCCACCGGGTGCGTACGCCGATGGAGCCCAGAACCTCCAGAAGGCGGTAGACCTCCTCGATGCGCGCGACGCGGCGCAGCACCGTGCGGCCCCTGTTCAGGAGCGTCGCACAGAGCAGCGCCACGCACGCGTTCTTGCTGGTCTTCACGTCGATCGAGCCGGAGAGGCGACGGCCGCCGACCACGCGGAGATGCATCGGGCCCGCGTAGCCGAGCGAGACGATCTCACTGTCCAGGGCTTCACCGATTCGAGCGATCATCTCAAGGCTGATGTTTTGGTTGCCGCGCTCGATACGGTTCACCGCGCTCTGGCTGGTGCCGAGCGCCTCGGCCAGCTGCGTCTGTGTCCAGCCCCGATGCTGACGGGCGTCACGGATGAGCTTGCCGATACGTACGAGGTAGTCGTCTGCCATGACGGAAGGCTATCTCAGATATGAGATGGGGCATCCTGGAGGGGCCGAAGGGGTGACGCTTGGCGCGGGTGACCTCAGTGGCGCTTGGCACGCGTGGTGCGGCGCCAGCCGAAGGGCCCGGGGAGGTCCATCGAGGTGGTCCGCCGTCCCGTGCTGCTGTGCGTGCGCTTGGGCCCGTTCCGGCCGCCCGTGGTGATGGACCACGATTTCCGGTTGATGTTCAGTCGTACCCCGGGCAGGATCCGGAAGCTCTTGCGGAATGTGAGGGCCATGGGTGCCTCCTTGTCGTCCGCTGCCGGGTACCCCCGATGTCGACCGGTACGCCGAACAGCCGTTCGCCCGGGCCTGGTTCGGCATCGACCTGCTCGGACGGCAGTTGGCTGACCTGTTGGGTGACAGGCGGATCCAGGCGGATCCAGGCGAACAGGGGGTGACCGCCTCCCTGTGTACGGCGGCCGGGACCGGCTCGTACGCCACCATCTGGTCCGTGCTCGAAGCCGCCCTGCCCCACCTGCTGCGCGACCCCGTGGTCCAGGGCACCGGAGCGTAGCTCGCCCTAGCCCTCGCCCTCGGCGTCGACGTCGACTGCGCCTCGCGCTGTACGGCGGAGGGCGAGATGCCCGAGGTCACAGCGGTCGCGGCGCGCACCGGATCGAGTCAGGTGGTGAAGGCGGCCCGGGCAGCGTTATGTGATCACGGGCCGGGTGGCGGGAGTTCGTCAGCCACGCGAATCAGCCACGCGAACGAGCGCCCCGTGCCGTTCGAGAATGAGGCGTGCCGTGCCGGCCATGGCCTCGTCGACCATCTCACCCCGGAACGCCACAGCGCCCGTGCCGTCCCGCTGTGCCGCCTCGACCGCCGCGATCAGGTCCGCGCAGCGGGCGAGTTCGTCGGGGCCGGGAGAGAACGCCTCGTTGATCACGGGGACATGGGAAGGGTGGATCGCCATCATCCCCTCGTAGCCGAGGGAGCGGTTCTGTTCGGCGAAGGCGCGCAGCCCCGTCAGGTCGGTGATGCGTGTCCACAATCCGCTGACCGGGCACGGCACTCCGGCTGCCCTGGCATCCAGCAGGACGCGGGAGCGCAGTGCCGCCGTTTCGGTTCCCTCCGGGCTCCAGCGGTAGCCGACGGCGCGTTCCACGTCGCCGCCGGGAGCGGTGAGTGCGCCCATGTAGGCGATGCGCGAGGCGGCTCGGGCGATGTCGTATGCCTTGTGCAGGCCACGGGCCGTCTCCAGCAGCGGCACCAGGGCGACGCTGCCCGGCGACAGGCCCTGTTCCTCTTCGCACCAGCCCAGCAGCCGGTCGGCAAGCTTCACGTCCCGGGGGGAGCGGACCTTGGGGAGCACGACACCGGCGAGCCCGGGCCGTACGACGGCACGCAGTTCCTCGGCCCCCGCCCAGCCGTCCAGCGGGTTGATCCGGACGAACAGTGCCATCTGTCCGGCATGACCGGCATGACCGGACCTATCCGCCTCAGCGATGGCGTCGGCCACCTGTGCCCGGGCGGCGGGCTTGGCGGAGGGGGGCACCGCGTCCTCCAGGTCGAGGACGACCGCGTCGGCGCCCGCCGCCCGGGCCTTCGGCAGCCAGTCGGTTCTGGTGCCGGGGACGAAGAGCAGGGAACGCAGAGGCGGCCGGTCGACCGCTCTCGCGTCCGCCTCGGCGGGTTTTCCCACAGGCGTCTCAGATGACATCGCTCGTCTCCAGGTCGGCCAGCTCGTCCGCACTGAGCCCGAGCCACTGCCCGTAGACGAGGTGGTTGTCCTGGCCGAGGGCGGGCCCCGTCCGCCACACCCGGCCGGGCCGCTGCCGGAAGTGCGGGATCACCGCCTGCATACGCACCGGACCGAGGTCGGGGTCCTCGACCGTGACGATGTCCTCGCGTTCCGCGTACACGGGGTCGGCGGCGATGTCCGCGGCGTCGAACACCCGTGAGGCCACGACCTCGGCACGGGCGAAGCCCTCAAGGCACTCGCCGGTGTCGCGCTCGGCCACCCAGTTCCGCAGGCCCTCGTCCAGCTCCCCGCGTCGGTCGTACTGTTGCTGCGTCGTGGCGAAGTCCTCCTCGGGGAGGCCCAGCAGGCAGGCGATGTTGCGGACCGAACGCAGTGTCGCCGAGGTCACCGTGATCCACTGGCCGTCGCGGGAGCGGTAGGTGTTGATCACGGCCGCGGGGGCGACCGCCAGCTGGTTGCCGGAGCGTTCGGGTACGCGTCCCAGCTGGTCGTGGACGATCACCTGCCACTCGACGAGACGGAACAGGGACTCGAAGAGAGCGAGGTCGATCCACTCGCCGTCGAAATCGGGGTCGTGGTCCCGGCGGTGGAGAGCGGCGAGGATGGCGTAGGCGCCCATCAGGCCGGTCACGGCGTCGCCGTGCGAGAAGCCGGTGTGGACGGGCGGGCCGTCCGGGAAACCGGTCAGGTGGACGACTCCGCTGCGCGCCTCTCCCATCTTGCCGAAGCCAGGAGCGTCCGCCTGCGAGGAGGTGGCGCCGAAGCCGGAGATCTGCAGCAGTACGGCTCGGGGGTTGATCCGGTGCACGGAGTCCCAGTCGAGTTCCCAGCTGCGCAGGCGTCCGGCGCGCAGGGTGACGATGACGACGTCCGCCCAGGCGACGAGCCGGTGGGCGACGGCCCGGCCGGCCTCGTGGTGCAGATCGAGGGTGACCGAGCGCTTGTTGCGACCGGAGACCTTGAACCACAGGGGAATACCGTCACGTTGCGGCCCCATGGCGCGGGCAGCGTCTCCGGCGCCGGGAGGTTCTACGTGGACGACGTCGGCCCCTTGGTCGGCGAGCATCGAGCCCGCCAGCGGCCCGGCCACCACATGGGCGAACTCGACCACCTTCAGGCCGGTCAACTGCCCGCGTCCGGCGGTGTTCCGCTCGTCGTCCGACACCGATGCGCTCCCTTGCCCCTGCTGTTCCGCTGCCCCTGCTGTTCCGCGTTGGTCCCCGAGCGCGTCGGACCCTGACCGCATTGGATCGCGGCCGCGTGGGCGGCGGTGGCGGTGCCGCATGGTCGTCGCCGTTCGGGTCTCCAGGTTGCAGGAACGCATAGATGCTTGTCGAGCAACAGAAGGCCATGAATCCATGCGAAGAACGCATGGATTGGCAGGAGGGTGGCACGTAGACACGGTGGTCGGCCAGGGGGAGTGGAGCCTTGAGGGCCCACACGCCTCAAGCGGCCTCATGCCCACGAAACCCCGGGAGGAAGAGCGCTGCCCCGGACACGGAACTCTTCGAGCGTCTCCAGGAACCGCATCGTCACGGCCGGGAGTGTTCGCCGGGCGCGCAGCGCGATGTCCAGGCGCCGGTCCACCACGGGGTCCACCAGTGGGCGGAAGACGATGGGCCCGGCACCCATCAGCGGGAGCACGAGGGCGGGCAACGCCGACACCCCGAGGCCTGCGGTCACCAGTCCGCCCACGGTCGCGATACTGCCCGCCTCGGCCGCCGGTGCCGCATGCGCGTCGATCTGGGCGAACGCCGCATCGGTGAGCCGGCGCACGCTCGAATCCCGCCCGACGGCGAGGAACGGCTGACGAGCCAGGTCGTCCCAGGCGACCTCCTGGCGGTCGGCGAGCGGGTGGCTTTCCGGCAGCACCGCGACGAAGCGGTCCCTCACCAGGGGGCGGTGCTCCAACTGCTCCGGCGGGTCCCCGACGGTGGTGATCGCGAAGTCGGCGTCGCCGGACAGGACCCGGTCCAGTACCAGCCGCTCCAGGCCGTCGAGGAGGCGTACCGACACCTCCGGCCGCCGCTCGCGGAAGTCGGAGATCACCTGTGGCAGCAGCACCGCGGCAACCGAGGGAAGGGTGGCCACGGCGACCGTTCCCGACTCGCCCTGCAGAAACCGCCTGAGTTCCTTCATGCCCGCCCGGTGGGAGGTGACGATCTGCTCGGCGATACGCAGTGCCTCGACGCCCGCCGCGGTCAACTGCACATTGCGGGTGTCCCGTTCCAGAAGCTGAACGCCGAGCAGGCGCTCCAGGTCCGCGACCGCGCGGCTGAGAGAGGACTGGGACACGTGCATCTCCGCGGCGGCCGCGGTGAAGCTCGCGGCCCTGGCCACGGCCGAGTACGCCGCCAGTTGACGCAAGGTGGTGGTCTCCATGGCCGACGAGCATAGGGCGCGCCCGCTCGAATTGATGCGCTTAACGCATGGACAGATCTCGGTTTGATGCTGGACACCGATCGCCTCGTGCTTCGAAACTCTCGCGTAACACCTCGGCCCGTTCGGCTCGGTCTTCCTGCCCACCACCGCCGAGGGCCGTCCTTCAAGAACAAGAAAGCGAGCGCCGCCATGCTGGCAGCCCTGGGCTTCGCCACGATCGCCGCCCTACTGCTGCTCACCATGACCAAACGCGCCTCGGTCCTGGTCGCTCTGATCCTGCTTCCGGTGCTGGCGGCACTCATCGGTGGCTTCGCGAACGATCTGGGTGAACTGATTCTCGGCGGGCTGTCCCAGGTGGCCCCCACCGGGATCATGATCGCCTTCGCGGTCCTGTACTTCAGCCTGATGGTGGACGCCGGGCTCTTCGACCCCCTGATACGCGGCCTGTTGCGCGTGGCGCGGGGCGACCCGTTGCGGATCACCGTCGCCACGGCCGTCCTCACACTGTGCGTGTCCCTGGACGGCGACGGCGCCTCCACCTTCCTCATCACCGTCTCCGCGCTGCTGCCGCTCTACAAGAGACTCGGCATGAACCCCCTGGTGCTGTCCGGGGTGGTCTGCCTGGGCGCGGGCGTGATGAACATGCTCCCCTGGGGCGGCCCGACCGTACGCGCCATGGCGGCGCTGAAGCTGGACAGTTCCGAGGTCTTCACCCCCGTGTTGCCCGCGATGGGCTTCGGTATCGCCTGGGTCCTGGTGGCCTCGTACCTGCTCGGCCGCCGGGAGCGCAACCGTCTCGGCACGCTGTCCCCGCAGGACCCGGTCACAGACATGCGCAAGGGCGAGGACAAGCGGGACGCCCCTGAGCCCGGCGCTTCGACGAGTGCCGCGGCAGCCGTCGGCCGCGAACCCGGCGCCTCGACGACTGTCGCGGCAGACGAGCCGAGTCGGCAGGCCCCTCCCACGACGGCCGACGGGCAGGAGCGTCAGACTCTCCGGCCGGCCGGGGACGGACCTGGCACCGTCCGGGTCCCGCCGCTGCCGCGGACCTGGCTGCAGGTCTTCAATCTCCTACTCACCGTCGCTCTCGTGGTCTGCCTGATCCAGGAAGTGCTGCCGCTTCCCGTGCTGTTCATCCTCGGGTTCGCGATCGCGGTGCTGGTCAACCACCCCACCTGGGAACAGCAACAGGCGCTGCTGGACAAGCACGCCAAGAGCGTGGTCCTGGTCACCACGATGATCTTCGCGGCCGGCGTCCTCACCGGGATCCTCAGCGGCACCAAGATGATCGACGAGATGGCCGAGGCGTTCGTCTCCGTCATCCCCGACTCCTTCGGGGCGCACCTGCCCGTCGCGGTCGCCGTCACCAGCATGCCGCTGAGCCTGGTCTTCACCCCGGACGCCTACTACTTCGGGGTGCTGCCCGTGCTCGCCGAGACCGGCCACGGGTTCGGCGCGGACCCGGCCGAGGTCGCCCGGGCCGCCATTCTCGGCCAGATGACCACGGGTTTCCCGCTCAGTCCGCTCACCGCGTCCACGTTCATCCTGGTCGGCATGAGCGGTGTGTCGCTCGGCGAACACCAGCGCTTCATCTTCCGCTGGGCCTTCGCCACCACCCTCGTCATGACCGCCGCCGCCCTGGCGACCGGAGCCTTCCCCCTGTGACTTCCCAATGTGACTTCCCGACGTGTCACGACACCCCCTTCCGGAAGCCGGAAGCCGGAAGCCGGAAGCCGGAAGCCGGGAGCTGGGAGCCCGGCGACCGGATCCACGCACGGGGGCGCCCGGTCCGGGTGCCCCGCCGACGGATACGAGGCCCCATGAGAGGGATCAACCCATGAGACGGATCACCAGACGTACGGTGCTCGCGGCCACCGCGGGTGCGGTCACGGTGCCGGCCGTGAGCACGGCGGCCGCCGCGGCCGTCGGCCCCACGACAGCCACATCCGATGAACGACAAGCGGCCTCCGGACTCGGTCCGGCCCTCGATCCGGCCCTCGATCCGGCCTTCAATCCGGTCCTGCGAACGGACCTCGTCACGCGGGTGACACCGAGGAACAACTGGCTGGTGACAGCCGTCGCCGTCCAGTACTCGCATCGCATCGACCTGCGCGGTGGGACGATCCCACCCTCCGCCTTCGAGGTGCGGGCCACGGTCGGCGGGCAGACGGCGGCCCGTACGGTGACCCGGGTCTATCCCAGCACCACCGCCGAAGTGGACGACCGGCCCCGCCCCGGGCGGCCGGGAGACCGCCTCATCGTCGAACTCGACCCGAACGACCGCAACGCGCGGGCCGCCGGCGCCGATCCGCTGCCGCTCGACCGCGCGTACTCCGTCAGGCAGGTGGCGGACGTGCGCACCCCGGGAGGCGAACCGGTCCTCAGGGCCGGTCCGTTCGCGAGCCGGAACGGCGACACCCTCACTCCCGTGGTCGACGACTTCACCGCCGGTTCCTTCACCGACTCCGCAGGATTCGAACTGGACTTCCGGCTGTACCGGCCCGCGGGCCGCGTACGCAGCCCCGGGACGCCCACGCGCTACCCGCTCGTCGTCACCCTGCACGGCGGCGGCGAGGTCGCAGACAACAACATGACCCAGCTCACCTCCAACCGGGTCGCGGTCACGTTCGCCACGCCGGAACGACAGCGACGCAACCCCGCGTTCGTCCTCTCCCCGCAGATCCCCCTGCCCCGTCCCATGGACGGACCCGACGGCACGGACTGGACCGATGCCAAGGTCCAGGCCGCGCTGAGCGAGCTCATCGACACCTTCGTACGCGAGCACTCCAGAAACGTGGACACGAACCGGCTCTATGTCGTCGGCCTGTCCTCGGGCGGGCGCGGTATCTACAGCCTGCTGGCGAAGCGCCCCGACGTGTTCGCGGCCGCTCTGCCCACGGCCGGCTGGGGCGACCAGGCCACCATGGAGAGGATCACGCACATTCCGATCTGGGCCGACCACTCCATCGACGACCCGGTAGTCCCCTACCGGGAGGGCCGGTTCGGCAAGCCCGGCACCTGGACACTGATGAACGCCCTGGAGACCGCCGGCGCACGGGTCAGCCGGGGGGAATGGGCCAACGACCTGCCGAAGGCACAGTTCGAGGCACGGTCCCGGGCGCTTCTCCGGGAGGCCGCGGCCGCCCGCAGTCACGTGCTGTTCACCAGCTACACGGCGGGAACGACACCGGTGAACCCGCACTTCGCATGGGCCCAGACGTACGAGAACGACGTGGTCATCGACTGGCTCTTCGAACAGTCCCGTTAGCCGCCGGTTGCGGCTTCTCACTGTCCGGTACCGCGCTCCCACCGCTCTCCGGAGGTAGATCAATGCATCCATCCAGCCCATCCAGCAGTCCGTCCAACAGCTCATCCGGTTCGTCCAAGGCATCCAGCGGTCCGACCGGCACGACCGTGCCGTTACGGACCCGATCCCGTGCCATGACGGCACTGATCGCACTGGCAACCACCGTCGGCCTGGCGCTGACGCTGTTGACAGCCACCGCCCCGCCCGCGACAGCCGCCGCCGACCTGCTGTCCCAGGGCAAACCCGCGACCTCCTCGTCCACCGAGAACGCGTCCACCCCCGCGTCGGCTGCGGTGGACGGCGACACCCGTACGCGCTGGTCGAGCACGTTCAGCGGTCCACAGTGGCTGAGAGTGGATCTGGGCGCCACCGCCGCCATCAGTCAGGTGGTGCTGCGCTGGGAAGCCGGGTACGGCCGCGCGTACCGGATCCAGACCTCGGACAACGGCACAGCCTGGACCACCGTCTACTCGACCACGACGAGCGCCGGCGGCGTGCAGACCCTCGACGTGAACGGCAGCGGCCGGTACGTCCGCGTCCAGGGCACCCAGCGCGGCACCGCCTACGGCTACTCGCTGTGGGAGTTCCAGGTGTACGGCTCCGGTGGCGCCACCCCTCCCGGGGGCGGCATCCCGGACCCGACGACCGCTTCCGTCGAGGCCACCGACGGGCCGCTGACCACCGCGGCCTACACCGTTCCCGGTCCGAGCGGATACGGCTCCGGCACGGTCACGTATCCGACGACCGGTGGCCCGTACCCGGGCGTCGTACTGATGCCGGGCTATCAGGGCACCCAGGAGAACCTGCGGTGGCTCGCACCCCGCCTCGCCTCCTGGGGCTTCGTCGTCATCAACGTCGGGACCAACACACTCACCGACGATCCCGCGTCGCGTGGCCGCCAGATCAGCGCCGCGGGCACCCAGTTGCTCGCGCTCGGCAACACCACAGGCAACCCGGTATCGGGCAAGGTCAACGGCACGCTCGGCGCGGTCGGTCACTCAATGGGAGGCGGTGGCGTCATGGCGGCCCTGCGGGACGACCCGCGCTTCCGGGCGGGCGTGCCCACGGCCCCGTACTACCCGAACGCGGACTTCTCCGCAGTCACCGACCCCACGTTCTTCCTGACCTGTGAGAGCGACCCCGTCGCCAACGGCGACACCTACGCGGTGCCCTGGTACAACTCCATGTCCCAGGCCGAGAAGCTCTACGTCGAAGTTCCGGGCGACCACCTGTGCCCCATGACGGGCTACGGCAACAAGGCCAAACAGGGCAAGTGGATCGTGTCGTTCCTCAGCTTCTGGCTGCGTGCCGACACCCGCTTCGGGCCGTTCCTGTGCGGTCCCGCACGTGACGCCGACAAGAACAACACCTCCCTGGTCACGCGCTGGACGGACACCTGCCAGTTCTGACCGGACACAGCCGCCACTCCGACCACAGGGGTGACACCCACGTCGTGTCCGCTGCGAGGCCGTCGCCGTACCGGTCCCCGTTGCCGGCCACCGAGAGGCGTACGCCGGGGCGGCCGTCCTGGAGCGTCCCCGTCGCGTCGACCGTCACGCCGACACGGGGCGTGCCGGCGCGGCGGGACGCGGCGGCGAGGCGGGCGCTCCGACCGGCGCGGGGACCGCGCCGGCCACGGGGCTCGTGGTGGCGCATACCGTCCTGCGTGCGGCGTCGGCGGGCCTTCTCGCGGCAGCGCTCGGAAGAAGGCAGGGAGGAGGGGGAAGCGGCCCGCGATCCGGGCTTCCCGGGTGGCGCTCACCGCGACCACCGAAGCGGCCGTACGGGCGGTGTGTCCTCGAAGCGGGCCGTCACGCAGTCCAGCAGCGGGCCGTCGCCGCATGCCTACAGCAGTTGCGTACGACAGCTCCACGTAAGTCTCCGCACGATCCGATGCAACGGGTACAGCCACCCAGCCCCAGTGTGTCCGTCCGCACGGCCGGGTCTGCTGAGACGGAAGGCCGAATCACTGGGTTCGATGAGGGAACGCCTCGACTGGAGGAGAGCGGACAGCACCCTCCGGACATGACCCTCCGCCGGTCATGTACTAGAGTTATCTCGACATCGAGATATCTGCCGAGGCGTGCCGCAGCCGCCCGGACCGGTAAGTGAACGGTAAGGGTTACCTAACTTAGCCTGACCTTAGCGGATCGGCCAAGAGGGCATGGCGGCAGGATGCGGTGGTACGCGTACATGAATGAAGGAGACTGTCGTGTCGGCGAACAGCTTCGACGCCCGTAGCACGCTCAGCGTGGGCGACGAGTCGTACGAGATCTTCCGGCTGGACAAGGTGGAAGGCTCGGCCCGCCTTCCGTACAGCCTCAAGGTCCTGCTGGAGAACCTGCTCCGTACCGAGGACGGCGCGAACATCACCGCCGACCACATCCGTGCCATCGGCGGATGGGACTCGCAGGCCCAGCCCAGCCAGGAGATCCAGTTCACGCCGGCCCGCGTGATCATGCAGGACTTCACGGGTGTGCCCTGTGTCGTGGACCTCGCCACCATGCGCGAGGCCGTGAAGGAGCTCGGCGGCGACCCGGCGAAGATCAACCCGCTGGCCCCGGCCGAGCTGGTCATCGACCACTCCGTCATCGCCGACAAGTTCGGCACCAACGAGGCCTTCGCGCAGAACGTCGAGCTGGAGTACGGCCGCAACAAGGAGCGCTACCAGTTCCTGCGCTGGGGCCAGACCGCCTTCGACGAGTTCAAGGTCGTCCCGCCGGGCACCGGCATCGTCCACCAGGTGAACATCGAGCACCTGGCCCGTACGGTCATGGTCCGTAACGGACAGGCGTACCCCGACACGCTGGTCGGCACCGACTCGCACACCACCATGGTCAACGGACTCGGTGTACTCGGCTGGGGCGTCGGCGGTATCGAGGCCGAGGCCGCGATGCTCGGCCAGCCGGTCTCCATGCTCATCCCGCGCGTCGTCGGCTTCAAGCTGACCGGCGAGCTGCCGGCCGGCACCACCGCAACCGACCTGGTGCTCACGATCACCGAGATGCTCCGCAAGCACGGTGTCGTCGGCAAGTTCGTCGAGTTCTACGGCGAGGGCGTGTCGGCCACGAGCCTCGCCAACCGCGCCACCATCGGCAACATGTCGCCGGAGTTCGGTTCCACCGCCGCGATCTTCCCGATCGACGACGAGACCCTGAAGTACCTGCGCCTGACCGGCCGCGACGCCCAGCAGGTCGCGCTCGTCGAGGCGTACGCCAAGGAGCAGGGCCTCTGGCTCGACCCGGCCGCCGAGCCCGACTTCTCCGAGAAGCTGGAGCTGGACCTGTCGACGGTCGTTCCGTCGATCGCAGGCCCGAAGCGCCCGCAGGACCGGATCATCCTCGCCAACGCCTCGCAGCAGTTCGCGCAGGACGTCCGCAACTACGTGGACACCGCGGACGAGGCCGGTGTCGAGTCCTTCCCGGCCTCCGACGCCCCGGCCACCAGCAACGGCGTACCGAGCCGTCCCACCACCGTCACGGCCCCCGACGGCTCGACGTACGAGATCGACCACGGCGCGGTGACGGTCGCGGCCATCACCTCCTGCACCAACACCTCGAACCCGTACGTCATGGTCGCCGCCGCGCTCGTCGCGAAGAAGGCCGTGGAGAAGGGGCTTACGCGCAAGCCCTGGGTCAAGACCACCCTCGCGCCCGGCTCCAAGGTCGTCACCGACTACTTCGACAAGGCGGGGCTCACCCCCTACCTCGACAAGGTCGGCTTCAACCTCGTCGGCTACGGCTGCACCACCTGCATCGGCAACTCCGGCCCGCTGCCGGACGAGGTCTCCAAGGCCGTCAACGACCACGACCTCGCGGTCACCTCGGTCCTCTCCGGAAACCGCAACTTCGAGGGCCGGATCAACCCCGACGTCAAGATGAACTACCTGGCCTCCCCGCCGCTGGTCGTCGCGTACGCCCTCGCCGGGTCCATGAAGGTGGACATCACCAAGGACTCGCTGGGCACCGACACCGAGGGCAAGCCGGTCTACCTGGCCGACATCTGGCCGACCGAGGCCGAGGTCAACGACGTCGTCGCGAACGCCATCGGCGAGGACATGTTCAACAAGTCCTACCAGGACGTCTTCGCGGGCGACGCCCAGTGGCAGGCACTGTCGATCCCCACCGGCGACACCTTCGAGTGGGACGCGGAGTCGACGTACGTCCGTAAGCCCCCGTACTTCGAGGGCATGGCGCACGAGCCGTCCCCGGTCGCCGACATCAGCGGTGCCCGTGTCCTGGCCAAGCTGGGCGACTCGGTCACCACCGACCACATCTCCCCGGCCGGCGCGATCAAGGCCGACACCCCGGCGGGCAAGTACCTGACCGAGCACGGCATCGAGCGACGTGACTTCAACTCCTACGGCTCGCGCCGCGGCAACCACGAGGTCATGATCCGCGGCACGTTCGCCAACATCCGCCTGCGCAACCAGATCGCGCCGGGCACCGAGGGCGGCTACACCCGCGACTTCACCCAGCCGGACGCTCCGGTGTCGTTCATCTACGACGCCTCGCGCAACTACATCGAGCAGGGCACCCCGCTGGTCATCCTGGCCGGCAAGGAGTACGGCTCGGGCTCGTCCCGCGACTGGGCCGCCAAGGGCACCTCACTGCTCGGTGTCAAGGCCGTCATCGCCGAGTCGTACGAGCGCATCCACCGCTCGAACCTGATCGGCATGGGTGTCATCCCGCTCCAGTACCCGGAGGGCCAGTCCGCCGAGACCCTCGGCCTGACCGGCGAGGAGGCCTTCTCCTTCGCAGGGATCGAGGAGCTGAACAACGGCACCACCCCGCGCACGGTGAAGGTCACCACCGACACGGGCGTCGAGTTCGACGCGGTCGTCCGCATCGACACCCCCGGCGAGGCGGACTACTACCGCAACGGCGGAATCCTCCAGTACGTCCTGCGCAGCCTGATCCGCAAGTAAGCGGTCCGCGAGCAAGCGGTCCGCAAGTAGGCGGTCGGTACGGCAGTCGAGGGCCGCACTCCCCGAGCCCGGGGGTGCGGCCCTTCGCCGTGCGCGGAGTGACCGGTGTCGTCCGGCCTCCGCTACACCCAGCCTCGCTGAGAGGCCCGTGCGCCCAGCTGGAACCTGCTCGCCGCGCCCAGTCGTTCCTGTAGTTCGCTCACCCGGCGCCGCAGGGTTCGCAGGCTCACCCCCAGATGGCGGGCCACCGCCTCGTCCTTCATTCCGGCCGCCAGCAGCCGGATCAACACCCGTTCGCTCTCGGGCAGTTCACCGTCGTCGGCCGTCTGGCCGAGCGGAGTCGCCTGCTGCCAGGCCAGGTCGAAGAGTTTCTGCAGCGCTTCGGTCACCGCCGAGTCCCGTACCACGACGGCGCAGTAGCCACCCGTCTTCGAGGTGGTCAGCGGGAGCATCGCCCGGCGTCCGTCGACCACCAGCATCTTGACCGGCACCGACGGCAACACCCGGGCCTGCTCACCGAGTTCGACCATCTTCCACGCGTGCAGCAGGACGTCCGGGTCCTCCAGGGCGGTCGCCGCGTAAACCGCGCGATAGACGATGCCCCGGCTGAGCAGGTCGGACTGGAGGTCCAACTGCGGGGTGCGCGGAGCGAGATACGGTGGCGTGTCGAAGAGGCACACCTCGTGCTCGGCGCGTGCGTACAGCTCCTCCAGGCGCGCCGCGTTGGCGCCCTCGCCCGAGACGACCTCGACCAGCCGGGCGGGCTCCTCGCGGAGCAGCCCGGCCTCGTACGCGCTGGCCATCTCCTCGGCGGTGGCGGCGAGTAGTTCGGACTCCGTCTCGCGCCGCCGGATCAGCGCGCGGATCGCCACCCGCGGGTCGACCGCGCGTAACCCGCCCATGGAGTCCGGGGGTTGGAGAAGCCCCAGCGTGAGCAGCCGGTCGCAGGACTCGCGCAGCCCCGCCGGGGAGGCGCCGGCCAGCAGGGCCCAGCCGGCCGCGCCGGCATCGGGCTGATTGAGGATCGTCTGGTACACCAGCTCGTCGAAGACGGAGACCCCCACCGCGGCCCAGGGGCTCGCGGCGGGGGTCTGTCGTGCCGTGTCGTATGCCGTGTTCGCCATGGCTCGGCACGGTAGAGGATCTTTGTTAAGGCTGATACACCGTGCCGGACTGGTGGGTGGCTACTTCAGGCCGAAGGCCCGCAGCACGGTCTGGTCGATCCCGTTGCCGTCACGGTCGGTGGCCCGCACCCGCAGCGACACCGACTCGGCGCCCTTCGCGGGCTTGACCCGCGCCTTGCCGTCCTTGACCTTCGCCTCCTTCCAGGACGTGCCGTCGTCGTAGGAGGCCCATGCCTTGAGGGTGCTCGCCCGGACGCTTCCCAGTTGGTTCGCCACCGGCAGCCCGATCTCCAGTTCCTTCCCGCTCCTGGCCCGGTTGAGGAGGTCGAGACCCTTCGGGGCGATGCCGACGGTGAGCAGGGGCAGCGCCGTCTCGGCGGCGGTGTGCGCCGAGGCGAAGGTCCACTCGGTGTGCGTGCTCGTGGAGTACTTCGCCCAGGCCGCTCGGCGCTGTACGTCCAGCTCGAAGCGGTACGAGGCGTTGTCCGCCGCCACGTCGAAGATGCCGTAGCCGCCGAGCGTCGAGTCACCGACCAGTTTCCCGTCCGCGTAGAGCTTGCCCTTCGCGGTGCTGTCGATGCCGTCGATGTATCCGTAGTGGCCCGGCGTGGAGTCGGTCAACTCCGCCACCGAGAGGGTGAGTTTGTCGCCGGTGCGTTCGGAGAGGCCGTACTCCTCGCTGGTGCCGGGCCGGACGACCTGGCGCAGCCAGTTCTCGGAGGGCTCCGTGGCGGGCTTGCTGAAGGTGCGCAGCGGGCTCCACTGGCCCCTGAGCGTGTCCCAGTTCGGATAGACGACGTGCCGGGTGCGGGTGTCGGGGTCGACGTAGTAGTACTCGTCGCGTTCCGTGCCCAGCTCCAGGTACTTGCTGTTCTCGATACTGAAGGCCTGCCAGGGGCGGAAGGTGTACAGGGTGTCCGCTCCCATCTCGCCGGCCGTGGCTCCGTGGTAACGGGCCGTCCGCTTAACCGTGTTGGACTTGTCCAGGTCGTACGCCTGGTTGTCGGAGATGGCGCCGCTCTGTGCGGCGAGCAGGTTGTAGACGTACGGGCTGACCGGTGTGCCGCCCAGCTTCAGCGTGACCTTCTTGCCGGTCTGCTTGCCGGACTGCAGCAGGCCGGTGAGCCTGGCGCCCTCCTCGCCGGTGGCGATCATCAGCGGGACGGTGGTCGCGCGGTCCACGGCCTCGATCCAGAAACCGGGGGTCTTGCGGTACATGATGAGGTAACCCGCACCGGCCTTGGTCGCGTTGTCCAGAGCGCTCTGCGCCCGCTCCGTGGCGCCGACCCCGACCACCGCCACCTTGCCCTTGACGTCGAGACCCGCGAAGTCGGCCTCGGTACCGCCGCCCGCGTCCACCGCCTGGACCTTGCGGTCACCGCTGATCTTCAACGGGAAGTCGTTGTACGTCTGGGAGTAGTAGAGAGAGGACAGCTCGGACTTCTCCGGGCTGGTGACGCTCGCCGTCAACTCCTTCGCGAACATACGGAACTTGGCGGAGAACTCCAGGGTTCCCTCGGTGACCTTCTCGGTCGGCGCCACGTAGACGTGGTCGGTCCACCAGCCCTGGCTGTACGTCAGACCCCAGGCGCTGCCCGGCCCGGCCCGGTGCCAGTTGGTGCTGAAGCCCTGGAACTCGGAGTCCTGCTTGGTCTTCGGCTTGATCTCGACGGCCTTGCGGGCGTCGAGGACGACCTCGGCGTCCCCGTTCACCTTGATCTCGGGGTTGCCCACGATCGAGGTGCCGACGGCGGTGCCGCCCGCGTCGCGGTCCGGGATCCAGGTCGCGATCGAGTAGGTGCCGGCCGGAACCTGCCAGGTCCAGCCGGTGCCGAGGAAGCCGTACTCGTCGGGGTACGCGCCGTTTAGTTCCTGGAGCGTGTAGATCGACGCCGCGGTGGACGGCTTGCCGTCGCGGCCCACGAGGGAGACCTTGAGGTCGTACGTCTTCGGGGCCTTCTCGAAGCCGACGCCCGTGGTGACCTGGATGCCGGCGGCGGTCGCCGTGACATGGCCCGTGTACCGGCCCTGGGCCTCCTTCGCGGGGTCGACGCCGACCGGGACCGTGGCGGTGCCCTTGGCCGGAACCGTCACCGTTCCGTCGCCCGGGACGGCCTCGGCGAGCGATGAGGTGACCTTCAACTCCACCGCCGTGTCAGTGGTGTTGGTGTACGTGATGTTCTTGGTGACGACCTCGGCGTCGCCGTCCTCGAACTTGCCGAAGCTCAGTGCCGGGGTCGCGAAGACACCCTGCCGGACCGCCCGTACGGCGTCGACCCTGCCGTCGCCCTGCTCGAACACGGAGTTGTCGGCGTTCGTCTTCGCGGTACTGGCGAGGGCCTGCTTGATCTGCTGGCCCGTCCAGTCCGGATGGGCCTGCGCGACCAGTGCCGCCGCGCCCGAGACGTGCGGCGTGGCCATCGAAGTGCCGCCAGCCGTCGTGTAGTTGGCATCGACGGGCGTGCCCATGGAGGTGCCCGAGGCGCGGGCCGCCGTGATGGCCGCGCCCGGGGCGGTGATCTCCGGCTTGACCGCGGAATCACCGAGGCGCGGACCCCGGCTGGAGAACGGGGCGAGCTTGTCGGACTTGTCGACCGCGCCCACCGTCAGTGCCGAGTCCGCGATGCCCGGGGTGCCGATGGACTGCTCGGACGGGCCCGCGTTGCCCGCCGCGATGACGAAGAGAGCGCCCGTGGAGGCGGACAGCTCATCGACGGTCTCGCTGAGCGCGTCGGAGGGGCCCGACGCCGTACCGCCCAGCGACATCGACACGATCTTCGCGCCGGAGCGTGCCGCCCACTCCATGCCCGCGATGATCCACGAGGACTGACCGCTGCCGGCGTTGTTCAGCACCTTGCCGACCAGCAGCTCCGCGCCCGGAGCGACTCCCTTGCGCTTTCCTTCCGATGCCGCGCCCGAGCCGACGATCGTGGACGCCACATGGGTGCCGTGGCCGTGGCCGTCCTGCACCGCCTGGTCCGGCACGAAGCTCTGCGACTCCGCGATCCTCCCCGCGAGATCCGGGTGTCCCGCGTCCACGCCCGTGTCCAGGACCGCGACCTTGACGCCCTTGCCGTCGTAACCCGCCTGCCACACCTCGGGTGCGCCGATCTGCGGAACGCTCACGTCGAGGGACGCCTTCACCTTGGCGTCCAGCCAGATCTTCTCGATGCCGTCGCCGAGCTGCCGTGCGGCCTTCGAGGTCGCTCCGGTGCCGAGCGCGGGGGCGACGTCCGCCCAGAAAGCGGTGGACTTCTTCGCGCTCAGCGCGGCGCCGTCGATGCCCGGCAGCGTGAGCGTGCGGCGCGCGCCGTCGGGAGTCGCGCTGCCCTTGCTGTACGTGGCGATGACCGGAGTGGTGCCGGTCGTGGCGTCGGCGTATCCCTGCTTCACCAGCTGGGTGATGTTGAACAGGGCAGGATCGAGGCGGCCCGCCCGCAGCAGCGGGACGGCGTCCGCCGGCAGGACGCTGATCTCGCCGTCCCGTTCGCTGGACAGGAAGGTGGCGGCCTCACGGCCCTTGCCGCGCCGGACGTCGACGGCGTTCTTGCCGTCCGGTCCCGCGGTCAGTGACACGGTGTCGCCGGTGATGAGGGTGACGGTCTGTGTGTTCGCGGCGCCGGTCCCGGCGCCGGCCCTGGTGTTCGTCGCGTCGCTTGTGGCGGCGCTCTGCACGCGTGTGGCGTCGGGCATGGTGACCGGGGTGCCGGAGCCCGCAGCCGCAGGCGTGATCGCCCCGGTGAGCAGTCCGGCCGCTCCGGCCACGGCCCAGAGGGCCTGGAGTCTTCGCATGGGTGGAGGTCCTCCCCTGAACGCTGACAACGCTTCCGGCCTGGTGAGCGGAAGCCAGTGATCAGGGTGAATGCCGTGTGGCGAGAGACTCAAGGGATTCACGTGGCCGGGGAGTGCCAATGCCCCTTTCGGTCAGGGCAGTTGACGGCCGAGTCGCGTCCCCGACCCGGGCGGCAAGCTCTGGGCCACCTGGGCCACCCTGCCGCACGACAGCCCGTACGGGCGGGCCCGCCATCCGGAGGAGTCGGGCGCAAGATGCGGCGCAAGGCCGGTGTGGGGATGGCGAAGCTGGAACGGGCCGACGCCCTCTCCGAGTCCGAGCCGGGATCCGCATCGGATTCCACGTCGGACGGGAAGGGCGCCGGCTGAGGCGCGGAGGCCCCGTGGCTCAGGTGCGGTACGCGAAGTAGTCCGAGTTCGGGTACGAGGCGATGATGCTCGCGATCGAACGACGGTAGGTGTCCACGTCGTGGTACGTCAGATACGGGACGCCGCTGGCGCTGCGGTAGGTCGTCATCATGGAGTGGTCCTTGGACCCGTCCCTGTTGAAGTCGATCTGCAGTACGTCACCGATGTCCATCTGGTAGACGTTCGCGAGCGGTGTGGTGCGCTTGGCGGTCTGGGTGAACCAGGACCACTCGTCGACGCCGATCCAGGCGTCGGCCGTACCGTTCGAGGCGTAGTACCAGGTGTCGTACTCCTCGGGTGTGACCGTGGAGATCTGCTTCCAGCCGCCCGCCAGGAGACCCTGGCTGAGGTAGTTGGTGCAGTCGCCGCCCACCGCGTTGTATTTGCGGTACGCCGTGTTGTAGTTCTTCCAGTACTTCTCTGTGTACGACGCCATCGCCTGGTAGTTGTACGTGCCGCCGGTGAGCGTCTTCGGCGCGGCGGGGGAGGGCAGGCTTGTGCCCGCCTTCGGCGCCTGGTGGACGGCCCTCGTGGTACGGCTCAGCCTGGCGTCCGCCGCCGGGGCCACCGGGTCGTTGATGCGCGAGGCACCGCCGTCGGTGGAACGCATGGCGGTCAGTTGCCACGTACCGTCCGCCGCGGCGGTGAAGGTCAGCACGTGGTGCGCGTCGAATCCTGTGGAGGCAGGCTCGTCGCCACGTATCTTCTTGTACTTGAGGGTCGTTTGCTCGGTGACCTCGACCAGGGCCTTCTTGCCCTTGACCTCGGTGCTGTCGACGGTGACCTTGGTGTCGGCCGACGTATAGGCCTCACCCAGGGCGGCGAGGCGGGACTTGGTGCCCTTCAGGGCGGCCAGCTTGCCGTCCTCCGCGTTCTTCTGGCCGGCCGACAGGCTGACGCCGCCGGTGGGCCTGAGCGACGTGCGGGCGGCCTTGCTGCCGAGCAGCACGGCCGTGCGGTCGGTCAGCATGTTGTCCGCGACGCGGCCGAAGGCATCCTTGGTCGCCTTGGTGACCTTGGGCGTCGACGCGGCGGCGTTCGCAGCGGCGACGGGCAGCAGCGCGGAGGCCACCACGGCTGCCGTGAGAGTCGAGCCCGCGAGGCTCAACATCCTTGATCTCACTGAAAATCTCCTTGACACCGAGTTGGTCGTACCCGGGAACGAATCTTTACATGATCTCCTCAAAAGGACTGAGGTCAGGGGCGTAACAAGTGCGCAACGTGGGTGACTTGGCGGCTATTTCACGACCGATGCCCAGTCGGCCGGTGCCTGGGCGGGGTCGAGTCCGCGCAGGTTGGCCAGGGTCTGCGACGACTGGACGTCCAACCAGTCGGCCAGTTCGTCGAAGGACACGCACTTGACGTCCTTCTTCACGCACACGGTTTTGACCATCTCGTCGACGGCGTTCATGTAGATGCCGCCGTTCCACTGCTCGAAGTGGTTGCCGATGAGCAGGGGTGCCCGGCTGCCGTAGTACACGCGGTTGAAACCGGCCAAGTACGTGCCGATGGTCTTCTGCTGCCACGTCGGGTACATGGCGGGGTCACCCTCGGGGGAGCCGTGGGACTGGTTGTGGAGGAAGTTGAAGTCCATCGACAGCGCCTGGTACTTGTCGTCGTACGGGAGCAGCTGGAGCGGGAAGTCCCAGATGCCGTTCTTCTTTCCGGGCCAGACCTGGAAGGCGCCCGGCGAGCTGGCGTCGTAGCGGTAGCCGAAGTCCTTGACGGCCTTCAGCAGGTTGTCCTGGCCCTCCAGGCAGGGGGCCCGGCCGCCCTTGACCGCGTCGAGGGTGAAGGGCAGCGGGTCGAGGCGGGTGTTTCCGGTGTTGGTCTTCCAGTTCGTGAGGAAGCCGTTGAACTCCTTGATCTCCTGCTTCCACTCCGCGACACTCCAGTCGCCGCCGCCCTTCGGGCCGCAGAAGTGTCCGTTGAAGTGGGTGCCTATCTCGTTGCCCTCCTTCCATGCCTTGCCCAGCTCGTCGAGCGTGGTGCGGATGTGCTCGTCGGTGGGGTAGCTGATCGCGGCGGCGCCCTTGTCGCGCCGGGGCGGGTCGTAGAGGTCCCGCTTCGCTTTGGGCAGCAGGTAGATGCCGGTCAGGAAGAACGTCATGCGGGCGTCGTACTTCTTCGCCATCTGCCGGTAGTGCTCGAAGAGGTTGTCGTCGCCAGCGAGCGCGCCGTCCCAGGAGAAGACGACAAACTGCGGCGGTTTCTCACCCTTCTTGAGCGGTACCGCCTTCAGTCGCCCCTTCTGCGGGCCGGTGTAGGAGGTGGAACCGTCCCCGATGACCTT
This sequence comes from Streptomyces sp. NPDC048484, assembly GCF_040651415.1. Classification (NCBI taxonomy): domain Bacteria; kingdom Bacillati; phylum Actinomycetota; class Actinomycetes; order Kitasatosporales; family Streptomycetaceae; genus Streptomyces; species Streptomyces sp. NPDC048484. The sequence continues at coordinate 42,051 of NZ_JBEZJY010000018.1, forward strand.
GGTCTTGCCGTCCCACACAGGCTCCTTCTTTGCGGACCCCCTGGTGTTCCCGCTGCCGGTCGAGGAGGCGGTCGGCGCGGTGTCGGCCGAACGGTTCAGCACCAGGTAGCCGCCGGTCAGCGAAGCGACCACGAGGAGTGCGGCCAGGGTCAGGAACTGCGGGCTGGCGGTGCGACGGCGCGGCGGGCGCGCTTTGCGACGGCGGCCCTTGTGCGGCTTGCTGCCAGGGTTCATGTACGGCTCATTCCGCGAGGGTGACGGGTGCGGGTGCGGGTGCGGGTGCTCATCGGTGGTCAGCCGATACTCATCGCACTGGACCAGATGTCGTAGGGGACACCGGAGTTGGGCGGTCCGGCGATCCCGTCGAGCCGCAGCGGCTCCAGGCTCCTGGTGAGGTCGATGCGGTAGACGACTACGGCGGTCGACACGTCCTCGGCCGTTCCGACGTACCAGGCGGCCTTGTCGTCCTGGGTGGTCCCGCCCTTGGCCGCCACCTCCGAGGAGGCGGCTCGGGGGAGGGTGGGGCGGTCCGCTCGGAAGGCGTCCGTGAGCGCCGAGGTGACCTCGGCGGCTGCCCTGGCGCCCACCACGCGTTCCGGCTTCGGGGTGTTCAGGCCGACCTTGGACCCGTTGTGGGTCATCTTCCGCACGGAGTACGGCTCGGTGTGCTCGCCCAGGGCGGCGAAGGTGCTGTAGCCGCTGGCCATGCGGATCGCGCTGGGCGTGGCGCTGCCCATGGACAGCGCGGGCACCTGGGCCCCGAAGCTGGAGGAGAGCAGTCCGGCCGCCTCGGCGGTCCTGCGCACCTTGTCCAGTCCAACGTCCATGCCGAGCTGCATGAAGGGCGTGTTCACCGATCCGGCGAGCGCGTCGTGCAGGCTGATCGGGCCCCAGGACTTCTTGCCGTCGTTGTGGGCGGAGACCCGGTCACCGTCCCGGTCCCAGTACGGCCCCTCAGGGGTCCTCACCGGGACGCCGTCGTTGCCGTCGTAGACCGTCTGCGGGGTTACCGGTGCAGCCGTGCCACCGCGCTTCTTGACGACCCCGTGTTCCAGGCCGGCGGCGTAGACGAACGGCAGGAAGGCCGAGCCGGACGGGACGGTGGTCGCGTTCGACTCGTTGTAGCCCTGTCTGCGGTGGTCGGGGCCGCCGTAGACGGCAAGGATCCGTCCTTCGGCGTCGACCGAGGAGGCGCCGAAGTGGGCGGTCTTCGCCTTCTTCGGGCTGTCCTTCCGTACGTCCTCGCGCGCCTTGGTGACGGCGTCGGTCAGCTCGGTCTGCCGGTCCTTGTCGAAGGTCGTGTAGATCTGGTAGCCGCCCCGGTCGAACTCCTGGGCGGTGATGTTCGTGCCCTTCTTCGCGTACTGGGCGGCCAGCTCCACCAGGTAGTCGCTCTGCTTGCCGGTGTCGTACTGGTTGGACTGGTCGAGTGGCTCGGGGAACTTCGTGTACTTGGCGCGCTCGGCCCCGGACAGCTTCCCGATGTCCACCATCCGGTCGAGGATCCACTCCCAGCGCTCGACCGTCCGCGCGTGGCTGGCCTTGCTGAAGGAGGGGTCGTAGAGGCCGGCGCCCTTGAGGAGGGAGGCGAGGACGGCGGCCTCGCTGACGCTCAGCTCACTGACGTCCTTGCCGTAGTACGCCTGGGACGCGCGCTGGATGCCGTAGGTGCCGCGGCCGAACCAGCTGGTGTTGAGGTAGCCCTCCAGGATCTGATCCTTGCTCATCTTGTTGTCGAGCTTGAGGGCGATCATTGCCTCGTCGAACTTGCGTCCGACCGAGCGGTCCTGTGACAGGTACACGTTCTTGACGTACTGCTGGGTGATCGTGGAGCCGCCCTGGGTGTCGCCCTCGCCGACGGTGCGGACCAGGGCGCGGGTGATGCCGCTGACGGATACGCCGGGGTCGGAGTAGAAGCTCGCGTTCTCCGCCGCGAGGACCGCCCAGCGGACGTCCTCGGGGACGTCCTTCAGCGGCATCGCCTGGCGCCGCACCCAGCCGGTACGGGCCATGGGGGTGCCGTCGGACCAGAAGTACACGTTGTCCTGCTGTGTGGCGAAAGTGTTGAGGTCGACCGGTATGTCCGTGGTGGCGTAGGCGACGGTGAGGAACATGCCGCTGCTGCCCACGGCCAGACCGACGGCGCCGAGCGACTGCCGCCAGGACGGCACCCAGCGTCGCCAGTCCACACGGCCCGGGCGCGGATACTGCGGGCGCATCCGGCTGACGAAGGGGGCGAAGGGGGCCGGCCGCGCGCCGGCGACGGCTGTGAACCTGGCCAGGACGGACGGCCTGGGCGCCTTGCGTCGGCCTCGCCCGCCCGGCTTCGGCTGCCCCTGCGGGATGTCGAACGAACCCGGCTCGGGCAGCCGCAGCCGTACGGTCTCGTCCGCCGGGGCAGGGGGGAGCTTCAGCTGCATGGTGAGGTCGGACTCCCGGACCTCCTTCGCCCGCCCCTCTCCCGGGGTACGCCGACGGCGCGCGCGGTCCTTCCCTCCGGTGCCGACCGGATTCCCCCGGCTAGTCACGGCGGGTCCCCTGGCACGGGCGGCCCGAGCGATGCGCGGCAACGATTCGGCGGTGCGCGGCAACCTTTCGCCCGCGCACGGCAACTATTCGGCCGGGAGACATGGCTCCCGATCGGCAAAGGACAGCGGTCATGACCGTCCCCCCTCCCCACTTGGCATCGCCTGTGTGGTCGGTCGCAGCCGCCGCTCGCGCGGCACATGAACTCCCTGACCCCCCGGCCGCCTTTCGGCCTTCACACGGTGATCACAAATTATCAGTCAGTTTCACAATTGCTTCTGTCGGTAGGGTGAAAATCTGGCCAGTGTGACCGGTGAGCCATTGTGCGGGCCCCTTGCCGCCGCGCGGGCGCCGCTTGGCCCGGGCCCATGCCGCGGCTACGAATACTGCTGCCGGACCTGAGACGACATCTGAGACGACATCTTCGAACTGAGCCGCTCGATGGCTGGGTCGTCCGCCCCCGCGGACTGGCCCGAGGGCCACTCCGACACGGTCAAATTCCTGTCGACGGCCGCCGTCGCAGGCTCGGCCGCCGTGTCCGCACCCGCGCTGCGGGCGGTTGGTGGTGGCACATGCGGCCGTTGATTCAGCCGATCAGAGCCTCGGTGATCTGGCGGGTGGTCTGCGAGGCGACCCGGGGATTGACGGCAGCGTAGGAGACGTAGGCGTTCAGGCCGGTAGCCAGGGCCCAGCCGCGCCCCCGGGCCCAGGTCGTGTCGTCGACGCCGAGTGCGGCGCGGAAGACGGCCCGGCTCCCGGCGGACATCAGAGTGAAGGCGATGGTCAGGTCGCAGGCCGGATCGCCGATGCCCAGCTCGCCGAAGTCGATGACGGCGCTGAGGCGGCCGCCGAGGGTCAGCAGGTTGCCGGTGTGGAAGTCGCCGTGGAACCAGACCGGCGGGCGATCCCATCCGGGGGCGCTCAGCGACGCATCCCACAATTCGGTCATGGCCGCGGCGTCGAACGTACCGTCGACCTCCGCGATGGCGGCCCGCGTCGCGCGGTCCCGGTCGGCCAGCGGCCGACCGGTGAGGCCCTCGCGAGCGCCCTCGTCCGGGAAGTCCTCGGGCAGGAATGCCTGAAGGGCGGTGAGGAACTCCGCCAGTTGGACGGCCGCCCCGGACGAGGCGGCCAGTGACTCGGTGGTCGCCACCTCGCCGTCCAGCCAGCGGGACACCGCCCACGGCCACGGATAGTCGAAGTCGGGCTCGCCCACCCCCACCGGTACCGGGACGGCCAAGGGCAGGTGTGGGGCGAGCCGGGGGAGCCACTCGGACTCCTTCGCTGCCTGCCCGATGGCCCCGGCGTGGCGGGGCAGCCGGACGGACAGGTCTTCGCCCAGTCGGTGGATCACATGGTCCGAACCGGCCGGGTCGAGCAGCTTGAGCGGCAGCTCGGCCCACTGCGGGAACTGCGTGTCGACCAGGCGCCTGGCCAGTGCGGCATCGATCGCGGGGCGGGGGTCCGTGGTACTCCCGGTGGCCAAGAGCAACTCCTGCGGTGGGCCCGCTCCGTGCGGCGGGCAGTCGGAGCCATCACAGTGCCTCGTGGACTCGTCTGTCGACCGGTTTACTCGACCGGCCGTCCTTCGCGTCCGGGCCTGAGCCCGCTTGTCGTCGCGGAGCGCCGGATGAGTCACATCGGCCTCGGCGAGCAGGGCGGCGAGGCGCTGGTTCGGGTCGCGACGGACCATGACTCCTCCGCGGGCCGACTCACATCAGAGATTCACAAGCGCGCAAGAGTTCAACGTGTTCACGGGTGGCTCACACGGGTGCCCTACTGGCAACCCCTTGCGGCGGTTTCCAATAGATCCATGCTCGGTCAATCAGTAGCCGTCACCTGGCTGTTGCCCTGTCCCATGTATGTCTTCCGCCGCCCCAGCGGTATCGCCCACGTGCCGTGTGAGGTCCCGTGAGGGCGCCCTCGGTTGTGCCGCCGCGGCAGTCGACCCGGCCAGCCCCGCAACGCGGGAAGGAGCAAACTCTGCGCCTGCTCCAGCAGGCGCAGACCGGTGCGGTTGTCAGTTACCAGCGCGATGGTCCGGCACCTGCATCCCGAGCCCGAACACCAGGTACACCAGGTACGGCCGATGACAGCCACAGTGGTACGCCTCAGCGGTGTGGTGCCCGCACCCCGATCCTCGTGGACGGCACACCGGCACCCGGGCGCTTCGCGGTCCTGGATCTGGACGGGACCCTGCACCCGGGCACACTCGGCCTGAAACTACTGGCAGCCCTGGCCGACCACGGCATCTGCGATTCGGAGCAGGCTTCCCGCCTGGCCGATTTCCTGGGGTCTCTGCCACCCCACCAATTGCACACCGGAGCCGCTTCGCAGCGCGCCTATCAGCTGTACGCACAGGCCGTGGCCGGAGCCAGGCCCGAAGCCGTCCACCATGTGGCGACACAGGTGTGGAAGCGCGAACGAGCCGGGCTCTTCGCCTTCGTACGTCCCGCCCTGACTCTTCTGCGCAACCGCTCCTACACCGTCGTACTGCTGTCAGGCAGTCCACAGGAGATCGTGCGAGCGGCCGTGACCGATCTCGGCATCACTGTGTGCCAGGGGGCCGAGTTCGAGACCGACGGCACCGTCTACAACGGTCGCATCGGCGCAGCGCCCGGAATGCCAGGAGCGAAAGCCACCATCCTCCATTCCGTTCTGCACGCGGCCTGGTCGCCGGCCGACAGCATCGCCATCGGCAACTCGGCAGCCGACATCGAGGTTCTCGCCCAGGTCGGCCATCCCATCGCCTTCGAACCCCAGCCGCCTTTGCGGCAGGCAGCGGCCCTGCACGGGTGGCGCGTCACCGACCGCGACTCTCTGCTCCCCGTTCTGCTGGCTGACACGGAGACACACGGAGACAGCACATGACCTTGCCGGTCCTCCCATACCAGACACATGCTCTCTCGCCCGTCACGCACGCCCGTCAGGTGGCCCGGGCCCGGTCCGGACTCATCACCCGCCTGACCGACCGGATCACGGTCAACGGTGCCGTACGGGACCGTTGCGGCAGCCGCGTACCGGAATCCGCTCTGCTGCTCACGCTGCTCCGGGAAACGCGGTCGCACCGGCGCTGCCAGGACGAGATCACTCGCTATCTGCGTCGTCACCCGGCCCGGGCGGGATCCTTCGACCGGTCCCTCATCGACGCGGCGCTGGGCGCCGCCGCCTGGCACCAGAGCCGATCCCAGCCATGGCTCGCAGACTTCGACCACTTCACAGCGCCACGCAAGCGGCTCATGTTCCGCACCATCCTGGCGATCGTCGGCGGTGCCCGCAGCGAGACGGACTCGGAATCCATCGACTACGACGGATTCGCCTCCTGGGCCGAACTCACGCTGTGCGCCCTCAAACTCCTGCACTTGAACAACCAAGGTCGCGGCGGGCCGAGGGAACTCACCTTCCTGACGGACCGGCTCAGGCACGGCAGCACCAAGCCCGTATGGGAAGGCCATGTCCTTGCGCATCTACTGGCCCTCACAGCCCTGCACCGCGTCGCACCGGGGCACCCCCTCGTCGCTGAAGGAGTGACCAGTCTTCTGCGCTGTCAGAACCCCGACGGGGGCATCCCCTTCATCGACGGCTTCGAGGTCTTCTGCACCGCCACCGCGGGCCTGGCCCTGCTCGCCTCCTCCGACCATCCCCGCCACCTGCCACCGCTCCTCGGCGACTACCTCGCCGACAGCCAACTCCCCGACGGGGGCTGGGCGTACGCCGCGGACGTCCGTCAGAGCGACGTCGACGACACGGCGTACTGCCTGCAATTCCTCCGAGCTCTCGAACCCGGCCGGTACGCCCGTCACCTCAGGGCCGGCGAGGAATATCTCCTCACCATCGCGAACGACGACGGGGGCTTCCCGACCTTCCGTCACGGACATGACTCGGAGTCCGCGATGACCGCGGGTGCCATTGCCGCTCTGGCTCCCGGCCGGAGGGAGAGTCTCCCCGCCGTGCAGCGTGCGGTCAGCCATCTCCTGGCTGCCCAGCAGCCCGACGGCACCTTTGGACGCAGCTGGAGTCTGAGCGAGTCGAATGCCGTGTTCCGCAGCGTCCAGGCACTCCGGCAAGCACCGGCTCTCCCCTCATCCTCCCGGCGCGCCCGGATCGACCGAGCCATGGCACTGGCCGCAGGCCGGCTGATGACCACACAGCACGCGGACGGCGGCTGGGGGCAGCAGCCGTCCGAACCGGGCGATGTCATCAGCACGTCCTACGCCCTCCTCACGACCCGGCACTGGCCCACGTCACCGGTGCATCGGGCGGGAGTCGCTCATCTCCTCGCCCACCAGCATCCCAACGGGGGATTCACCTCTCGCCCTGACCAGGCGGGGCCCCGGCCCCTTCCCTATGACGTGCCCGTGCTCGCGGACATTTGCGCGCTGTGGGCCTTGGGGGACCGGGAAGCGGGGGCAGGCGTGAAGCTCCCTCTGCGCAGAAATGAGTAATTCCGCCTTCGCGGAAGTGAGTAGTTCCGCGAACGAGCAAGCCGCCTCGAAGCGGGTCGGTCCGGCTGCGAGTGGGGCTCGGCTTCAGGCCCGGACGCACGTCCACTCCGTCATCGGGCATCCGTCATCCGTCATCCGTCATCCGTACGCCGAACGGCAACGACTGCGGGAAGGATCTCCTGCGACAGCACCACCTGGCGTCCCCTCACCACCGGTGAGCAGACGGCACCTTGGCTTTCCCTGTCATCGCGAGGGCCGCACCCGCTCAGGTACGGCCCTCGCGCGTCAGCCGTTTACAGGTGTACCGGTCCGCGCTAACTTCGACGTTACGTGAGGTGGGAGCGCTCCCATTCCGGGTGGACCGGAACCCGCCCCGGGACCGCTCCCATCTCGCGCATCCCGCACGCACCTCACGGCCTGTGAACGAAGGGATGAGCAGATCTGTCATGATCCTGACAAGTGCATCGACCCCGTCGCCCCCGCCGACCCCCCGCCCCCCACGGCGATTACCGCTTCCCGCCCGCGGCAGAGCCTTCCTCCTCGTCCTGCTGGCTCTGGTCGTCACGATCCCGGCTCTCGGCCTGGTCGTCTCGGCGGGTGGTGCGGCGGAAGCCCACGGAACCCCGATGAAGCCCGCCAGCCGCACTTTCCTGTGCTGGCAGGACGCGCTCACCAGCACCGGTGAGATCAAGCCGATCAATCCGGCCTGCAAGGCGGCGCAACAGGTCAGCGGCACGACGCCGTTCTACAACTGGTTCTCGGTACTCCGCTCCGACGGAGCGGGCCGCACCCGCGGCTTCGTGCCCGACGGCGAACTGTGCAGCGGCGGCAACACCAACTTCACCGGCTTCAACACGCCGAGCAGTGAATGGCCGCTCACCCACCTGACCTCGGGCGCGACCGTCGACTTCTCGTACAACGCCTGGGCCGCGCACCCGGGTTGGTTCTACGTCTACCTCACCAAGGACGGCTTCGACCCGACCAAGACGCTCACCTGGAACGACTTGGAGGAGCGGCCGTTCCTGAGCGTCGACCACCCGCCGCTCAACGGGTCCCCGGGTACGGTCGAGGCCAACTACTCCTGGTCCGGGAAGCTTCCCGCCGGCAAGTCGGGGCGCCACCTCGTCTACATGGTCTGGCAGCGTTCGGACAGCGCGGAGACCTTCTACTCCTGCTCCGACATCGTCTTCGACGGCGGCAACGGAGAGGTGACGGGTGTCCATGACCCGGGCAACCCGACCGAGCCCCCGGCGGGCGCCTGCTCCGCCACCCGTCGGACGACGGGCAGTTGGACCGGCGGATATCAGTCCGAGGTGACCGTCACCAACACCGGTGAGGTGCCCATGCTCGGCTGGATGGTCGATTGGTCGCTGCCGAGCGGGCAGTCCGTCGCCAGTCTCTGGAGCGGCAACGCCACGTACACCGGCCAGAACGTGATGGTCCACAACGCCGACTGGAACGGGTCGCTCGATCCGGGCGAGAGCGCCTCGTTCGGATACGTCGTCCAGGGCTCCGGAGGTGATGCGGCGACCGCCCTCGCGTGCCGGCCGGGCTGAGCCGGTTCTGTGTCGAGGCCGAACCCGCCGAACCCGGGACGTCATCCGCCCGGCTGCTCAGGGCGGACCCGGTGGCTGTAATCCACCGGGTCCGCGAGCCGGACAGGTCGGGGGAGTGCCTGGCCGGATGGAGCGTGGCTTGTGTCGACCGGAGGGGACGACAACGTTGTCCATCGGTCTGAATATGACTCTACTCCTCCAACGGGCAACGCTGCCAATCCAGTTGGGGCCCTGAGTCGTCCGTGCCGTCCATGCCACGGGAGCCGCCCGGGCCGTACGTGCGGCCCGGGCCGGCGGCGGCCGTCGTTCGTCGGGAGCGGGTTTCTATGCGGCCGAGAGTGCGGTGCGGGTGCCGCGGCGCCACACGTCACGCAGGTTGAGGGTGTCGCTGATCGTGGTGGTGGGGTCGCCGTCCACGAGCAGCAGGTCGGCTCGCAGCCCCTCGGCGATGCGGCCGCGGTCCTCCAGGCCGAAGCGACGTGCCGGGGTGAGGGTCGCCGCGCGCAGGGCCTGGACCGGGGTGAGGCCGGCCTCGACGAGATACTGGAGCTCCTGGTGGACGCTGGCGCCGTGGACCACGCCGCCCAGGAACGGCAGCGGCAGGGGGGCCGCGTCGGTGCCGGCCATCAGGTCGACGCCGACGTCGTGCAGGGCCTTGACCGAGGCCAGGACGTCCTCCAGTTTGCCTTGCGGGTAGCGGTTGTAGCTGCTGTTCAGGGTGTTGGTCCATGCCTCGTCGAGACGTGAACCGACGCGTGGGTCCTCGGTGAGGGATGAGCCGGTGACGCCCATCATGGAGGCGTTCAGGGCGACGCAGGGGACGACGAACGCGCCGGAGGCGGCGATGAGGTCGACGATCTCGTCGGTGTGCGGCTGATCCATGAACAGGTGGGCCAAGCCGTCGATGCCTGCCTCGATCGCCATCCGTGTCGCGTTGACAGTCAAAGTGTGGGCGATGGTGAGCATCCCGTGCCGGTGGGCCTCGGCGACACCGGCGGTCAGCGTTGCCTGGTCGAGCATGGGCAGACCGGGGTGGCCCTCGACGGTGCCGTCGTCGACCATGAACTTGATGTAGTCCGAGCCTGCCGCGACGAGCCGGGGGATGAAGGCGACCGCTTCTTCCGGCGTGGTGGAGAACGGCATCAGGGGCATCTCGCGCGGACCGATCCGATCGCCACCATCGCCACCATCACCTCGATCGTCCGGTCCGCGGTGGCCTCCCGGCTTGAAGCCCTTGGGCATGAGTTCGCTGGGGTGGCCCCCGGGAGGAGTGATGCCGAACCCCGCGGAGCGGACGTCGGCGAGGGAGTCGTTCTCCGTGATGTGCGCGCGGCCGGCCCTGGTGTTCATGCCCTGCATCTCCAGTTCGGTGGTGATCCCGAACCGCAACGCCAGCGCGAGTGCCTCGTCGGAGGTGTGGACATGGGCGTCGAACAGACCGGGCAGCAGTGTTCCGCCCCTGGCGTCGACGATGCCCGCCCCGGCGGGTGGTTCACCCCCGACCGCAGCGATCCGCGTGCCGTCCAGCACGACGGTGGTGTCCTCCAGGACGTGCTCGCCGTCGAACACCCGGCCGTTGATGATGGCTGTGATCATGACTCTCTCTTCTCCGGGCAGGCCCGTCGCTCCGCTGATGCCGAGTTCTCCCACCGCCGTGCCCACATTAATGCAACTTGCAATTCCATGCATCTTTGCATGCATCTGCAGTCTGCAGGTGTGTGCGATAAGCTGCGGGGGTGACTGACAGGGACGCCTCCATGCCGCAGGACCAGGCCCTCCTGGATGCCGTCGGCACGGCCTTCGCCCGGCTGAGGCGGCGCACCATGCAGGCCCCGGTCGACCCCCCGGTGGGCCCCAAGGACCTCAAGCGCAACCTGGTTCTCAACATCGTCGACGAGGCAACCGAGGCGGGTACGGAGATGACGGTCGGCGGGCTCGCCGACCACCTCCTGGTGGACCCGTCGGTGGCCAGCCGTATGGTGAGCGACTGCATCTCCCACGGCTACCTGGTCCGCGCGGCCTCGCAGCAGGACGGCCGCCGCACCGTGCTCCACCTCACCGAAGAAGGCACCGCCCTCCTCAACCGATTCCGCCACCAGCAGCGGCAGGCATTCGAATACATCACCCGCGACTGGCCCGAGGCCGAGCGGCTCGAATTCGCACGCCTCCTCCTCAAGTACGCGGACTCCACCGCCCGACTGCCCGCACCGGGCGCCGCCGGCAGACCGACCGACGATCTCCCCGGGGAGGGACCGTGCGCGAGCGAGGGACAGAACCAGGGACACAGGCTCTGAGGTCCGTGGCCGTCGGCCTGGCGCTGGTGATGCTGCTGGGCGGACTCGCCGGGTGCGGCGCGGGCGCCGGCGACGCGAAGGAATCAGGGATCGCGGTGCCCGGCCTGTTCTATCTGCGGCCGCCCGGGGACAAGTCCGGTCCGACGGACAAGGTGCCCTTCCACGTCCAGGCCGAGGACGTGGCGGCCAACAGCCGCATCGGAACGCAGGAGCACCGGCTCACGGTCGACGTCACCGGATCCGAACGGGCCGTACGGCTCAAGATCTCGGAGATCCGCAAGAAGAACCCCAGGTGCGCCGGGAGCGCCACCCGGGTCGTCTGCCGGGTGGGCGGCGTCTACGACAGCTGGTCCGACCTCGACCGGGTCTATCCGTTCGCCGCCCCGGGCAGTAAGCCCGGCGACAGCGGAACGGTCCGTTTCAGCTACACCACCCCGAAGGGGAAGACACTCAACGCCCGCACCCGGGTCGTCGTCGGTGAGCCCGTGGTGAAGGTGCGCACGACGAAGGTGTTCGAGGAGGTCGCGCCCGGCTCCGTGCTGCGTACGCCGGTAGTGGTCCGCAACACCGGCGAGGTGCCCGTGCGGGGCGTCGCCCTGAAACTCGGCACCGGCACGGGCGTCCGCTTCGAGCGCCAGTACGGCAACTGCCGCTATCCGGGGGCCCAGAAGGGCTCCATCGCCGTGTGCGAGTTCCCCGACCTGCGCATACCGGCGGGCGGGGCGGTCGTCCTGCGCCCGGCCCTGGCGCTGAACGTCTCCACGACGGAGATGTACACCTCGTTCCACCAGGAGGCGTGGGCCCTGGACCTGGGCCCCGCCAAGAACAGCGTCGTACCCGAGGGCGGCGACTCCGGCGACGGCCCGCGGCTGACGACCGGAACCGCGAAGGGCGCCGACCTGAAGGGGACGTTCGCCGGCGGCGATGTGTGGAGCGAGGTGCAACTGGACACCTACGCCGACTTCGAGGTCTCCGGCGCCGAGGTGAGCGGCGAGCGCGGCAGCGAGCACACCGTGCGCCTGAAGGTCCGCAACAAGGGGCTCGCCACCCCCGGGAGCACGACACTGCTGTTCACCCCGCCGCCGAGCGCCACCGTGGTCGAGCAGCCCGAGGAGGCCATCGACGAGGATGTGTACGAGCCCTACTGCGACCTGGAAAAGGGTACGTACTCCTGCTCCGTGGGGAGCGGGCTCAAAGCGGGCGACACGCGCACCTTCGAATTCAAGCTCCGCCTGGGCGGGCCGGGGGAGGGCAGCGTGGAGGTGACGGACGCCGCCGACACCGACCGCCGCGACCCCGACCCCGCCAACGACACGGCACCGGTTACCGTCCTGCCGTAACCGGTGCCGTACGCGCTGTGCTGTACGAGTCGTACGAGTCGTACGAGCCGTGCGCGCTTGTGCTCAGCCGCGCGTCAGCCCAGCAGTTCCACCTCCGCCAGCGTCGCCTCACCGTCGAGGACCAGGCGGTACTTCGCGTACGTGCCGGGTGCCGCGACCGTGAAGGCCCGCGTCTGCTTGTCCCAGGTGAAGGACTGCCCGGAGCGCTTGTCGAGGTCCTTCCACTTGGTCCCGTCGGACGAGCCCTGGAGGACCCAGCCCTCGGGAGCCTTGGCGGCCTCGGCCGACGTCAGCGTGTACTGGACGGCCTTGACCGGGTCGGTGGTCGGCAGGTCCGCGGACGCGACGGTGGCGTTCGTGGCCGACGTGTTGTCGAACAGCGCGCCCTCGCCCTCGATGGCGTCGGTCCGGGGAGCCGGCACCTTGTCGTCCTGGGTGATCGACACGGGCGCCGCGTTCTTCCCGGTGCCCCACGAGGACGGCTTCGACCCCATGTCGAACTCGATCACCGCGCCGCGCGAGATGAGGGAGTGGGGGAGCGAAGTCGACTTCCAGGACTTGCCGTTGACCTTCAGGCCCTGCACGTACACGTTCTTCGCGCTGTTCTTCGGGGCCTTCACGACCAGGTCCCGGCCGTTCTCCAGGTGCACGGTCGCCTTGGTGAACAGCGGGGATCCGACGGCGTACTCTCCGCTGCCCATCACCAGCGGATAGAAGCCGAGCGAGGAGAAGAGGTACCAGGCCGACTGCTCGCCGTTGTCCTCGTCGCCGTGATAGCCCTGGCCGATCTCGCTGCCCGTGTAGAGCCGCGAGAGCACCTCACGCACGTTCTTCTGGGTCTTCCAGGGCTGGCCGGCCGCGTCGTACATGTAGTTCACGTGGTGGGCCACCTGGTTGGAGTGCCCGTACATGCCCATCCGTACGTCGCGGGCCTCGGTCATCTCGTGGATGACGCCCCCGTACGAGCCGACGAACTCGGACGAGGCGGTCTCCGGGGTGCCGAAGTACGTGTCGAGCTTCTCCGCGAGTCCCGGCCGGCCGCCGTACAGGTTGGCGAGCCCCCGCGAGTCCTGCGGCGCGGTGAAGGCGTACCCGTAGCCGTTGGTCTCCGTGTAGTCGTAGCCCCACACGCGCGGGTCGAACTTCTCGGAGTCCACCCGCCAGTCGCCCTTGGCGTCCCGGCCCTGGAAGAAACCGGCCTTCGAGTCGAAGAGGTTGACGTAGTCCTGGGCGCGGTTGAGGAAGTACGCGGCCTCTTCCTTGTACTTCTTCTTGCCGGTCTTCTTGTGGAGCGCCTCGCCCATCTTCGAGATGCCGTAGTCGTTGAGGTAGCCCTCCAGCGCCCACGACAGGCCCTCGTGGGTGTCGGTGCTCGTGTAGCCGATGAAGGGCGAGGTGGTCATGCCCTTGCGGCCCACGCCCGAGGAGGGGGGCACGACGGTCGCGTTCTTCACGGCCGCGTCGTACGCCGACTCCGCGTCGAAGTCGACGCCCTTCACGTACGCGTCCGCGAACGCCACGTCGGAGGACGTGCCGGTCATCAGGTCCGCGTAGCCGGGGGAGGACCACCGTGAGGTCCAGCCGCCGTCCTTGTACTGCTGCACGAACCCGTCGACCATCTCACCCGCCTTGCCGGGCGTCAGGAGCGAGTAGGCGGGCCAGGTCGTCCGGTACGTGTCCCAGAAGCCGTTGTTGACGTACACCTTGCCGTCGACGATCTTCGCGCCGGTGTGCGTCGGGGTGTCCGGGCCGGGCATCGCCGAGAACGGCGAGGCGTACTGGTACTTCGAACCGACCTTCTCGAAGCCGGAGTTCGGGTACAGGTACAGCCGGTAGAGGCTGGAGTAGAGCGTCGTCTGCTGGTCCGGCGTCGCACCCTCGACCTCGACCTTGCCCAGGACCTTGTCCCACGCCTCCTGGGCGCGCGACTTGACCGTGTCGAAGGACGTGCCGTCCGGGATCTCCTGGCGGAGGTTGTCCTTGGCCTGGTCGATGCTGATCAGGGACGTCGCGATGCGCAGGGTGACGGTGCGGTCGGCGCCGGGCTCGAACTTCAGGTAGCCCTTGACCCCCGTGGAGCTGCCCTCCTTCACCGGCGCGTCGAAGGTGCCGTACACGAAGAGCCGGGTCGCACCGGTCGACAGGCCGGACTTCACGTCCGAGTAGCCGGTGAAGGTCCCGCTCTCCTTGTCGAGAGTGAGGCCCGCCTGGTCCGTGACGTTGTCGAAGAGGACGTTCGCGTCGTCACCGGGGAAGGTGAACCGCATGGACGCGGCGTGGTCCGTCGGCGCCATCTCCGTCTTCAGGCCGTTCTCGAACCGTACGCCGTAGTAGTACGGGCGTGCCGTCTCGTTCTCGTGCTTGAAGGGCAGCGCGCGGGCGGTGCGGCCCGTTTCCGGGGTGCCGGTGGCGGCCGACGGCATCACCTGGAAGGTCTGCCGGTCACCCATCCACGGGCTGGGCTCGTGGCTCGCGCTGAACGCCTGGACGGTGGGCAGGTTGTCCGCGTTGTTGCCGCGCGCGTAGTCGTACAGCCAGCTGAGCGAGCCCGCGTTCGTCACCGGCGTCCAGAAGTTGAAGCCGTGCGGCACGGCCGTCGCCGGGAAGTTGTTGCCGCGCGAGAAGCCGCCGCTGGAGTTCGTGCCGCGGGTGGTCGACGCGTAGTCCGAGAGATGCGCTTTCGCCTTCTCGGGCTTCTTCACGTTGAGTTTCACGTCGTCCAGCCAGCCGCGGAACTTCGCGGGCCCCTTCGCGGAGTCGTACGCGACCAGGATTCGGTCGACCGTCCGGCCGGCCGCGACCGAACCGATCCGCGAGGCGACGTTGTTCCACTGGTTGACGTACAGCACCTTCGAGGCGCCCTGCCCCTGCGGCGTCAGCGCGAACCCGTGCTGGTCCTGGGCGCGCAGGTCACTCAGGTAGGTGCCGTCCGTGAAGGCAAGGTCGACCGAGACGTTCGTGGCGTCGTAGTCCCGGTCGCCGTCCGCCATCGACGGGTAGATCCGGTAGGCCAGCTCGGTGTCGCGGCCGACGGCCACGTTCACGTCGAAGACCTTGTTGTACGAGTAGGCGCGGCCGTCCGCCTTGTGCGTGCCCGCGTAGCGCAGGGCCCGCTTGCCGGTGAAGCCCGCGCCCGACTTGGCCGTCGGGGAGCCGCTGGGACCGCGGTCCACGAGGGAGAGCATGTCCTTGGGCGTGGGGTCCTCTTCGTCGCCCGTCGAGAACTGGACGTCGGCGAGCTGCAGTGCGTCGGAAGCGCCGTTGTTCTTGGTGATGTCGAGCCGGAAGTGCTGGTATTCCGCCGGTTCACCGAGCTTGTACGACTTCGTCTGGAACCGCTCGCCGAAGGATTCGCCGGTCCGGGTGTCGAGGGTCTTCCAGTCCTTGCCGTCGGTGGAGCCCTGGAAGGTCCAGTCGGCGGGGTCGCGCTCGTCGTGGTCGTTGGCCGACGTGAGCGCGTAGGTGACCAGCTTGACCGGGGCGTCGAGTTCGAACTCCGCCCAGCCGGTGCGTGCGAAGGTCAGCCACTTGGTGCCGGGTTCGACATCGGTGAGGTTCTCCTTCACCTCGCCGCCGCCGGTGTTCTCGGCACTCGCGCGGACGTCCGTGACGTGGTCCGTCACATTGCCGGGGATACCGGTGGTGTAGCCGCCGTCGACGCCCGACGAGCGTTTCGTACCGTCGGGCGAGCTGTCGACCGTGTTGAGCCAGTCGGGTGCGGGTTCACCCGTCTCGAAGGAGGAGCCGAACTCCCGCTCCGCGGCGGCCGCTTCACCTGGACGGGCTACGGCGGCACCCTGTGAGGCCACCACCAGTGCGAAAGCGGCCGCTCCGAGGACCGCCGTGGAACCCCACCCGGGCCGTGCTCCGAGCCGAGGTCTGTGCAGAGAATCTTGCCGAGATCTGTGGTGCATGCGCCAGCACCCTCCCTGTCACGTGCGCCTGGACAACGTTGTCAAACTTGCTGCGCAAGGTCCAGTAGGGAGTCAAGTGGTCAGCGCTGTCAAGGGTGTTGGATGCGGCGTACGGGGGGCGTGTCGGCAGCCGGCCCGACGGCCGGCCCGACGGGCCCGCACGGGTCCGTCGGTCGGCTGCCTGTTCGGGCGCTGATCGTTCCCTGATCGCCGGCTGTGCGGCGGGTCTGCGGGCAGCTCATATGTCCGTGAGGTCTCACTTAGGGAAAGACTGTCGGCCAACTGTGCATTCGATCTTGCTCCGCTGGCGGGAAGTGGACTATACCTGTCGGCGTCTGCCCAGTCGTTCGACCGGTCGTGGGCAGGCAGCTGACGGAGACGAGGTGGCGCGGCGATCAGCGACGTGCTGTGCATTCCCGCGGTTTCCGTTGTTCCAGGCACGATCCAGCTCTACTGACGTCCCTCGCGAAAGCGCCGGGCACACCGTCCGACCTGCTTTTTCTACCGGGGGACCGGGGGTTGTCCCCGGGTAATGCAGTACCAACCGCGGTGCCGGGGAGGGTCCGGTTCACCGCCTGAGTCCTGAATGAAGGCGAGGACTTGAGCATGGGATCCACTTCCGCCCACAACGACCGCGAGGGTGTCGGCCGCCGCGACCTGATCAAGCGGTCCGCCGCGCTCGGTCTGATTTCCGTACCCACGATGAGTTTCCTGTCCGCGTGTGCCAGCGGCGACAGCGGCGACGACGAAAAGGTCGACAAGGGCAAGAAGACCAAGAAGAATCCGCTCGCGGTCAACGAGAGCGCACCGCTGGAGATCGTGATCTTCGACGGCGGTTTCGGCACGAAGTACGCCGAGGACGCCAAGGCGGTCTACGAGGAGAACTTCCCCAAGGCGAAGGTCAAGTTCTCCTCGACCCAGAAGATCCAGTCGGTCCTGCAGCCGCGCTTCAACCAGGGCACCCCGCCGGACCTGATCGACAACTCGGGCGCCGAGCAGATGGACATGGGCGTCCTCGCCAGCAAGAAGCAGCTCGCGGACCTCACCCCGCTGCTCGACGCGCCGTCCTTCGACGACCCGGCCAAGAAGGTCCGCGACACCCTGCGCCCCGGCATCGTCGAGATGGGCCAGCTCGACGGCGACCCGGTCTGGATCATGTACTACGCGTACACGATCTACGGCGTGTGGTACTCGCAGAAGGCGCTGGACTCGCTCGACGCCACGTACCCGGAGACCTGGGACGACATGCTCGCGGTCTGCGCCAAGGCGAAGAAGAAGAACATGGCGGGCTGGACGTACGCGGGCAAGTACCCGTACTACCTCCCCTTCTCGCTCTACCCGATGATCGGCAAGGTCGGCGGCCGTGAGGTGCTCGACGCCATCGACAACCTGGAGCCGAACGCCTGGAAGCACCCCGCGGTCAAGGCCTGCTTCGAGGCGTACTACGAGCTCTACAAGAAGGGCTACATCCTCAAGGGCACCCCGGGCCTGGACCACATCCAGTCCCAGACGGCCTGGACCGAGGGCAAGGCGCTCTTCATCCCGAACGGCTCCTGGGTGGAGAACGAGGCGGCGAAGACCATGCCGAAGGACTTCAACCTCGCGGTGTCCGCGCCCAGCGGCATCGACAGCTCGGACAAGATGCCCTTCGGCACCATCTGGGCCTCCGGCGGCGAGCCGTTCATCGTCCCCGCCAAGGCCAAGAACACCGACGGCGGCATGGAGCAGCTGCGCATCATGCTCGGCGAGGCCTCGTCGAAGAACTTCACCTCGTCCGTCAAGTCGCTGTCCGCGTTCAACGGCGGCACCGACGGTATCGAGCTGACACCGGGTCTGAAGTCCGGTGTCGCGGCTCTGGACAAGGCCGGTGACAACGTGGTCAACCCGCGTCTCCAGGACTGGTACGTGGCGCTCCAGAAGGAGAAGATCGGCACCGGCGGTCTCGGCGAGATGATGGCGGGCCGGCTCACCCCGGTCGAGGCCATCAAGAAGATCCAGGGCTACGCCGACGAGGCGGCCAAGGACGACAGCATCCAGCACTACAAGCACCAGTGAGCGCGGCCGGGGCCCCGGGCAGTGACCGGGGCCCCGGCTCCAGGCCCTGTCTCCCCGATCTTCGCGGGCGCACGACGCCACAGCGACATCAGCCGCTCCGCGGCGGGCGGCACCTCGCCGCACGGCCGCATCACCCGAGTACGTCCAGTACGAGGGCGATGCGGCCGCACGCCGATGCACCGCACCGGACGCCGCGCGCTGATCCGCGAAGATCGGGGAGACAGGACCTGGGTGTGCGGCATCGACGGCAGCCCCCGCGGGAAGATCGGGTCGGTAGGAATGCAACACGGTAAATACCGTTTCATCGTGGGGTTCTTGACGGCCCCCCTGGCCATTTACGCTCTCTTCGTGATCTGGCCCTTCGTCCAGTCCATCTACTACTCGTTCACGGACTGGAGCGGTCTGAGCCCCGACTTCAAGATGGTGGGCTTCAAGAACTACACGAGGATTCTCGACGACGATGTTTTCTGGAAGTCGTTGCAGCACAGCGTGCAGTTCGTCGTGCTGCTGCCATTGGTGACCCTCGCCCTGGCGCTGTTCTTCGCCTTCATGCTCAATGTCGGCGGACGGCGCCGGAAGAATGCAGCGATCGCCGGTGTCCGCGGCTCGTCCTTCTACAAAGTGGTCTACTTCTTTCCGCAGGTGCTGTCGATCGCGATCGTGGCACTGCTGTTCCAGTTCGCCTACAACCCCAACAGCGGTGCGATCAACTCCGGTTTGCAGGCGGTGGGCCTGGACAATGTCCAGCCCGATTGGCTCGGTGACCCCGACCTCGCCCTGTGGTGCGTCTTCGCGGTGCTCGTCTGGTCCACCGTCGGCTTCTTCGTGGTGCTCTTCTCCGCGGCAATGGCCTCCATTCCCCGGGACTACTACGAGGCCGCGCTACTGGACGGCGCGAACCGCATCACGACCTTTTTCAAGATCACCCTGCCGCTGCTCTGGGACACCGTGCAGTCCGGCTGGGCCTACATGGGCATCCTGGCGCTCGGCGCCGAGTCCTTCGCGGTCGTGCAGATCATGACCGTGGGCCCCGGCGGCCCCGACTACTCGACGACCGTCCTGCCGCTGTACGTCTACCAGAAGGCGTTCCGCGACGGACAGGCCGCCTACGCGACGACGATCGGTGTCG
Organism: Streptomyces sp. NPDC048484; assembly: GCF_040651415.1. Classification (NCBI taxonomy): domain Bacteria; kingdom Bacillati; phylum Actinomycetota; class Actinomycetes; order Kitasatosporales; family Streptomycetaceae; genus Streptomyces; species Streptomyces sp. NPDC048484. The sequence continues at coordinate 61,310 of NZ_JBEZJY010000018.1, forward strand.
CCCTGCTCCTCGTGACGCTGCTGTTCGTGGCCGTCGTGATGAGGCTGGGCCGGCGCGAGCGGCTGGAGTACTGATGCAGAACGAGTTGACCGAGCCGCGCGGAGGCCACGAGTGAAGACGACCGACACGCCTCCCGCCGACACCACGGGGGAGGGGGCGCCCGTCAGCAAGATGACGGCCGTGGCCGCGCCGGAGGAGAAGACCCCCGAGGGCAGGACCCTCAACATCTTCTCGCACGGCATGCTCGTCCTCTGGGCGTTCATGGTCGTGCTGCCGCTGCTCTGGGCAGTGATGACCTCGTTCAAGACGGACAAGGACATCTTCAGCTCGCCGTGGGCGCTGCCCGACAAGTTGCACTTCGACAACTGGTCGCGCGCCTGGACCTCGGCGAACATGAGCGACTACTTCCTCAACACGATCATCGTGGTGGGGTTCTCGCTCCTCGGCACCATGCTGCTGGGCTCCATGGCGGCGTACGTCCTCGCGCGCTTCGACTTCCCCGGGAACCGCTTCATCTACTTCCTCTTCATCGGAGGGATGAGCTTCCCGATCATCTTGGCGCTGGTCCCGCTGTTCTACGTCATGCAGAACCTCTCGCTGCTGAACACGCTGCCCGGCCTCGTCCTGGTCTACATCGCCTACTCGCTGCCGTTCACCGTGTTCTTCATGACGGCCTTCTTCCGGACGCTGCCGACCTCGGTGGCCGAGGCGGCCTTCGTGGACGGCGCCTCGCACACCAGGACGTTCTTCCAGGTGATGCTGCCGATGGCCAAGCCGGGTCTGATCAGCATCACCATCTTCAACTTCCTGGGGCAGTGGAACCAGTACCTGCTGCCGACGGTGCTCAACACCGAGCCGGACGACAAGGTGCTCACCCAGGGCCTCGTCCAACTGGCCGTCAGCCAGGGATACAAAGGTGACTGGTCCGGTCTCTTCGCCGGCCTCGTGATGGCGATGCTGCCGGTGCTCGCCGCGTACATCGTGTTCCAGCGCCAGGTCGTGCAGGGGCTGACGGCCGGCGCGCTCAAGTAACGGTTCGACCGTCGGTTCGGTTTGCGAGGGTGGTCCCGGAATGACTCCGGGGCCACGCTGGTGTGAACAGCTGCGCGGACGCACCCCCTTTGCTCAACCTCTTGACGGGAGGCAACCCCAACGGCTCAGCTTAGGGTTCACTAGTTGGACATAGACGGGGCCTCACCGAGGCGGCCCCGTACGCAGGAGGTCGTCGTGGAGACTCCGGGGTCGCAGTCGTCGCTGCACCGAGCCAATCTCGAACGGGTCGTACGTGCGGTGCGCCTGGCCGGGTCACTCACGCAGGCGGAGATCGCGAGGGCGACGGGACTGTCCGCGGCCACGGTCTCCAACATCGTCCGGGAGTTGAAGGACGGCGGAACGGTCGAGGTCACACCCACCTCGGCGGGCGGCCGAAGGGCCCGCAGCGTCAGTCTCAGCGGCGACGCCGGCATCGTCATCGGCGTCGACTTCGGCCATACGCATCTGCGCGTCGCGGTCGGCAACCTGGCGCACCAGGTGCTCGCCGAGGAGTCCGAGCCGCTCGATGTGGACGCCTCCGCCGCACAGGGCTTCGACCGCGCGGAACAGCTGGTCAACCGCCTGATCGCGGCCACCGGCGTGGACCGTACGAAGGTCGCGGGCCTGGGCCTGGGCGTGCCCGGACCGATCGACGTGGAGTCCGGAACGCTCGGCTCCACCGCGATCCTGCCGGGCTGGACCGGCACCAAACCCGCGGAGGAGCTGCAGGGGCGGCTCGGGGTGCCGGTGCACGTGGACAACGACGCCAACCTGGGAGCCCTCGGCGAACTGGTCTGGGGGAGCGGCCGGGGTGTGCGCGACCTGGCGTACATCAAGGTCGCGAGCGGTGTGGGCGCCGGACTCGTGATCGACAGCAAGATCTACCGCGGCCCAGGTGGCACGGCGGGAGAAATCGGGCATATTACCCTGGATGAGTCCGGCCCGGTCTGCCGCTGCGGCAACCGGGGCTGCCTGGAGACCTTCGCGGCGGCGCGCTACGTGCTGCCCCTCCTCCAGTCCAGTCACGGTACGGACCTGACCATGGAAGGTGTCGTGCGGCTGGCGCGGGACGGAGACCCTGGCTGCCGTCGGGTGATCGCCGACGTCGGCCGACATATCGGCAGTGGAGTCGCCAATCTGTGCAACCTGCTCAATCCCAGCCGGGTGGTGCTCGGCGGTGATCTCGCCGAGGCCGGAGAGCTCGTGCTGGGCCCCATCAGGGAGTCCGTCGGCCGCTATGCGATTCCCAGTGCGGCACGTCAGCTGACCGTTCTGCCGGGGGCACTCGGCGGGCGGGCGGAAGTCCTCGGGGCGCTCGCCCTCGCGCTCAGCGAGATGGGCGATTCAACCCTTTTGGACGGGTCGCTCACCGCTGGTACTCCTGCCTTCACTTAGAGAACGGATGGCACCGTTGCCATCTCGTTAAGGATTTACTTCTTGACGTCGCACCTGCGGCCGAGTTGACTTCCAGCCACCTCGGTCGCAACGTCGCGGCCTCGTCAGGGAGGTTTCTGAAGTGAATACGCGTATGCGTCGCGCCGCCTTTGCTGTTGCCGCTGGTGCGATGGCCGTCTCGCTGGCCGCCTGTGGCAGTGCCGACAAGGCCGACGACAGTGGTGACGACTCCAGCAAGACCGCCGCCAAGGGTGACAACATCAAGGTCGGCCTGCTCCTTCCGGAGAACCAGACCGCGCGGTACGAGAAGTTCGACAAGCCCCTGATCGAGAAGAAGGTCAAGGAGCTCACGAACGACAAGGGCGAGATCGTCTACGCCAACGCCAAGCAGGACGCCACCACGCAGTCCCAGCAGGTCGAGACGATGATCACCAACAAGGTGGACGTCCTGATCGTGGACGCGGTGGACTCCAAGGCCATCGCCAACGGCGTGACGAAGGCCAAGGACGCCGGCATTCCTGTCGTCGCGTACGACCGCCTCGCCGAGGGCCCGATCGACGCCTACACCTCCTTCGACAACGAAGAGGTCGGCCGTGTCCAGGGCAAGGCGCTCCTGGAGGCCCTGGGCGACAAGGCCAAGCCCTCCGCGAAGATCGTCATGATGAACGGCGCGGTCACCGACCCGAACGCCGCGCTCTTCAAGAAGGGCGCGCTCTCCGAGCTCGACGGCAAGGTCGACATCGCCAAGTCGTACGACACCAAGGAGTGGAAGGCGGAGAACGCCAACCTCAACATGGAAGGCGCGATCTCGGCGATCGGCAAGAACAAGATCGTCGGCGTCTACTCCGCCAACGACGGCATGGCGGGCGGCATCATCACCGCCCTGAAGGCCGCGGGCGTCTCCAAGCTCCCGCCGGTCACCGGCCAGGACGCCGAGCTCGCGGGCGTGCAGCGCATCGTCGCGGGCGAGCAGTTCATGAGCGTCTACAAGTCCTACCCGAAGGAGGCGGACGTCGCCGCGCAGATGGCCGTCGCTCTCGCCAAGGGCGAGAAGCTCGACTCCATCGCCAAGACCAAGGTCGACAGCCCCACCACCAAGGGTGTCCCGTCGGTACTCGTCCCGGTCGTCTCGCTGACCAAGGACAACATCAACGAGACGGTCATCAAGGAAGCCATCTACACGGTCGACGAGATCTGCACCCCCAAGTTCAAGACTGCCTGTGGCAAGGTCGGCCTGAACTAGGTGACGACAAGTCCCTTACCGCGTACGTGAATTCGCGCTACTGAATTCCCGTACGGGTTTTGTGGGCCACAGATGTGGCCCACAAGGGACGGTCGTATTCGAAGCCCGTCCGGCGCCCCGCAACCACCAGCCCCGCAGCTAGGGCGGGGCGCCGGACGGAACACTTCACTCCCCCCGAATTCTTCTGCACAACCTCCCGCCGGGTCAGGCGGCGAAGGAGATGGTCAACGTGTCCGCTACGCCTGTTCTGGCGTTGCGCGGGGTCTCGAAGCGGTTCGGTGCCGTTCAGGCGCTCACCGACGTAGAGCTCGAGGTCCACGCCGGCGAGGTGGTCGCCCTGGTCGGCGACAACGGCGCCGGAAAGTCCACGCTGGTGAAAACGATCGCCGGCGTGCACCCCATCGATGAGGGTGTCATCGAATGGGACGGCAAAACCGTCCAGATCAACAAGCCGCACGACGCCCAGCACCTGGGCATCGCGACCGTCTACCAGGACCTCGCGCTGTGCGACAACATCGACGTCGTCGGCAACCTCTACCTGGGCCGTGAGCTGAAGAAGCGCGGCATCCTGGACGAGGTCGAGATGGAGCGCCGCTCGCGCGAACTGCTCCAGACGCTGTCGATCCGCATCCCCAGCGTGCGCATCCCGATCGCCTCGCTCTCCGGCGGTCAGCGCCAGACCGTGGCCATCGCCCGCTCCATGCTCGGCGAGCCCAAACTGGTCATCCTCGACGAGCCCACCGCGGCTCTCGGTGTCGAGCAGACCGCCCAGGTCCTCGACCTGGTCGAGCGGCTGCGCGAGCGCGGCCACGCCGTCCTCCTCATCAGCCACAACATGGCCGATGTGAAGGCCGTCGCCGACAAGGTGGCCGTGCTCCGGCTCGGCCAGAACAACGGCGTCTTCGAGGTCAAGGCCACCTCGCAGGAAGAGATCATCTCCGCCATCACCGGCGCCACGGACAACGCCGTGACCCGTCGTGCGGCGCGCAGCAACGGGGAGGCTCAGAAGTGAGCATCGACAAGACCTCCGCCACCACGGACGACCACGTCGTCGCCAACCCCGAGGCCGCCGCCGACGCGGTGACCGTGGTCGACCCCCGGCTGCTCGTGCGCGAGCAGGGCCTGGCCGGCTACGTCGGTGAGTTCAAGCGCAAGATGCGGGCGGGCGACCTGGGCTCCGTCCCGGTCGTCATCGGCCTGATCGCCATCTGCGTCATCTTCCAGAGCCTGAACTCGGCCTTCCTCTCCGCCGAGAACCTCAACAACATCGCCGTCGCGATGGTCGCCACCGGCATGATGTCGGTGGGCATCATCTTCGTGCTGCTGCTCGGCGAGATCGACCTGTCGGTCGGCTCGGTCAGTGGTGTGGCGGGTGCCATCACCGCCGTACTGAGCGTCACCCACGGCGTGAACGAGTGGCTGGCCGTCCTCGTCGCCCTCGTGAGCGGTGCGGCCATCGGCGCGCTGCACGGCTTCTTCTTCGCCCGGATCGGCGCCCCCGCGTTCGCGGTCACCCTGGCAGGACTGCTGTTCTGGCTCGGCTTCATGCTCCAGATCCTGGGCGAGAACGGCACCATCAACATCGACGGCGACGGCGTGGTCGGCAAGCTGACCACGTACTACTTCTCGGATGTCGCGGCCGCCTACGGCCTCGCGCTCGTCGCTGTGGTGCTCTTCTTCGTCACCAGCTTCCTGGACAGCCGCCGCCGCGAGGCCGCGGGCATCCCGTCCCGGCCCCTGGGCGACCTGATCATGCGCACGGCCCTGCTCGCGATCGTGGCGTTCGCCGCCGCGATCATGTTCAACCAGTACAAGGGCCTTCCGCTGGCGCTGCTGCTGTTCGTCCTGGTCCTGGTCCTCAGCGACTTCGTACTGCGCCGCACGAGCTACGGCCGCAAGATCTTCGCACTCGGCGGCAGCGTCGAGGCGTCCCGTCGTGCCGGTATCAACGTCACGGCGGTCCGCGTCTCGGTCTTCGCCCTGGCGGGCTTCTTCGCCGCCGTCGGTGGTCTGTTCTGGGCCTCGAAGATCGCGGCGGCCAACCAGAGCGCCGGCGCGGGTGACCTCCTGATGAACGTCATCGCGGCGGCCGTCATCGGCGGCACCAGCCTCTTCGGCGGCCGCGGCCGTACGTGGAACGCGCTGCTCGGTGTCATGGTGATCACCTCGATCCAGTACGGGCTCGCGCTCGAAGGCATCGCCACGCCGGTCCAGTACATGATCACCGGTGGTGTGCTGCTGGCCACGGTCGTCATCGACTCGATCACGCGCAAGACGCAGAAGACGGCCGGCCGCGCATAACGCTGCGCGGTTGCGCGGCTGGACCGCAGGGTCTGGGGTGTGGGGCGGCTGCGGGCCTGTAGTGGCTGGTCGCGCAGTTCCCCGCGCCCCTTGAGGGGCGCGGCCCCTCTGGCACGAGTGCTCGGCACCCTTGGTGGTGTCGGGCACTTTCGTGTTGGTTGGGGCGTTTGGGAGGAGTCGGGTCGGGCGAGATGTTCTACGGCCGATCGCGTGACGTACGACGCACAGCCCGGGCGCCGCCGCCAGAGGCGGAACATTAGACTCGACAGGCCCGGCAACGCTCGAACGCTCTACTGCAAGGAGGCACGGGTGCCGCTGCTGACCCGCATCAAGGGACCGCGCGATCTGGACCGGCTCAGCCCGGAGCAGCTGGACCAGCTGGCCGACGAGATCAGGACCTTCCTCGTCGACGCGGTTTCCAAGACCGGCGGCCACCTCGGCCCCAACCTCGGCGTCGTCGAACTCACCATCGCCCTGCACCGGGTCTTCGAGTCCCCCAAGGACCGGATCCTGTGGGACACGGGACACCAGTCCTACGTCCACAAGCTGCTCACGGGCCGCCAGGACTTCTCGAAGCTGAAGATGAAGGGCGGCCTCTCCGGCTACCCCTCACAGGCCGAGTCCGAGCACGACGTCATCGAGAACTCGCACGCCTCCACGGTCCTCGGCTGGGCCGACGGCCTCGCGAAGGCCAACGAGGTCCTGCGCAGAGACGACCACGTGGTCGCCGTCATCGGCGACGGGGCCCTCACCGGCGGCATGGCCTGGGAGGCGCTCAACAACATCGCCGACGCCAAGGACCGCCCGCTCGTCATCGTCGTCAACGACAACGAGCGTTCGTACGCGCCCACCATCGGCGGCCTCGCGAACCACCTGGCGACCCTGCGCACCACCGACGGCTACGAGCGCTTCCTGGCCCGCGGCAAGGACCTCCTGGAGCGCACGCCCGTCGTCGGCAGACCGCTCTACGAGACCCTGCACGGTGCCAAGAAGGGCCTCAAGGACTTCATCGCCCCGCAGGGCATGTTCGAGGACCTGGGCCTGAAGTACGTCGGGCCCATCGACGGGCACGACATGGAGGCCCTGGAGTCCGCGCTCGCCCGTGCCAAGCGCTTCGGCGGCCCGGTCATCGTGCACTGCCTCACCGAGAAGGGCCGCGGCTACCAGCCCGCCCTCCAGGACGAGGCCGACCGCTTCCACGCCGTCGGCAAGATCCACCCCGACACGGGCCTGCCGATCGCCTCGTCCGGCGCCGACTGGACGTCCGTCTTCGGTGAGGAGATGGTCAAGCTCGGCCGGGAGCGTCAGGACGTCGTCGCCATCACGGCCGCCATGCTGCAGCCGGTCGGCCTCGACAAGTTCGCCAAGGCCTTCCCGGACCGGGTGTACGACGTCGGCATCGCCGAGCAGCACGCGGCCGTGTCGGCGGCCGGCCTCGCCACCGGCGGCCTGCACCCCGTCTTCGCGGTCTACGCGACCTTCCTCAACCGCGCCTTCGACCAGGTCCTGATGGACGTGGCCCTCCACAAGTGCGGGGTCACCTTCGTGCTCGACCGGGCCGGCGTCACCGGCACCGACGGCGCCTCCCACAACGGCATGTGGGACATGTCGATCCTCCAGGTCGTGCCGGGCCTGCGACTGGCCGCGCCGCGTGACGCCGACCAGGTCCGCGCCCAGCTGCGCGAGGCCGTCGAGGTCACGGACGCGCCGACCGTGGTCCGCTTCTCCAAGGGCGCGGTCGGCCCCGCCGTACCCGCCGTGGGCCGCGTCGGCGGCATGGACGTCCTGCGGGAGCCCGGCACCGACACCCCGGACGTGCTCCTCGTGTCGGTCGGCGCCCTGGCGCCCATGTGCCTGGAGATCGCCGGCCTCCTCGACCAGCAGGGCATCTCCACCACCGTCGTCGACCCCCGCTGGGTCAAGCCCGTCGACGAGGCCATGGCCCCGCTCGCCGAGCGCCACCGTGTGGTCGTCACCGTCGAGGACAACTCCCGTGTCGGCGGCGTCGGTTCAACCATCGCCCAGGCCCTGCGCGACGCGGGCGTGGACGTTCCCCTGCGCGACTTCGGCATCCCGCCGCGCTTCCTGGACCACGCCTCCCGCAAGGAGGTCATGGCCGAGATCGGACTGACCGCACCGGACATCGCCCGGCAGGTCACCGGACTCGTCTCCAGGCTCGACGGCAGGTTCGAACACGCGAACGCCACGGCGGAGGCCGCCCGCGACTGACCGACCCGAGTGGGCCGGTTCCAGCACCCTTTACGGTGGTGGAACCGGCCCATTCGCGTGAAATCCCACGCGCCGGGGCATACGGACTACGCCCCCTCTCGATCATGTCGAGGACGACAAGCGTGGGAGGTACGCCCGTGAGCAACACCCTCTTCAGGACGAAGAAGATCGAGCAGTCCATCCAGGACACGGAGGAACCGGAGCACGCGCTCAAGAAATCCCTGTCCGCCCTGGATCTGACGGTCTTCGGCGTCGGTGTCATCATCGGCACCGGCATCTTCGTCCTCACCGGCACGGTCGCCAAGAACAACGCCGGCCCCGCCGTCGCCCTGGCCTTCGTCGTGGCCGGGGTCGTCTGCGCGCTCGCCGCGCTCTGCTACGCCGAGTTCGCGTCCACCGTCCCGGTGGCCGGCTCCGCGTACACCTTCTCGTACGCCTCCCTCGGTGAGCTGCCCGCCTGGATCATCGGCTGGGACCTGGTGCTGGAGTTCGCGCTCGGCACCGCGGTGGTCGCGGTCGGCTGGTCCGGCTACATCGCCTCGCTGCTGGACAACGCGGGCTGGCAGTTGCCGGCGGCCCTCAGCGGGAGAGAGGGGGCCGACGGCTTCGGCTTCGACATCCTCGCCGCCGCCCTCGTGCTGGTGCTCACCGCCATCCTCGTGGTCGGCACGAAACTCTCCGCGCGGGTCACCGCCGTCGTGGTCGCCGTCAAGGTGACGGTCGTCCTGGTCGTGATCATCGCCGGTGCCTTCTTCATCAAGGGCGACAACTACGACCCGTTCATCCCGAAGGCGAAGCCCGTGGAGGCGGGCAGCGGCCTCGACTCCCCGCTCGTCCAGCTGATGTTCGGCTGGGCGCCCTCCAACTTCGGCGTGATGGGCGTCTTCACCGCCGCCTCCGTCGTCTTCTTCGCCTTCATCGGCTTCGACGTCGTGGCGACGGCCGCCGAGGAGACCAGGAACCCCCAGCGGGACATGCCCCGCGGCATCCTCGGCTCACTCATCATCTGCACGACCCTGTACGTCGCGGTGTCGATCGTCGTGACCGGCATGCAGCACTACACCAAGCTGTCCGTGGACGCCCCGCTCGCCGACGCGTTCAAGGCCACCGGCCACCCCTGGTACGCGGGCTTCATCAGTTTCGGCGCCGCCGTCGGCCTCACCACCGTCTGTATGATCCTGCTGCTCGGCCAGACCCGGGTCTTCTTCGCCATGAGCCGCGACGGACTGCTGCCCCGCTTCTTCTCGCACGTCCACCCGCGCTTCAGGACCCCGCACCGGCCGACCATCCTGCTCGGCGTCATCATCGCGATCGTCGCCGGCTTCACCAGCCTCAGCGAGCTCGCCGAACTGGTGAACATCGGCACGCTGTTCGCGTTCGTCGTCGTCGCGATCGGCGTGGTCATCCTGCGCCGCACGCGCCCGGAGCTGCCGCGCTCCTTCCGCACCCCGCTGGTCCCGTTGCTGCCGGTCGTGTCGGTCCTCGCCTCGCTGTGGCTGATGCTGAACCTGCCCGCCGAGACGTGGCTGCGGTTCGGCATCTGGATGGCGATCGGCTTCCTTGTGTACTTCGTGTACGGCCGCTCGCACAGCCGACTCGGGCGAGACCAGAAGGCAGCCGCAGGCCGGACCGCGAACCCGCCGGGCAAGGACGCCGGGTAGGTACGAGTCCATGTGGTTCCGTGTGGGTCCGTATGGGGTTACGGGGTTACGGGCGGACGGTCCGTGGGCCCGTAACCCCGGCGCCCAACTCGGTCACCCTGCGCCGCAGTTCGCGGTCCGCCGTGACCACCAGGCGCGAGCGGTCGGCGTGTTCGGCGACCAGCTCGACGATGCGGTCGTCACCGCTGCCGGGCGCCGCGTCGACACGTACACCGGGGACGGACGTCACTGCGCGGGCGCCTCCCTCGACCACGAGGATCAGCTCCAGCGGACCCGGGATGCCCGGCAGGCCGTCCGTGGCGTACGGGACGAGCTGGTCCCGTACGCGCTCCGCGGCGCCCCGGCGGTCGCGCCACCAGCCGTCGGGGACCGACCCGACCACGTTGGCGGCATCGACGATCACAAGAGGGGGAGCGTCCATACGGCCAGGGTCGCACGGAGGGGGATCACCCGGCCGATTAGAGTGGGGGAGTGTCAACGGTACGCACACTCAACGGCGTATGGCTCATACGCGGCCGGGACGGCAGACTCAGCGCCTACGCTCCGCTGGAGGAAGCGGTGTGGTGCTGGGCCGAGCAGCGTCCCGGCGGCCCCTGGACGACCCCCCGCACGGTCGGCGGCGACCAGCGTCTGAACCCGGTGCTCGCGGTCGGCCAGGGAGCCGACTCCTACGCCCACCTGGTCTCCTGGCGTCCCACCGAAACCGGCGAGGCCGGACTCGTCCACTCCACCCACTTCCGGCCACATCTCGCAGCGCTCGACTGGAACCGGCTCGGGCACCCCAACGCCAAGGGGAAGCAGACCGGCGTACCGGCGGTCGCCGTGGACGCCGAGGGCCGCGCGCATGTCTTCGTACGCAACAAGGGCGGCGGGGTCAGCATGCGCGGCCAGAAGGAACGCGGCGGCTGGGGCCCCTGGCGGGACATCAAGGGCCGTGAGGTCACGGGCGAACTCGCAGCCGTCACCCGGTCGTCCGGGCTCGTCGAGCTGTACGCGGCCACGCCGACCGGCATTCTGCGCTGGACCCAGGCCGGTCCGGGCCATGTTCCCGCGCTCGACGACGAGCCCCTGAAGGTGTCGGTCCGGCCGGGCACCCTGCGGGCGCTGGTCACCTCCGACGAGCACGTGACCCTGTTCTTCACGGACGAGAAGGACACCGTGTGGGCCTGGCGGGCCGGTGCGGAGCCCGTGGAACTTCTCGGCTGTGCCGGGCCCGGGGCGGTGTCCGCGATCCGCTGCACGCTCGACGACGTCGACTGCACGCTGCTCGCCCAGCGCTCCGCGAGCGGCCGGGTCGCCTTCGCCGCGTATCCCACCGAGCAGGAGTCCGCGGGGGCCTGGTGGACCGACTCGGGCCCGCAACTCCCCGCGGACGCCCAGGTGTCTCTGGCGGAGGACGCGGATGGGCGGGTGGTCGCGGCGAGCCTCGCCCCGACCACCGGCGCGCTCCTGCTCACCCGCCGCAAGGACGAGCCGGGCCTGGCCCTGGAGGCCTGGCGACCCGTTTGACCGCCCCCTCCGCCCCTTCCCGTCCCGTACCTGGGGGTTGCCGCCCCCAGACCCCCGCAATCGCGCTGAACGCGCTCGTCCTCAAACGCCGGACGGGCTGAAGATTCAGCCCGTCCGGCGGAACTACGCCGGTACGGAGGCCACACCCGTCGCCAGGAACGGCTTGCCGTTCACGCGGGCGGAGACACCCTCACGGTCCAGGTACGGCGTGATACCGCCCAGGTGGAAGGGCCAGCCCGCACCCGTGATCAGGCACAGGTCGATGTCCTGCGCCTCGGCGACGACACCCTCGTCGAGCATGAGCCCGATCTCCTGCGCGACGGCGTCCAGGACGCGGGCGCGGACCTGCTCCTCGGTCAGCACGACATCGCCCTGCTTCAGCAGCGCGGCGACCTCGGGGTCCAGCTCCGGCTTAGCAGGATTCTCGGTGGAGTACACGTAGAAGCCGCGCTTGCCCGCCTTGACGACGGCCGCGAGGTTCGGGGAGACCGTGAAGCGCTCCGGGAAGGCCCGGTTGAGGGTCTCCGAGACATGCAGACCGATCGCGGGGCCCACCAGTTCGAGCAGGACCAGCGGCGACATCGGCAGGCCCAGCGGCTCGACGCCCTTCTCGGCGACCTCGACCGGCGTGCCCTCGTCGATGACGTTCTGGATCTCGCCCATGAAGCGGGTGAGGATGCGGTTCACGACGAACGCCGGGGCGTCCTTCACCAGGACCGCGGTCTTCTTCAGCTTCTTGGCGACACCGAAGGCGGTCGCGAGCGCGGCGTCGTCCGTCGCCTCGCCCCGCACGATCTCAAGGAGCGGCAGGATCGCGACCGGGTTGAAGAAGTGGAAGCCCACGACCCGCTCGGGGTTCCTGAGCTTCGACGCCATCTCGGTGACGGACAGCGAGGAGGTGTTGGTGGCGAGGATCGCGTGGGCCGGGGCGACCGCCTCGACCTCCGCGAACACCTGCTGCTTGACGCCGATCTCCTCGAAGACGGCCTCAATGATGAAGTCCGCGTCCGCAAAACCCTCGGCCTTGTCCAGGACACCCGTCACCAGGGCCTTGAGGCGGTTGGCCTTGTCCTGGTTGATCCGGCCCTTGCCGAGCAGCTTGTCGATCTCCGCGTGGACGTAGCCCACACCCTTGTCGACGCGCTCCTGGTCGATGTCGGTCAGTACGACCGGCACCTCCAGGCGGCGCAGGAAGAGCAGGGCGAGCTGCGAGGCCATCAGGCCCGCGCCGACCACACCGACCTTGGTGACCGGACGTGCCAGGGACTTGTCCGGAGCACCCGCCGGACGCTTGGCGCGCTTCTGGACGAGGTTGAACGCGTAGATGCCGGAGCGCAGTTCACCGCCCATGATCAGGTCGGCCAGCGCCTTGTCCTCGGCGTCGTAGCCCTGCTGGAGGTCGCCGTTCTTGGCGGCGGCGATGATGTCCAGCGCGCGGTACGCGGCCGGAGCGGCCCCGTGCACCTTGCTGTCCGCGATGAAGCGGCCCTTGGCGACGGCCTGGTCCCAGGCCTCGCCGCGGTCGATGACCGGACGGTCGACGACGATCTCGCCCTTGAGGACGGACGCCGTCCAGATCAGCGACTGCTCCAGGAAGTCCGCACCCTCGAACAGGGCGTCGGCGATGCCCAGCTCGTAGACCTGGGCGCCCTTGAGCTGCTTGTTCTGGTTGAGCGAGTTCTCGATGATCACCGAGACGGCCTTGTCCGCACCGATCAGGTTCGGCAGCAGGGTGCAGCCGCCCCAGCCGGGCACCAGGCCGAGGAAGACCTCGGGCAACGAGAAGGCGGGGAGGGACGCGGACACCGTGCGGTAGGCGCAGTGCAGGCCGACCTCGACGCCGCCGCCCATGGCCGCGCCGTTGTAGTACGCGAAGGTCGGTACGGCCAGCGTCGCGAGGCGCTTGAAGACCTCGTGGCCGCCCTTGCCGATGGCGAGCGCGTCCTTGTGGTCCTTCAGGAGCTCGACGCCCTTGAGGTCCGCGCCGACGGCGAAGATGAACGGCTTGCCGGTGACGCCGACGCCGATGATCTCGCCGGCCGCCGCCTCCTTCTCGACCTGGTCGATCGCGAGGCTCAGGTTCGCCAGCGAGGCCGGGCCGAAGGTGGTCGGCTTGGTGTGGTCGAGGCCGTTGTCGAGCGTGATGAGCGCGAAACGCCCGGCGCCGAACGGCAGGTCGAGGTGGCGCACGTGCGCCGACGTCACGACCTCGTCGGGGAACAGCTCGGCTGCGCCCTTCAGGAGTTCAGTGGTGCTCACTTGTCGCCTCCGGCGTCCTTGTGGTGCGGGTTCTCCCAGATCACCGTGGCGCCCATGCCGAAGCCGACGCACATGGTGGTGAGGCCGTAACGGACCTCGGGGTGCTCTTCGAACTGTCGGGCGAGCTGCGTCATCAGCCGGACTCCCGAGGAGGCCAGCGGGTGGCCGTACGCGATGGCGCCGCCGTACTGGTTGACGCGCGTGTCGTCGTCGGCGATGCCGTAGTGCTCAAGGAAGGCGAGGACCTGGACGGCGAAGGCCTCGTTGATCTCGAAGAGGTTGATGTCCTCGATCGACAGGCCCGCCTTGGCGAGGGCCTTCTCGGTCGCCGGGATCGGGCCGTAGCCCATCACCTCGGGTTCGACGCCCGCGAAGGCGTACGAGACCAGGCGCATCCTGACCGGCAGGTCGTGCTCGCGGGCGAACTCCTCGGACGCGATGATCGAGGCGGTGGCGCCGTCGTTCAGACCGGCCGCGTTACCGGCGGTGACCCGGCCGTGCACCCGGAACGGCGTCTTGAGGCCGGCCAGGTTCTCCAGCGTGGTGCCCGGACGCATCGGCTCGTCGGCGGTGACCAGGCCCCAGCCCGTCTCACCGACCTCCGCGTTGGTGTTGCGCACCGAGACCGGCACCAGGTCCTGCTGGATCTTGCCGTTGGCGTACGCCTTGGCGGCCTTCTCCTGCGAGCGCACGGCGTACTCGTCGGCGCGCTGCTTGGTGATGCCCGGGTAGCGGTCGTGCAGGTTCTCCGCGGTCATGCCCATGAAGAGGGCCGACTCGTCGACCAGCTTGTCGCTGACGAACCGCGGGTTCGGGTCCACGCCCTCGCCCATCGGGTGGCGGCCCATGTGCTCGACACCGCCCGCGATGACGGCGTCGTACGCGCCGAACGCGACGGAGCCGGCGGCGGTCGTCACGGCGGTCAGCGCACCGGCGCACATACGGTCGATCGAGTAACCGGGCACGGACTGCGGCAGCCCGGCCAGGATCCCGGCCGTGCGGCCCAGCGTCAGACCCTGGTCGCCGATCTGCGTGGTCGCGGCGATGGCGACCTCGTCGATCTTCTTCGGGTCGAGTCCGGGGTTGCGGCGCAGCAGCTCCCGGATCGCCTTCACGACGAGATCGTCGGCACGGGTCTCGTGGTAGATGCCCTTCGGGCCCGCCTTGCCGAACGGGGTGCGGACGCCGTCGACGAAGACGACGTCCCTGACGGTACGAGGCACGATGGCTCTCCTCCAGATGCGGGATGGCACTACTGCGCGGCACACACGCCCTGAGCGCGCGCTCACCTGCCATGCTACTTGCGGGTAACCGACCTGCCCAGTCCCACGGGCTTGAGCGGCGAAGGTCACACGGCTTTCCGTGGCACCCGCGGGTGATCTGTGGCTGGTCGCGCAGTTCCTCGCGCCCTCCTCCCCGGTGGCCGGGTGCGTCAGCCGGCACAGCAAGGCGGGAAGTTCCGCGCGACCGTGTCGCCCGTGTTGCCCGAACCGCCGGCACGAGTTCCGGTACATCGTCGCGCCCGGTCCGAGGATCTTGGCCTGATCTCGACGCCCCTGTTCCTCCAGTGCTACATCTACAACGGATTCGCGAGGGGGGCCACGAAGTAGGTGATGAGCCGGCCAGGACCTACTCCTTGGTCTTGGCCTTCGCGGCCAGCGCGGCCACAAGCACCGGCGTAACCTGCTCGACCTGCCAGGCCCGGGCCCCGTACCCGGCCAGGGCAGCGGCCACGGACGCCGCGTCCGGAGCAGCCGGCGGCTCCCAGCAGACCCGCCGAACCGTGTCCGGAGTGATCAGGTTCTCCTGAGGCATGGTGAGGGTCTCCGCCAGAGCGGAGACGGCGGCCCGTGCCGCGGACAACCGCGCCGCGGCGGCCGGATCCTTCTCGGCCCAGGCCCGTGGCGGCGGGGGCCCGGTCAACGGCTGCCCCGGCTGCGGCAGCTCGGCGTCCGGCAGCACCTTCGCCCGGTCCACGCCCGCCTGCCACTGCTCCAGCTGACGCCGGCCCATGCGGTGCCCGAAGCCGTTCAGCGCGGCGAGCGCGTGCACATTGGCCGGCACGGACAGTGCGGCCTCGATGATCGCGCCGTCGCTGAGGACCTTGCCCGGCGAGATGTCACGGCGCTGCGCCGCACGGTCCCGGGTCTCCCACAGCTCCCGCACGATCGCCATCTGCCGGCGGCGGCGCACCTTGTGCATGCCCGAGGTACGGCGCCAGGGGTCCTTGCGGGGCTCCGGCGGGGGCGCCGAGGCGATCGCGTCGAACTCCTGGCGGGCCCACTCCAGCTTGCCCTGCCGGTCGAGTTCCTTCTCCAGCGCGTCCCGCAGGTCGACGAGCAGCTCCACGTCGAGCGCGGCGTAGCGCAGCCACGGCTCGGGCAGCGGACGGGTCGACCAGTCGACGGCCGAGTGCCCCTTCTCCAGTACGAAGCCGAGGACGCCCTCGACCATCGCACCGAGGCCGACCCGCGGGAACCCGGCGAGCCGGCCGGCCAGCTCGGTGTCGAACAGCCTGCTGGGGACCATACCTATCTCGCGCAGACACGGCAGATCCTGTGTGGCCGCGTGCAGCACCCACTCCACACCGGAGAGCGCCTCGCCGAGGCCCGACAGATCAGGGCAGGCGACGGGGTCGATCAGCGCGGTCCCGGCGCCCTCGCGCCGCAGCTGCACCAGATACGCGCGCTGGCCGTAGCGATAGCCGGACGCCCGCTCGGCGTCCACGGCGACGGGGCCGCTGCCGGCTCCGAACGCGGCGATCATCTCGGCGAGCGAGTCCTCGTCGGTGATCACCGGCGGAATTCCGTCGCGGGGCTCCAGCAGTGGGATCGGCGCCGGTTCGACGTCGTCCGGAGGAGCGCCTCCGGTGGTTCGCAGTGAACTGTCTGCTGCGGTCTCTTGGGCGTCGGTCACCTGTCAAGGGTATCTGTGTATGGCCGACGCCCGTCGACTGAACGTTCCGTCGACGGGCGTCTGAGGGGCGTAAACCAGTCAGGTCGGTGAATCCTGCACCAGCGGAGCGTCCTGGTTCATGCCGAAGGGATGGTTCTGTCGGTGGTCAGTGGATGATTCCGGTGCGCAGGGCCACCGCCACCATGCCGGCACGGTCGCCCGTGCCGAGCTTGCGGGCGATGCGGGCGAGGTGGCTCTTGACGGTCAGCGCGGACAGGCCCATCGAGACGCCGATGGCCTTGTTCGACTGGCCTTCCGCCACCAGCCGGAGTACCTCGACCTCGCGGCCGGACAGCTCGCGGTAGCCACCCGGGTGGCTCGGGGAACCCGGGGGGCGGCGGTGCATACGGGCGGCGGCCGAGCCGATGGGAGCGACGCCCGGCCGGGTGGGAAGCCCGATGTTCGTACGGGTGCCGGTGACTACGTAGCCCTTGACGCCGCCCGCGAGGGCGTTGCGTACGGCGCCGATGTCGTCGGCGGCGGACAGGGCCAGGCCGTTCGGCCAGCCCGCGGCTCGGGTTTCGGACAGGAGGGTGAGGCCGGAGCCGTCGGGGAGATGGACGTCTGCGACACAGATGTCGCGGGGGTTGCCGATGCGGGGACGAGCCTCCGCGACGGACGAAGCCTCGATCACGTCGCGAACACCGAGCGCCCAGAGGTGGCGGGTGACGGTGGAGCGCACGCGGGGGTCGGCCACGACCACCATCGCGGTCGGCTTGTTCGGGCGGTAGGCGACCAGGCTTGCGGGCTGCTCAAGGAGAACGGACACCAGGCCTCCTGGGGGTGTGGGACGGGGGGACCGGCTGTGGGGGATGAAGCCGGGACGAACCGTGCTTTCAAGGTCACAGAGGTCTTCGGCATCAAACCTGTCGGCCTTTAGAGAATGATCACGATTTGGTGAGTAACAATGCGTGCAATTCGGACGCGCGATCGATCATCCGAAGATCGAAACGAGTCCGCTCCGCTTCGATACGGGGCTGAAAGTGGTCGTATCGATAAAAGGGCAAACGTGTTTTCGTGCAGGCCGCAGTGGGTTCGGGGGTGGTCTCGCGGCTGCCCGCGCCCTCCGCGCACTCCGTGCTCCCCGGAGCCCCACGGCAGGGGGAGAGGCGGCGGAAGGTTGACCGCGGGCGGTGGGACCGAACACACGACTGGAGCCGCGCCTCTCATGAGGCGCGGCTCCAGGTCCGACGTGGGCTATGCGTCCAGCCGGTTCAGCCGGTCACGCGGGTTCAGCGGATCTGCGGGTCCAGCGGGTCTAGCGGGTCTGGGGACCCCGCCGTTGCGGGAGGGTGACGATCGAGGCGTCGCCGGGGGCCGCCGGGGGCAGGCCCGCGATCTGGGCGAGGAGGTCGCACCAGGAGGCCAGGTGGGAAGCCGTGTCGGGAACGCCGCCCAGACCTTCGCGCGGGGTCCAGGAAGCGCGGATCTCGATCTGGGACGCCGAGGGGCGCTCCGAGAGGCCGCCGAAGTAGTGGGAGCTGGCCCGGGTGACCGTGCCGCTGGGCTCGCCGCACGAGAGGCCGCGGGACTGGAGAGCGCCGGTCAGCCAGGACCAGCACACGTCGGGCAGCAGCGGATCGGCGGCCATCTCCGGCTCCAGTTCCGCGCGGACCAGCGTCACCATGCGGAACGAGCCCTGCCAGGCGTCGTGCCCTGCCGGGTCGTGGAGCAGGATGAGGCGGCCGTCCGCCAGATCCTCGTCACCGTCGACGACCGTGGCCTCCAGCGCGTACGCGAACGGCGCGAGCCGCCGCGGTGGCTTCGTCGTTTCGATCTCGATCTGCGGCCGCAACCGCGCGGCCTTCAGCGCATCGACGGCGGCTCGAAAAGGCAGCGGAGCCGCCTCCATCGCATCCCGCTCCCCCTCCTTCGGGTCGTCCATTCCGCCAGTGCCGTCCGACAGTCGTCCCTGAGCCGCAGCCATGCGGGGAAGATTAAGGGGAACGGGGCCTTCGTGCAGGGAGAGACACCCGTGCGCCGGACCACTGTCCGGATCGCGTTGCCGAAAAGCGCCCCTGTACGCGCCGGTTCGCGCAGTGCGGGCCGGGGCGCCCCCGCGCCGGACCCGGGCTCCGAGCGTCCCTGGGCCGTGCGAGACTTTTCGGCGTGAGTGCCATTGACCGCCCCAAGGGCCAGCAGCCGACCGCGACGCACGACTCCGCCTTCCTCAAGGCGTGCAGGCGTGAACCCGTGCCGCACACGCCCGTGTGGTTCATGCGGCAGGCCGGGCGCTCACTGCCCGAGTACCTGAAGGTGCGCGAGGGCATCCCCATGCTGGAGTCCTGCATGCGGCCCGAGCTGGTCGCCGAGATCACCCTCCAGCCGGTCCGCCGGCACCACGTGGACGCGGCGATCTACTTCAGCGACATCGTCGTACCGCTGAAGGCGATCGGCATCGACCTGGACATCAAGCCCGGGGTGGGCCCCGTCGTCGAGAAGCCGATCCGCACCCGCGCCGACCTCGACCAGCTGCGCGACCTGACGCCCGACGACGTCTGGTACGTCACCGAGGCCATCGGGCTGCTCACCCGTGAGCTGGGCCCGACGCCGCTCATCGGTTTCGCGGGTGCGCCCTTCACCCTCGCGAGCTACCTCGTGGAGGGCGGCCCCTCCCGCAACCACGAGCACACCAAGTCCCTCATGTACGGCGACCCGCAGCTCTGGGCCGACCTGCTCGACCGGCTCTCCGACATCACGACCGCCTTCCTGAAGGTGCAGATCGAGGCGGGCGCCTCCGCCGTCCAGCTCTTCGACTCCTGGGTCGGTGCCCTCGCCCCCGCCGACTACCGGCGCTCCGTGATGCCCGCCTCCGCGAAGGTCTTCCGGGCCATCGAGGAGTACGGCGTCCCGCGCATCCACTTCGGTGTCGGCACGGGTGAGCTGCTCGGCCCCATGGGCGAGGCGGGCGCGGATGTCGTCGGCGTCGACTGGCGTGTCCCGCTCGACGAGGCCGCCCGGCGGGTCGGCCCCGGCAAGGCGCTCCAGGGCAACCTCGACCCGGCGGTGATCTTCGCTCCGACCGGGGTCGTCGAGGAGAAGGCCCAGGAGGTTCTCGACGCGGCCGCAGGTCTGGAGGGCCACGTCTTCAACCTCGGGCACGGTGTGCTGCCGAGCATGGACCCGGACGCCCTGACCCGGCTCGTGGAGTACGTGCACACGCGCACCGCCTCCTAGGCCCCGTCGTCAAATTCCCGTAGGCCCTGTCGCGCGTCGGCCCGTACGGCGTTTCCTTCGGCCTCGCGTTCTCCCTGTTCACTCCTCGTTTCCCGGTTGCCCGCCCGGTGGGCAACGGGAAACCCGTCGACCCCTGTGAGTGGTGGGGCGACTCTGAGTGCGTCAGCACAGCAGAACCCGTGACTGTGGGAAACGGGGGAACCGGCGTCGGTGCCGCACGGAGAGCAGGGGCGGCAACGGGGCACGGACCCACGAGGCTGGAGGGGGACTCGGATCCATGGGACGTGCGCTCATGTCTTTGTGCGCGGTCGTGGCGGTTGCCGCGGCCACCATGACGGGATGCGCCGACGATGCCGACGGCGGTGGCGGTGGCGGTCAGGAGCAGCGGGATCCGGCCGGGCGGCCTCGGGCGCTGACCTGGCAGCAGGAGTTGCGCGTCGCCGACGCGATGCAGCGCCTGACCAAGCAGTGCATGAAGCGTCAGGGTTTCACCTACTGGGAGGACCGCGGCCTGACGCTGCGGGAGAGCCGTCCGATGCGCTACGTCCAGGACGACGTGACGTGGGCCCGCGCGTACGGGTACGGCAGCCGGATCGAAGCGAAGAGTGCGCGGGTGCGGGAGCGCAACCCCATCGGCACCTACCGGCAAGGACTTTCCGCCTCCCGGCGCGCCGCCTTCGACACCGCGCTGGACGGCGGCGACAGCGCCCGCATGCTCAGCGCGGCTCTGCCGGGCCGCCGCGGCGGTGAGATCCGCAAACGTATCGGCGGCTGCACCCAGGAGACCGAGCGCACGCTCTACGGCGATCCGGCCGAGTGGTTCCGCGCGAGCAAGACCGCCATGGGCCTCAACTCCCTCTACGGGGAGCAGCTCATGAAGGACCGCCGGTTCACCGCGGCGGTGAAGGCGTGGTCCGGCTGCATGAAGAAGGCGGACCAGCCCTACAAGGACCCCCAGGCGGCTCGCGACGCTGTGCGGGCCGACACCCGCCGACTGGGCGCGGCCCGCGCCGACGAGGCGTTCGCCGCCGAGCGCGAGACCGCCGTCGCGGACGCCACCTGCGCCCGCCGGACCTCCCTGCGGGCGGTGGCCACGGCCCGCGAGACGTACTACCTGGACCGCCTGCGTGACCGGTTCGGCGAGGACATCGACACCTACCGCCGGCTCGGTCAGCGGGCCTACGACCGGGCGGTGCGCATCGTCGCGGAGCGCGACTGACCGCCGCGCGCCACGGACGCACACCGCCCACGGGTATCGGCACACCGGGCCACAGCCCGGCACACCGGTACCTGCGTACCACTGATCCGCACCACCAACCGAACGAGGGGAATCACCATGCGCAAATTCGCCGTCACGGCAGCGCTTCTCGGGCTCACCGCCCTGGGCGTCGTCGCACCCGCCGCCACGTCGCAGGCCGCCGAGAGCGGCGCCACCGGCCCTGTGTGTGACAGCAAATGGGGTGCACGCAACGGGAACATGTACGCCTGGGACGCCGGCGACTGCAACGGCAACCCTTTGATCGTCGCCTCCGGGGACAGCACCAACTGGGGTGGCGCCAACGACAAGGCCTCGTCCGTCATGAACCGCGGCTTCACCGGCAACCTGTCGATCGTCAAGTTCTACTTCTGGGAGAACTACGGCCAGGACGCGGGCCACGACGCCCGTAACACCTGCCTGTATCCGGGCGAGTTGTACGCCGACAACCTCACCGACAACACGTTCAGCCTTGGATCGACGGTGGACAACAACATCAGGTCGCACCAGTGGGTGAACGGCGGCTGCGGAGCCACCCTCACCTGATCCGTGCTTCCCGGAGCAACGGGGGGACGTACGTCCGGAACCGCCGGCACGCGGTTCCGGACGTACGTGTTTCCGCTTCACGGCATGTCGACGAAAGGCTCGGCCGTCCCACTGTCCTGAACGTAACCTGGGCATCCGCCGTCTCACGGCGGTACTGCCATGGGGGGACATTGTGGTAGACCCGCAGCACGGAGATGCAGACCACCACAACGGACAGGGCCGGGACGCGCCGATCACGCACTCCTTTCCCGCACAGCTGCGACGACTGAGACAGGAACGCGGCCTGTCGCTCTCCGACCTGGCACGGCAGACGCACTACAGCAAGGGCTACCTCAGCAAGATCGAGAACGGCATGAAGCGCGCGAGCGTCGATGTCGCCCGCCTCTGCGATCGAGCGCTGCGTGCCGAGGGGCAGTTGCTCAGACTCGTACGACAGGAATCGTCCACGGACGGCGGGGCCGGGGACGGAACCGCAGCCCCGGAGCGGCAGTCCGACGCGGCGTGTCCCTACCGCGGCCTGTCGGCGTTCACCCCGCAGGACGCGGAATGGTTCTTCGGCCGGGAGCGTGCGACGGCCGCCCTGGTGGAAAGGCTCTTCGAACGGGTCGGAAGCGGGCCGCTGATGCTGGTCGCCCCGTCGGGCGCCGGCAAGTCGTCCGTACTCAACGCCGGTCTCATACCTGCCCTACGGCGCGGCGACTTCCCGATGCCGGGCGCCGACCGGTGGCCGCTGGTGACGCTCACCCCCACCTCGCGGCCCCTGGAGGAACTGCTGGAACGCACCGCGAAAGCGGTGGGCGGAGACCTCGGCATCACCGCCGAGGAGGCAGGGCGGAACCCCGACGCGGTGCTCGCCGCCGTGCGCGCGATGGCGGAGGATTTACCGTCGGCCCCCGGGAACCGGCGCCCCCCGCCCTGTCGGCCGGTGGTGATCGTCGACCAGTTCGAGGAGCTGTTCACCCTCTGCTCCGACGAGGACGAGCGGCGTACCTTCGTCCGGGTGCTCTGCGCCCTGGCGGCCTCCCGGCCGGCGGAGGAAACGCACGGCGCCGCGGTCGTCGTGCTCGGCGTACGCGCCGACTTCACCGGCAACTGCCTGGACCTTCCCGAGCTGGCCCCGGTCTTCACCGACGGCTTGTTCGTTCTGCCCCCGATGTCCGTGGCGGAGCTGCGCGAGTCGATCACGCGCCCCGCGGAACTCGCCGGGCTCACCCTTCAGCCGGGTCTTGTCCCCCTCCTCCTGCGCGACGCCGGTCCGCACGGGAAACCGGGTCCGGCACCACGGGAAACCGCGCACGAAGCCGGCACCGGAGCCGACGAGACACCCTCCCGCGCGCTGCCTCTCGTCTCCCACGCCCTGCTCGCCACCTGGCAGCAGCGCGAGGACTCCGCACTGACCGTCGCCGGATACGAGCGGGCCGGCGGGATCCAGGGTGCGATCGCGCGGACGGCAGAGAACGTGTTCGCCCGGTTGTATCCGGCCGAACAGCAGACGATCCGCCGCATCCTGTCCCGGCTGGTGTTCGTCACGGACGAGGCCGGGGCGACCCGCCGCCGGATGGGCCGGGCCGCCCTGACGGAGCAGTTGGCCGACGCGGACGGCGCGGCCGCCGCACTCGATACCTTCGTACGGGCCCGGCTCATCACCCTGGACAGGGACACCGTGGAGATCACCCACGAGGCTCTGCTCCACGCCTGGCCACGGCTGCGCGACTGGATACACGCCGACCGCGCCGGACTGCTGCTGCACCAGCAACTGGCCCACGCCGCCTCCGAGTGGGAGCGTGAGGACCGCGATCCGTCCGCCCTGTACCGCGGCACCCGCCTCGACGTCGTACGCTCCTGGGCCGACGAGCTGGACGGCTGGAGCCGGCTCGGCCCCGGCGAGAAGGAATTCCTGCGGGCGAGCAGGGCCGAGGAGGACGGCCACCGGAGGCAGGCGAGACGCCAGGCCAGGCTGAGGCAGTGGATGCTCGCCACCCTCGTCGCCCTGCTGGGGCTCGCCGTCACCGCCGGAGGCCTCGCCTACCAGCAGCGTGAGAGCGCCCGCGACCAGGAACGCGTCGCGCACTCCCAGGCGCTCGCCGTGCGGTCCGCGTCCCTCGCCGGGGGCCGGCCGGAAGCGTCGATGCTGCTGGCCGAAGAGGCCTACCGGACCCACGCCACCGCCGAGGCGCGCGGCGCCCTGCTCAGTACCCAGTCCCAGCCCTTCTCCGTCCGGCTCGACGGCCACCGGGGCCCCGTCAACGCGGTGGCCTTCGCACCGGACAACAGGTCCCTGGCGACGGCCAGTTCCGACGGAACGGTCATCCTGCGCCGGATGCCCGGCCACCGGAGGACCGCCACGTTCACTGTCCACGGGATCGTCCGGTCGATCGCCTTCAGCCCCGACGGCCGCACCCTCGCGACGACGTCGTCGGACGGGCCCGTACGACTGTGGGACGTCGTCGGCGACCGCGGGCCGGTGGTGCTCGCAGACAGCACGAAGGGCGCCCGGGCGGTCGCCTTCGCCCCCCGCGGGCGCGCACTGGCGATCGCGGCCGCGGACGGAACGATCGAGTTGTGGGACACCGCGCCCACGCACCGGATCACCGCCTTTCTCAAGGGACACGAGGGGGCTGTCAACGCGCTCGGGTACGCCCCCGACGGCCGGACCCTGGTCTCCGCCGGCGCCGACCGGACCGTACGACTGTGGGACACCCGCCGGGCCCGGCCGCTCGGCGTGCTCAGGGGGCACACCGACGGGGTGCTGGGCGTGGCGTTCTCCCCCGACGGCCGCAAGGTGGCCTCCGGAGGCATCGACCGGACCGTACGGCTGTGGGACGTGCGCACCCGCCGGCTGAGTTCGACGCTGTCCGGGAGCAGCGACGACATCAACGCCGTCACGTACACGTCCGACGGCGCGACGGTCGTCGGCGCGGGAGGCGACGGGACGACCAGGCTGTGGGACGTACGCAGCGGCCGCCAGACCACCGTGCTGGCGGGCCACACCGACTACGTCATGGGGGTGGCCGTGACCTCCGACGGCACCCTGCTCGCCACGGCCGGCTTCGACCAGTCCGTCGTCCTGTGGAACCTCGGCGGCCCGGTGCTCACGGCACGTCCGTTCACGGAGGTGTGGCAGACCCGCTACAGCCCCGACGGGAAGCTGCTGGCCACCGCCGACACCGACCACACGGTACGGCTCTGGGACGTGGGTCGGCGCCGGCTCCTGGCGACCTTCAGGGGTCACACCGAGACGGTCTTCTCGGTGGCTTTCGCCCCTGACGGCCGAACTCTGGCGTCGGCGGGCTCCGACGGTACGGTGCGCCTGTGGGACGTGGCCGGACACAGACCCCTGGCGGTCATGACCGGCCACACCGGGCAGGTCTTCTCCGTCGCCTTCGCCCCTGACGGACGCACCCTGGCGTCGGCCGGCGCCGACCGCACGGTCCGCCTGTGGGACGTGGCGAAGCGCATGCCGCTGGCCACGCTGCACGGCCACGACGACTACGCCAACGATGTCACCTTCAGCCCCGACGGCCGGACCCTGGCGAGCGCGGGCGACGATCTGACCGTACGGCTCTGGAGCGTCTCCTCGCACCGCGGGCTCGGCACGCTCCACGGCCACACGGGCGCGGTACGGAGCGTGACCTTCGCACCCGACGGCCGCACCCTGGCCAGCAGCGGCAACGACGGCACGGTCCGCCTGTGGAACGTCCGCGAGCGCCGCTCCGAGGCGACCCTGACCGGTCACGCCGGTTCCGTCCGGGGCACCGCCTTCTCCCCGGACGGCCGCACGCTCGTCAGCAGTGGCACCGACCGCACGGTGCGTCTGTGGGACATCGCCCGACGGCGGCCGTGGGCAACGCTGACGGGCCACACCAACTCGGTGTGGAGCGTGGCCTTCGCCCCCGACGGGCGCACGGTCGCCAGCAGCAGCACCGACGGCACCGTACGCCTGTGGGACCTCGATCTCGGGGCCCAGCTGGCCGACATCTGCCGGCTGCGCAAGGGCATCGGCTCCGAGGAGCTCGAAACGCTCCTGCCAGGCGTCCCGCTCTCGCACGGGACGAACTGCGCCGACCGGGAGTGACCGCCGGTCGGGAGTGACCGCCGGTCGGGAGTGGTGACCGACCGCCCTGCTCGGAGAGGGTTTCCCAGGTGTTTCCCGTTGCCCACCGAAGTGGGCGACACGCGGACCTCGACGGGCCGGGGCCACGGCCCGCAGGCTGCTGTGCGACCACTCATCCACGGCACTCTCCGAGTGCCGCGACCGCTTCGTCAACGTCAACGGGAAACGGGGGTCTTGGCATGGTCCGCCGGACCGGTTCCATCTGCACACTGCTCGCGTTGCTGGCCTTTCTCCTCTGGGCGCCGGTGTCCACCGCCGCCGCGAACACATCCGGCTCCCCGGAGCGGGAGGCCGCCGCATGCGGTGTCCTCGCACCGGGAGCCTCGGCGGCCGCCGAGCGCGCGATCGCCGCCGCCTGTGCCGAGGTCGCAGCGGGCACCTGGTACACGTGGGGCGGCGGCCACGGCGCCCGGCCGGGCGCCACCTATGGTCAGGTCGACCCGACCGACCCGGACAGTGAGCACGACCCCGAGCGGCTGGGCTTCGACTGCTCGGGTCTGGTCCGCCACGCCTACGCCGTGGCCGCGGGCTCGGACATCCTCAACGGCGACGCCAGCTCGCAGTACTACACGCACCGCGCCGCCGGACGCTTCACCGCCGCCCAGGGCCTCGCGACACTGGTTCCCGGCGACCTGCTCGCCTGGGGCACCTCGCGCGACCTGCACCACATCGCCATCTACCTCGGCGCGGGCAAGATGGTCGAGGCCAAGGAGTCCGGCACCAGGCTCATGGTCAGTGACGTCCGGTTGAACGGTGACTACTTCGGCGCGCTCCGCGTCAACACCGGCCAGGTCACCGGCCACATTCACCAGACCTGGGGCACCGGTGTCTGGACCAAGGCCGAACCCTCCACCGCGGCCACCCGCGTCTACGCCTTCCCCGGCTCCACCACCATCCGCGTCCAGTGCCAGAAGCACGCGGAACTGGTCACCGCCGAGGGCTACACCAACGACGCGTGGTCGTACCTGCCGGACTACAAGGCGTGGATGACCAACATCTACATCAAGGGACCCGCGTGGCTCGAAGGGGTCCCTGAGTGCACGACGCAGACACCGACACAGAAACAGGCACAGGCACAGGCACGGACGCAGGCACAGGCACTGCAACCGGCGTTGATGCGGAGCCTGTGACGCTGCTGCAGGACGGCCCCTGGCCCGGCCCCCACCGGTCCCGGGGCCGGGCGCATGTCACCGGCCGCGCCGCGCCCGCCTGCCCCACAGCAGGCCGCGCGGCTCGGGCGGTGGCGGAGTGCCCCGGCGCAGCGGCCAGGCCAGGAGCATGCCTGTCAGGAAGCCGACCACGTGGGCCACGTAGGCGACGGTGCCGGCCCCGGAGACGCCGGTGCCGGACGAGTACACCGCCTGGAGGCCGAACCAGAAACCCAGCACGATCCAGGCGGGCAGCCGCAGCGGCAGGAAGACCAGGAACGGGACCAGGACCCAGACCCTGGCCTTCGGGTAGAGCACCAGATACGCGCCCAGGACGCCCGCGATCGCACCCGACGCGCCGATCAGCGGGTCACCTGAGTCGGCGTTGACGAAAGCGAAGCCGTAGGCCGACGCGTAGCCGCAGGCCACGTAGAACAGCAGGTAGCGGAGGTGGCCGAGACGGTCCTCGATGTTGTTGCCGAAGATCAGCAGGAAGAGCATGTTGCCGAGCAGGTGCACCCAGCCGCCGTGCAGGAACATCGCCGTGAGGACCGACAGCCGGGGCGACTTGTCGTAGCCGGGCGGGCCGACCACACAGCCAGGGCCGCCGGGGCCCACGCCCACGTCCCCGGTGGGGACCGTCGTAGGAGTCTGCCCGTGGATCAGTTCCCGCGGCACCGCCGCCCAGTGGTCCAGGAACGCCTGAAGGTGGCACAGCTGGGCCGGACCACTGTCGCCGGTGAGTGAACTCGCCACACCCGGAGTGGCCAGGAAGACCGCGAGGCTGGCGGCGATCAGCGCGTACGTCACGTACGGCGTGCGGCGTGCCGGGTTCACGTCGTGCACGGGTATGACCACGGGGAAATCCTGCCCCGGTACGGGGAGTCTGAACGGGGACGCGGCTGTCTGCGTATGTTTCGGCAACCGCCCGTGATCCCAGCAATACGTGAGGAACAGGTCATGAACGACCGAGTCACTCAGCCGTTGACCGCCACGCCGGACGGCGAGGCGGAACTCGCCGTGGTACTCAGGCTGTCCTGGGAGGACGTGGCCGCGCTCGGCCAGGAGGCCGGCCGGCTGGCCGCGAGCATGCAGCGTCCTGTGACGCTGGACGAGGCCGCGAGCCATCGGCTGCGGGTGCGGCAGGCAGGGTCGCACGCGCGACAGCAGGCCGCGGGCCAGGGCCAGGGCCAGGGTTCGGGCCAGGGTGCGGGCGGGCCGATGCCCGCGTCCGCGGTGTCCGGGCCTGGCATGTCCGGGCCCGCGCTGGGCGCGTCCGGGGTCTCCCCGGTCTCGTCGTTGTCGCGGACGCCGGGGGAGCAGGCCCGGCAGGCCATAGAGAAGATCAACGGGCATACGCCGGGGACGGCGCAGGGGGCCTGAGGGCGTCGGTCCCGGGTGTCGGTGTGTCGGTGTCGGCCGGTGGGGCGGGGGCCTACGGGGTGGTGGCCTACGGGGCGGTGTTCCGCAGCGCTGCCACCGCCTTCCTGGCCGCTACCAGGATGGGGTCCCAGACCGGGGAGAACGGTGGGGCGTAGCCGAGGTCCAGAGAGGTCATCTGTTCCACCGTCATGCCTGCTGTGAGGGCCACGGCGGCGATGTCCACGCGTTTGCCCGCGCCCTCGCCGCCGACGATCTGGACGCCGAGGAGGCGGCCGGTGCGGAGTTCGGCGAGCATCTTCACCGTCATGAGGTCGGCGCCCGGGTAGTAGCCCGCGCGGCTCGTCGCCTCGATGGTGACCGACTCGAACCGCAGGCCCGCACGGTGCGCGTCCTTCTCCCGCAGGCCGGTCCGGGCGATCTCCAGGTCGCAGACCTTGCTCACCGCCGTGCCGACGACACCGGGGAACGTGGCGTAGCCGCCGGCGACGTTCGAGCCGATCACCTGACCGTGCTTGTTGGCGTGGGTGCCCAGCGCGATGTGGCGTTCGCGGCCCGAGACCAGGTCGAGGACCTCGACACAGTCGCCGCCCGCCCAGATGTTCTCGTGACCGCGCACCCGCATGGCCAGGTCCGTCAGCAGCCCGCCGTGGTCGCCGAGCGGCAGCCCCGCGGCCTCGGCGAGGGTGGTCTCCGGCTGGACGCCGACGCCGAGGACCACCACGTCCGCCGGGTACTCGGCGTCCTCCGTGGCGACCGCGCGGACCCGGCCGTCCTCCCCGGTCAGGATCTTGGTGACCTCGGCGTCGTTCACCATCGTGATGCCCAGGCCCTCCATGGCGTCGTGCACCAGACGGCCCATGTCCGGGTCGAGTGTGGCCATGGGCTCCCGGCCGCGGTTGACGACCGTCACCTCGTACCCGCGGTTGATCAGCGCCTCGGCCATCTCCACGCCGATGTAGCCCGCGCCCATCACGACCGCGCGGCGGCCCGCCGTACGGCTCAGCGTGTCGATGAGGGCCTGTCCGTCGTCGAGGGTCTGCACCCCGTGCACCCCGGGGGCGTCGATGCCGGGCAGCGGCGGCCGCACCGGGCGGGCCCCTGTCGCGATCACGAGCTTGTCGTACGGCGTCCACGCCTCGGCCCCGGACTCCAGGTCGCGGGAGCGCACGCGGCCGCCCGGGACGTCGAGCTCCGTGACCTCCGTACGCATCCGCAGGTCGATCCCGCGTTCCCGGTGCTCCTTGGGCGACCGCGCGATCAGTTGCTCCCGGTCGGCGACCTCACCGCCCACCCAGTACGGGATGCCGCACGCCGAGAAGGAGCTGAAGTGTCCCCGCTCGAAGGCGATGATCTCCAGGTCGTCGGAGTTCTTCAGCCGGCGCGCCCGGGACGCGGCGGACATGCCCGCCGCGTCCCCTCCGACGACCACCAGACGCTCTTTCGTACGGTTCTCGCGGCTCATGCTCATGTGAACACGCTACGGGGGCCGCGCATTTCAGTCCTGCTCGGACTCGGTCAGTCCCGGCCGTCGCGCTCCGGCCGGGCGGCCCGGCGTCCGGCCACGCAGGAAACGCACCCAGAGGAACAGCAGCAGAGCCGCGCCCACCAGGAAGGGCAGCACCGCGCCCAGCGCCAGCGCGATCCAGCGGAACATGGTGACGAACGCGTCCCAGCCGCCCCCGAGCGCGTCCGCGAAACCGGGGTCGTCGTCCTGCTCGGCGGCCTTCTTCACCGGCGGCTGGGACAGCGACAGCGTGATCGTGGCGAGGCTCGTGCGGTCCTTCAGGGAGGCCCGCTGGGCCAGCAGCGACTCCAGGTCGGCCTGACGCGTGCTCAACTCGCCCTCAAGGGCGACCACATCGCTCAGCTTGGAGGCCCGGTCCATCAGCTCACGGATGCGCGCCACGCTGGCCTGCTGCGACTTGACGCGGCTCTCCACGTCGACGACCTGCTCCGTGACGTCCTCCGCCTTGGCCTTGAGGTCGATGAGCTTGCCCGAGCCCTCCAGCTCCGTGCGCACCTCCTCGTACTTGTCCGCCGGGATCCGAAGGACGACCCGGGAGCGCTCGCGGCCCTTGGAGTCGCGGTCCGTCGTCTCGTTTCCGACCATGCCGCCCGCGTTCTCGACCACGGTGCGGGCCTCGGCGAGGGACTTCGACACGTCCTTGACCTGCACGGTCAGGGAGGCGGTGTGGATGATGTGGGAGGTCAGCTCCGTGGGTGCGGTGGCCTGCTCGCCCTTGGCGCCGCCCGAGCCGCTGTCGGCCACACCCGTTCCCGCCTCCTGGGCCGCGTCCGGGGCGGCCGCCTTGTCGGCCGAGCCGGAATCTCCGTCGCCGCTCGCGCCGGAGCACCCCGTGAGGGCGAGTGCGCCGGCCAGCAGCAACGCCGAAAGGAGCTGGACAGGCCGGGCGGATCGATACCGGGTCGTGCTACTGCCACTGCTGCGTGTCTGCATGTCGGTGTACCCCCGAGGGTGTCGTGATGACTGACGCTCCTTCGACGCCCGAGCCTCGCCGGACGTTGGCCGAATCCGGTCCCGAAGAGGTCACGGTCCGGCCTCGTCATGGACACCCCGCCCGCCGCAGGGGTCCAGGGGGACGCCGAGCGGGGTCTGGGACAGTGGAGGCATGCACGCAGACACACGTACGGGCACGGATACGGGCACACGTGCGGGCACGCAAACGGGCACGGGCCACGTCGTCGTCATCGGGGGCGGCATCGCCGGTCTGGCCGCCGCTCACCGGCTGCTGAGCGCCGGTGCGCGCGTCACCGTCCTGGAGGCCTCGGACCGGCTCGGCGGCAAGCTGCTGCCGGGCGAGATCGCGGGCGCGCGGGTGGACCTCGGTGCCGAGTCGGTGCTCGCGCGACGGCCCGAGGCGGTGGCACTCGCCCACGAGGTGGGCCTCGCGGACCGGCTCCGGCCGCCGGCGACGGCGGGCGCCTCGATCTGGACGCGCGGCGCGCTCAGGCCCATGCCCAAGGGGCACGTCATGGGGGTCCCCGCGGACGCCGCCGCCCTCTCCGGAGTCCTCTCCGACGAAGGCCTGCGCCGGATCGAACGCGAACGCGACCTGCCGCGCACGGAGGTCGGCGACGACGTCGCGGTGGGCGCCTTCGTCGCGGAGCGCCTCGGCCGCGAGGTCGTCGACCGGCTCGTCGAGCCGCTCCTCGGTGGCGTGTACGCGGGCGACGCGTACCGCATCTCGATGCGCTCGGCCGTCCCCCAGCTCTTCGAGGCGGTCCGTACGCACACCTCGCTCACGGAGGCGGTCCGCGACATCCAGGCGAAGACCGCGCGCCATCAGCAGCGGGATCAGCAGCGGGATCAGCCGGCGGGCCCGGTCTTCATGGGCATCGAGGGCGGCATCGGCCAACTGCCGCTCGCCGTCGCCGAGTCGGTGCGCGCCCGGGGTGGCGAGATCGTCACGGGAGCGCCCGTGACGGAGCTGCGACGGGTCATGGACGACGCGGCCGGCGCCGGGCCGCGCGGGTACTGGCGGGTCGTCGCGGGCGGCCGCGCACTGCGGGCCGACGCCGTCGTCGTGGCGGTTCCCGCCGGCGCCGCGGCCACGCTGCTGGGCGCCGAGGCTCCCGCCGCCGCGGCCGAGCTGGCGGCCGTCGAGTACGCGTCCATGGCGTTGGTCACCCTCGCCTACCGCCGCGGCGAGACCGCCCTCCCCGAGGGCAGCGGTTTCCTGGTGCCGCCCGTGGACGGGCGGACCATCAAGGCGTCGACGTTCGCGTCCCAGAAATGGGGCTGGATCGCCGAGGAGAACCCGGACGTGGTGGTTCTGCGGACGTCCGTCGGCCGGTACGGGGAGACGGAGATCCTCGGCCGCGAGGACGCGGACCTCGTCGACGTGTCACGGCACGACCTGCGCGAGGCCACCGGCCTGGCCGCGGAGCCCCTGGAGACCCGGGTGACACGCTGGAACGACGGACTGCCCCAGTACCCGGTCGGGCACCACGCGCGCGTGGCCCGCATCCGCGAACACGTCGGCAGGCTGCCGGGCCTCGCCGTGTGCGGAGCGGCGTACGACGGCGTGGGGATCCCGGCCTGCGTCGCGAGCGCGAACGCCGCCGTGGACAAGCTGCGGGGCGACGACCGGCTGACGGACGCGCTGATCGCGAACCCGGTGCGGAGCCCGCACGGGGGAGCGGGAGAATAGCCCCATGAGTGACGACGCCCCCACCACCGGCCAGGCCAGAACTCCGAACGCCGGCAAGAAGGCCAAGGACCTCAACGAGGTCATCCGCTACACCCTCTGGTCCGTGTTCAAGCTGCGTGACGTGCTTCCCGACGGCGCCGCGCGCGCCGGCTACGCGGACGAGGTGCAGGAGCTGTTCGACCAGCTCGCCGCCAAGGACGTCACGGTCCGCGGTACGTACGACGTCTCGGGGCTGCGTGCCGACGCCGACCTCATGGTCTGGTGGCACGCCGAGACCGCCGACCAGCTCCAGGAGGCGTACAACCTCTTCCGCCGTACGAAGCTGGGCCGCGCGCTGGAGCCGGTCTGGTCGAACATGGCGCTGCACCGGCCGGCCGAGTTCAACCGCAGCCACGTTCCGGCGTTCCTCGCCGACGAGACGCCGCGCGACTACATCAGCGTCTACCCGTTCGTACGCTCCTACGACTGGTACCTGCTGCCGGACGAGGACCGCCGCCGGATGCTCGCCGAGCACGGCAAGATGGCTCGCGGCTACCCGGACGTGCGTGCCAACACGGTCGCCTCGTTCTCCCTCGGCGACTACGAGTGGATCCTCGCCTTCGAGGCGGACGAGCTGTACCGCATCGTCGACCTCATGCGGCATCTGCGTGCGTCCGAGACGCGGCTGCATGTCCGTGAAGAGGTCCCGTTCTACACCGGCCGCCGCAAGTCCGTGGCAGAGCTGGTCGAGGGCCTCGCGTAGCAGGCCCCCGCGCCTTCAGGGGCGCGGGGAACTGCGCGACAAGCCCCCACCGGGCCGTGGTCGACGTACAACCCCTGCGGGGCCCGCCCCTGAAGGGGGCCCTTCTAGCGGCGAGGCGCGGCCGGGGCCGGTTCTTTGTGCGGGGCGCAGGATGCGTGGCCTGCGGGGAGTCGGCCCTGCAGCAAGTAGGCGTCGAGGTGGGCGTTGACGCACGCGCTGGCGCCCCCGCCGATGCCGTGCGTGCCGGCCCCCCGCTCGGTGACCAACACCGAGCCGGACAGGCGCCGGTGCGTCTCCAGCGCGCCGGTGTACGGCGTCGCCGCGTCCCGCTCGGCGGCCAGGATCAGCGTCGGCGGCAGCTCGCCGGGTGAGGTGCGGATGTCGAGCGGCCGGCTGCGCGGCAGCCGCCAGTAGGCGCACGGCAGGTTCATCCAGGTGTTGTCCCAGGTCTCGAAGGGCGCCACGCGGGCGAGGCGCGTGGCGTCGCGGTCCCAGGTGTGCCAGGCCCGTGGCCAGGGCGCGTCGTTGCACTCGACGGCCGTGTAGACGGCCTTGGCGTTCTCCTTCTCCTTCGCCGCCTCCGGCCGCGGTCCCGCCGCCTGCCGGACCAGCGGCTTCGGGTCGCCCTTCAGATACGCGGAGAGCGCCGGCGCGAGCCGCGGCCAGTAGTCGTCGTAGTACCCGGCCTGCAGGAACGCGCTCCGCAGCTGTTCCGGCCCGACCACGCCGCCTGCGGGCTCGGCCGCGAGCCGTGCCCTGGCCCGCTCGTAACTGCGCAGGACCTCCTCCGGTGTGCGGCCCAGCCCGTACACCTTGTGGTGCTTGGCCACCCAGGTGCGGAAGTCGGCCCAGCGGCCCTCGAAGGCGGCCGACTGGTCGAGGTTGTTCCGGTACCAGATCTTCGCCGGGTCCGGGTTCACGGCCGAGTCGAGGACCATCCGGCGTACGTGCGAGGGGAACAGCTCCGCGTACAGGGATCCGAAGTACGTGCCGTAGGACGCCCCCATGAAGGTCAGTTTGCGCTCGCCCAGGGCGGCGCGCAGGACATCCAGGTCGCGGGCGTTGTTGACCGAGGAGAAGTGCCTGATCGCGCGGCCCGAACGCTGGACGCAGCCGCGTGCGTACGCCTTCGCCTGTGCGATGCGCTCCTCCTTGTACGACTCCGAGGGGTGCGTCGGTGACTGGGAGGGTCCCTTGAGGAGCCGCTTCGGGTCCTGGCAGGACAGCGGCGCCGAGCGGCCCACTCCGCGCGGGGCGTAACCGACGAGGTCGTACGCCGACGCGATGCGCTTCCACTCCGGAATCATGCCGACCAGGGGGAAGTGCATGCCGGACGCGCCGGGGCCGCCCGGGTTGAAGACGAGCGCACCCTGTCGCGGCACGGACCGCTTCCCGTCCTTGCCGGTCGCCCGCACCCGGCTGACGGTCAGCTTGATCATCTTGCCGTCGGGGTGCGCGTAGTCGAGCGGGACCGTCACCGTGCCGCACTGCCGGGTGCCAGGGCCGTCCTGGTCCTTGGAACACGTCCCGAAGCGGATACCTTCGGCGGCGGCGCGT
Organism: Streptomyces sp. NPDC048484; assembly: GCF_040651415.1. Classification (NCBI taxonomy): domain Bacteria; kingdom Bacillati; phylum Actinomycetota; class Actinomycetes; order Kitasatosporales; family Streptomycetaceae; genus Streptomyces; species Streptomyces sp. NPDC048484. The sequence continues at coordinate 95,988 of NZ_JBEZJY010000018.1, forward strand.
GCGGCGGCGATCGCCGTGCCGTGCTGTTCGGCCAGGCCGGACGAGGCCAGGCCGGACGAGGCCTGGATGTACGAGGTCTGGGTGTACGAGGCCCGGGCGCTGCCCGCGGGTACGGCGACGACAGCGGTCAGGACCAAAGATCCGGCAGTTCCGTAGAGGGTGGCAGCTCTCATCGCTTTTCCCTTCAGTGCGCGGCAGCTTCATGGCCGCAACAAAAGGGATATTTCGTTTGGGACTTGACGAAGTAAAGCACCGGCCCGCAGGTGTCGGCGCAATGACCCCGATGCGCGCCCGATTCGCTCCCTGCCCGCGCCGGTGGCGCCCCCAGACAGGCCCTAGAGGTGCGGTCCGCGGTGGCCGAAGGCCGCCCGCAGATTCGGTTCGCCGACCGCGCGGATGCCGCGTACGGCCACGGTGGTGAGGTAGGTACGGTCGTCGCTGTCGGTGGCCGCGCGGCGGGTCAGGGCGCTGAGCAGGCGCTGTCCGGCCGGGGACGCCCAGCGGGTGTAGGGGTGGACCTCGATCCGTGCGATGGCGAGACAGCTCATGGTGAGGATGAGGGGGAGCGCGAACCAGACGGCCACCAGCGCCCGCTCGTACTGGGCCTGGGAGGGCATCAGCAGGGCCGTGGCGGCCAGCACCAGTACGGCGGCCGCCGCCGACCGCACCTGGCGCACGGCGCCCGCGACGGTGGTGCGCGCGCCGTCCGGCACTGCGAGGCCCGCCGCGACGAGACGGTCGGCGAGGGCGCGTACGGACTCCGCGGCGGCAGCGCTCGTACGGACCGGCGCTATCCGCGACTGTCCGTCCGGGCCTATCGCGCCCGGTACCGACCGCTCCATCTCGTCCCGGCCACGCGGGTCCACGACGGTCGCCCAGCCGGTGTGGGCGAGCAGCAGCCGGCGTTGGCGGGCCATCGACACGAGTGTCAGATCGGCGACCCGGGCGGGGCCGCCCGACAGGAACGCGGCCTCGTAGAGCGTCAGGCCGCGTCCGTGGAGCGTGTGCGTGTCGTCCGCGGCGGCGGCGCGGACGGAGGCCAGGCACAGACGCGTACAGGCCGTGCCGGCCGCGGCCCAGGCCAGGAGGAGGAGAAGGACCCAGAGCATGCGGGATTTCTATGCGAAGGGGGCCCGGCCGCGCCATGGCTTGTGCACAATTTGGGCGATGCATCACCACTGTGTGACGTTTCGGGTCAGCGCCCCTCCGATTTCCGGGGCTTCTTGTCCGCGCCCTCCGGCTGCTCCTCGGGCGGCGGGCTGCTCGCGGCCGGTGGCAGGGAGTAGGTCGGCGAGGGAGGGCGCGCGGTGGGCGAGGGCCTGGCGGGGACGGGCGGACTGGGCGAGGCCCGCGGACCGGGCGGCGCGGGGGAGTTGGTGAGCGGGGGCGCGCTCGCGGAGGCCGCCTCCTGCGCCAGGGCGTCGAAGTCGACGAGACCGGTGTCCTCCAGGACGGTGATGTGGTCCAGCACCGTGGTGTTCGCGTCGTCGGCGAGGTCGCGGACGAGCGAGTTGCGGGTGTTCGCGCGGATCTGGGCGACCAGACCGAACACCTTGCCGTGCGCGCTGCGGAGGATGTTCGCGAACTGCCTGTCGTACTCCCCGCTCCGTGTTGTGTTCAGCGTGTCGAGCCAGGCCCGTTGCTGATCGTTGGGCTGGTTGGGCAGTTCGAGGCCGAGCCGCGCCGCCACGTCGCGTACGCGCGCGTCCAGGAACGTGTGGCCCTCGACGAGGTGCTCGCCTGCCGTCCTCACGGCCTTGGTGGTGCCGCGCTCCTCGGCCTGCTGGCCGGCGGGCAGCTCCCACAGGCCCGCGAGCCGGACCTTCGTGACGAACTCGCGGTCCAGCGCGGACAGTGGGCCGAACCTCGTCGACACGGTCGTGGCGTTCAGCGTGTCCGCACCCGTGCCCGACCGGTCCGCGTACGACCAGATCGGAAAGACCAGCGCCGCGAGGGTCGCCGTCAGAGCCGCAATGATGAGCCCGGTGCCGCTGAACAGCCGGCGGCTGTTGATGGATCGCATGGTGCCTCCTGTTGCGGCACCGCACGTTAGTGCGCTTCTGGTGTGAGTTGGAATATTACTTCGCCGAGTACGCCAACTGCGGTACGGGTTTGGACGAATGCGGTGCACGACCCGGACGGACCTGTGAAGGCGGTGTTCCCGCAGGCGGGGACGGTGCTGTGGGCGGCTCGTCGGCGATCGGTGGGGCCTTGCCCGCCCCGGCGCGTGCCCTGTGCGTACGGGCCGTTGTGCGCCGACTGGGTGCGCGCCCGCGCGGCCCGGCCGTCGCGGGACGGCGCTGAACAGCCACGGAACCCGCGTCCCTGTACGCGTGCGGGCACTCCTGTCGCCCAGTGAGCGACATCACGGGTGACGAAGGCCTTCTACGCTCCCCGTCGACCGGATCTCAACGCCTCAGCAGGACCCGCCGGGTGGCGCGTGCGAGCCGGGCCGCAGGGTGCTTCGACAGCGGTGCGGGGCCCGACCGCTCCAGCCACCAGTCGCTCAGCCTCCGCCGCACGTCCGCGCCCGTGTCCGCGCCTGTGTCTGCGTCCGTTTCTGTGTCCGTGTTCGGGGTGGTTTCCGCGAGGCGTCCGTCGAACAGCAAGTACTCGGCGAAGTCCAGCGCGTCCCGCCGGTAGCCGTCGGTCATCGGGTGGCCTTGCGCGTACGCCAGGAAGGTCTTCCGGTAGGACCCGGTCAGGATCTCGGGCAGTTCCGGGGCGACCTTGGCCACCACGTCGGCCCGCTTTCCGGCCAGCGCCCGGGCCTGCACGGCCAGCCGGTTCCGGTCGAACCCCTCGGGCACGGGCGTTCCGGCGACGAGGGCGGACAGCAGGGCGGCCTGAGCCAGTGCGAGGCGCTGGCGGGCGGGGTCGGTGGGCGGCTGCGCCGGCGGGCCCTCACCGGGGGCCGGAGCGCTGTCGGTCTTCGGGGCGCCACCGTTCTTCGGGGTGCTGCCGGTCCTCGGGGCGCCACCGGTACCCGTGGTGCCGCCGGTCTTCGCGGGCGCGGCTGCTCGGGGCGTGGCTGCTCCGGACGCGGCCGCCTTCTCCACCGTCTCGCGGATCGCCGTCAGTTCGCGCTCCAGCTCGGCCGGCGCGGGGAAGTTCTCGTCGCGCTCCAGGAGCACGCCCGGCGGGCGGACCCGGGAGGCCAGTTCGGCGAGAACGTCCAGGACCGCCTCGGGTACGGCGTGCCCGTGGCTGTCGTGCCAGACGCCGTCGCGCTCGAAACCACCGGCGACATGGACGTACGCGATGGCCTCAACGGGCAGTTCGTCGAGCGCCTCGGCGGGGTCCTCGCCGCGGTTGACGCGGTTGGTGTGGAGGTTGGCCACGTCGATGAGGAGGCGTACGCCGGTGCGGTCGACCAGGTCGTACAGGAACTGGCCCTCGGTCATCTCCTCGCCGGGCCAGGAGATCAGCGCCGCGATGTTCTCCACCGCGAGCGGCACGGGCAGCGCGTCCTGGGCGATACGGATGTTCTCGCACAGGACGTCGAGGGCGTCCCGGGTGCGGGGGACGGGCAGCAGATGCCCGGCCTCCAGAAGCGGCGAGGCGGTCAGCGCCCCGCCCGCCCGGACGAACGCGATGTGCTCGGTGACCAGCGGGGAGCCGAGGGCCTCGGCACGGGCCGCCAGGTCGGCGAGCTTCTCCCCGGCGGGGCGGTCCGCGCCGCCGAGCCCGAGCGACACCCCGTGCGGAACCACCGTGACGCCGCGCTCACGCAGCCGCAGCAGCGATTCGGGGAGATGCCCAGGGCAGATGTTCTCGGCGACGGCCTCGACCCAGTCGATACCCGGCATGCTCTCCACGGCATCGGCGATCTCCGGCCGCCACCCGATTCCCGTACCCAGGTGCTTCATCGTCCCCTCCTTCACCACGGCTTCACCAGGACCTGTGTGTCGTCTCCTTCGACGGACGTGTCTTCCGGCGGATGTGTCTTCCGGTGTGACCGGGTCATGGCCCCGGCGAGCGGGGCCGAACCCATCGGCGGGGACGTTCAGAGCAACATTTGAGGTTCGGAGCTTCACTGCGAAGAGGCGGAGACTTCCGGGTCCTCGGGGTCGGGCCGGTTCGTGCCGACCGTGCCGGGCTCGCCCGGGAAGGGTCGCGTAGCTGCACTGGTGCCTCCGGGGATCTCCCAACTTGTCGTCGGGAACCTGTACTTGGCCGGCGCCAGAGGATACGTACGGGACGGCGGAGCCGTTCAACGGTTCATGTCTGCTCCGTCATCGCCCGTCCTCCCGCGAGCCGTCCTCCTGCGGGCCGTCCTCCCGCGGGCCGTCCACGGTCCGCCTACCGCCGGCCGAGGCGCAGCGCCGGATGGTCGGCGACCACCGTGCACGAGCCCGGTGCGATCTCCGTGAAGCCGGCGTCGCGAACCAACGGCAGTCCGCTCGTGGTGAGTTGCTCCCACCGTTCGGGACCGGCCGTGCGGACGGCGAGCGGGAAGCCCGCCTCGCGCCAGGCCGAGCGGTCCTCGCCCGACAGCTCCCACCAGGCCAGCTGGGCGCCGTGGCCCGCCTGTGCCATCGCCTTGCCGGCCGACATGTCCAGGTCCGGGCTCAGCCACAGCACGGGCGTGGCCGCGTCGGTGTCCGCCGGCGGCTCCGGGTCGTCGAGGTCCGTGCCGGAGACCTGGAGACGGGCCAGGTCCTTGGGCCACCCGTCCAGCGGGACCGGCGGGAAGACGCGGACCTCTGCCGACTTGCCGGTGACGGTGATGCCGGGCAGCGACTCCGCCCGACGCCACTCGGCGCCGCGGGCCCGCCGGACGACCTTGCGGATCCGGGCGTCCTGCCAGTCCCGGACGGCCTGCGCCCACTCGCCCTCGCCGAGCGACCGCTCGTCGCCGAGGAGGACCAGGACGGCACGGGCCGCGGTCTCCAGCGCGTCCGTACGCGCCGGCGGTTCGTTCCGTTCGATACGGACGACCAGCGGCAGCACGAACTGCGGTGCCTCGTCGCGGGCGGTCCGCTCGTCACGGAAGGGGCTCTCCTGGGTTTCGGCCCCGGAAGCGGCCGTGCTCTCGTCGCTGCTCACGGCCCCAGTCTGCCAGGCGGAAGATCGGCGGCTCCGGGAGGTTCCGTGCGCGGACGTGCTGTTGCGGGGCGTCGGGCGCAGCTCCCGTCGCCCCGCAGGGGGCGCCAGGAGCTGCAGGGGCCGCCAGGGCTGCGGGGGCTATGCCGCGTCGAGGCGGGACAGTTCCTCGTCCGACAGCTTCAGGTTCGCGGCGGCTGCCGAGTCGCGGGTCGTCTCCGGGCGGGAGGAGCCCGGGATCGGGATGGTCACCGGGGCCTTCGCCAGGATCCATGCCAGGCACACCTGCTGCGGGCTCACTCCGTGTTCGGTCGCCACGTCGGCGAACACGGCGTAACGCGACCCCAGTTCGGCGGCCTTCGAGATGCCGCCCAGCGGGCTCCACGGCAGGAACGCGATGCCCAGTTCCGCGCACAGCTCCAGTTCCGGCTCGCTGGAGCGGAAGGCGGGCGAGAACTGGTTCTGCACGCTGACCAGCCGGCCGCCGAGAATCTCGTTGGCCTGCCGGATCTGGTCGGGATCGGCGTTGGAGATGCCGGCGAAGCGGATCTTGCCCGCGTCCAGCAGGTCGCGGATCGCGCCGACCGACTCCGCGTACGGGACCTTGGGGTCCGGCCGGTGGAACTGGTAGAGGCCGATGGCCTCGACGCCGAGCCGCCCGAGCGAGGCGTCGCAGGCCTGCTTCAGGTACTCGGGCGAGCCGTTCAACGTCCAGGAGCCGTCGCCCGGACGCAGATGGCCGCCCTTCGTCGCGATGAGCACGTCCGAGGTGTCACCGCCGTACGCGGCCACCGCGCGGGCGATCAGGGACTCGTTGTGGCCGACCTCGTTCGCGTCCCGGTGGTAGGCGTCAGCGGTGTCGATGAGCGTGACGCCCGCGTCCAGCGCCGCGTGGACGGCCGCGACCGACCGTTCCTCGTCCGGGCGGCCCTCGATGGACATGGGCATCCCGCCCAGACCGATCGCTCCGACCCGGACGTCACCGATGGTGCGTGTCTGCATGGAGATCCTTCCTGGGAACTTGTTCGTTACGCCCCAGCGTCCACCGTGACGTTTTTGCCGTCCAACAAGAGAAACCGATCGCTTTGAGCGGCCCCGGTGATGAATCGGAGCACGGAGTCAGAGCAGCTCCGACACCTTCACGAACCGGTACCCGCGCTTCCGCAGCTCGGGAACGATCGTCCGCAGGGCCTTCTCGGTCACCGGGGCCGCGCTGCGCGTGCAGTGCATGACGACCACGGAACCGGGCCGCACGCCGTCCAGCACCTCGTGCGCCACGGCCCCCGCGTCCGTCGCGAAGGCGTCCCCGCTCACCACGTCCCACTGCACGGCCGTCACACCGGTGGCGCTCAGCGCCTTGAGGGCCCGGCGGTCGTAACATCCGCCCGGGAACCGGAAGTACGGCATCGGGTGCGCGATCCCCGCCTTGCGGAAGGCGGCGAAGGCCCGCTCCACGTCCGCCCGCATCCGTGCCGCGGGGACGGTCGGCAGTCCGTAGCAGTCCTCGGTGAAGGCGTGGTGACTGTAGGAGTGGTTCGCGACCTCGAAGAGGGAGTCACGCCCGATGGCACGCGCCTGCCGGGGATACTCCTCGGCCCAGCGCCCCGTCATGAACACGGTCGCCGACACCTTCAGCCGGCGCAGTGTCCGGATCAGCCGAGGGTTGTCGAAACGCTCCCCGGCAGCCGCCCGAGCCCCTTGGTCGGCCGTCATGTCGGCGTCGAAGGTCAGCGCGACGGTCTTGTCGCGCTTGTCATGCTTATTGTACTTTACGTGCTTTCCGTGCTTGTCGTGCCTGTCGTGCGCCCGGGGCGCACGCGTGAAGACCGGGGTCAGCCCGCCCGGGCCCGGGGCGAGGGTGGGTGGCCGGGAGGGGGCGCCGGCGGCGGACGTGGGGACCGTCGCGGCGCGGGGGCCTTCGGGAGCGCCGCAGGCCGCCGTGAGAGCGGCGGCACCCAGTACGCAGGCCGTGGTGACTCTCCGTGTGAAGGTGTTCACAGCCGTGACAATAATCGGACCAATGCGAAAAGCCGGTCATATCGCTTTCGGTGTCGAGCGCGGGACCGAGCTCCTCAGTCCTCTTCAGCCCTCCTCCTGCAGGCGCCTCCGGCAGGCCTCCACGTCGAAGTCCGGCTCCGGGTACTGCGGATCCATGGCCTTCAGGTGTTCCAGCAGCAGACGGCTGATCGCCCAGTTCCGGTACCACTTGCGGTCGGCGGGGACGAGGTACCAAGGGGCGGCGTCCGTGGCGCAGCGTTCGAGGGCGATCTCGTACGCCTCCTGGTAGGCGGGCCACAGGGCGCGTTCCTCGATGTCCGCGGGGCTGAACTTCCAGAGCTTGCGCGGGTTCGCGAGGCGGCGCAGGAGACGGCGGCGCTGCTCCTCGTACGAGATGTGCAGGAAGCACTTCACGACCGTCACGCCGTCGTCGGTGAGGGACCGCTCGAACTCGTTGATCCGGTCGTAGCGGGACTCGATCTCGGAGCGCGGGGCCAGCTCGCGGACGCGCCCGATGAGGACGTCCTCGTAGTGCGAGCGGTCGAAGATGCCGAGCTCACCGTGGTGGGGGAGCCGCTTCCTGACCCGCCACAGGAAGTCGTGCTCCAACTCCTCAGGAGTCGGCGCCGTGAACGGCCGGACCCGGCAGCCGACGGGATTGAAGAGGCTGGCGACGTGCTTGACCGTGCCGCCCTTCCCGCTGGTGTCCATGCCCTGGAGCACCAGGAGGACCCGGCGACGGTCACCGGCGGTGCTCGCCGCCCAGAGCCGTTCCTGGAGGCCGGCGAGGGGCACGCCCATCCGGGCGACGGCCTCCAGACCGTCGGTCTTGGATCTCGGGGCCGTGGCGCCGCCGGGGGTCGCCGAGGCGTCGTACGAGGAGAGGGAGACACGTGCGCCGACGGGGACACGCAGCAGGTCGCGCATCACGGTGTCCTCGACCTGGTGTTTCCGGCCGCTGCCGGCCCGCTCGGCCATCGCGTGTCCCTTCGGGGTTTCGGGGTGGTTCGGTCGCGGACGGACCACGGAGGGGACTCTCGGGAGAGCCCCCTCCGTGGCGGGGCGGCTACCTCTGCCAGGGCCCTGTCACCGCGAACGTCGTCCCCGGCGTGTAGCAGTTCACATACATCGTCCTGCCGTCCGGGGAGAAGGTGACGCCCGCGAACTCGCCCCACTCCGGGGCGTCCGGGGTGCCGATGTTCTGCCGGTTGCGGGCCATCGGGTACACCTCGCCGCGCCGGGTCACGCCGTACACGTGCTGCGCCCCACCGCCGTCCTCGCAGACCATGAGGCCGCCGCTGGGGGCGAGGCAGATGTTGTCGGGGGACTCGCCGGGCAGCTGTACGTCGGTGTCGGGGCCGAAGACGATCACCAGGGTGAGCCGGCGGGCACCGGGTTCGTAGCGCCAGATCTGGCCGTAGTGGTCGGCCGCCGAGCCCTCGCTGCTGTGCGCGAAGGAGGAGACGAAGTACACCGATGAGCCGCCCCAGTAGCAGCCCTCCAGCTTCTGCGCGTGGGTGATGCCCTTCGGGCCGAAGTCCTGGTCGCGGATGGGAGTTCCGGCCGCCAGCGGGTCCGGCACATCCACCCACTCGATACGGTCGAAGGTCGCGCCCGTCTCCTGGATCGAGGAGAGGTCCGGTACGCCCGGTACGCGCATCGCCTGCAGCCGGCCGCCCGCGCGGAGCGAACCGCGGCCGCCCTCAGGCTTGTTGGGCAGGAAGCGGTAGAAGAGGCCGAAGGGCTTGAGGAAGGCGTCCTCGGTCTCGTAGACGACGCCGCGCTTCGGGTCGACGGCGATCGCCTCGTGCTGGAAGCGGCCCATCGCGGTGAGGGGCACCGCGCCGGTGCGGTGCGGGTCCACCGGGTCGACCTCGAAGATGAAGCCGTGGTCCTTGGTGTAGCCGTTCGTGCCGGCCTTGTCCTCCGTCTCCTCGCAGGTCAGCCAGGTACCCCAAGGGGTGTGCCCACCGGCGCAGTTGACGGCCGTACCGGCGATCGCAACCCGCTCGCCGACCACGTTCCCGTGGGGGTCGAGGGTCAGCGCCGTACAGCCGCCCTTGCCCATCGAGTCGTAGGTGAGACCGTCGACCGTCGGGACCGGGATCTTGCCGGTGACGCGGTTCTCGTGGTTGCGGACCAGGTGGACGCGGCCGTTTCTGCCACCGAAGGCGGCCATGCCGTCATGGTTGCTGGGCACCTGGCCCTCGCCGGAGCGGAGCTGGTCGCCCTCGCGGGACAGGACCCGGTATCGGAAGCCTTTCGGCAGATCGAGCAGGCCTTCCGGATCGGGGAGCAGAGGGCCGTATCCGGAGTGGCCCAGAGCGGCGGCCGTACCCGTGAAGAGCTCCGAAACGGCTCCGGTGAAGGCGATGCCCACCCCCAGAGCTCCGGAGCGGGCCAGCACTTCGCGTCGTGTTGCGGACATGGGGCAACCTTCCTGTTGGCGGACAGGAGAACGTGACCCGCCTGTGTGTATCACGCGGTCGTAATCACGTGAACCACGCGCGTAGCAGTGGCGTCCCCACGGGCCGTCAGATGACCCGGACAGCCCGAACGGCCCGTTGGGGGACTCCTGACGAGTCCCCCAACGGGCCATGGGTCACGGGGTGCCTACGAGGAGGCGCCTACCGAGGCGGTGACCTTCACCGGCTCGGTCCCGGTCGCGCTGTGCCGCTGCGCCCAGTTCTCCAGCGCCGTCCGGCACGCGTGGTCCAGGTGGTGGAGCCCGGACAGGTCCAGCTCCACGGGACGGTCCTGGGGCAGCGCCTCCAGGCTGTCGAGGATCTTCGGCAGCCGCAGGAAGGTGGCGTTGCCCGACAGGTACGCCTGCACCGGTCCTGCCCCCTTGTCGATGATCTCCAGCTTGAGGTGCGAGGCCTCCCAGGCGGTCTTGGCGACGGCGAGCGCGAGCCCGATCAGCACGCCCTCGAACATGCTCACCGCGACGATCGACACGGCGGTGACCACCAGGATCAGCGCCTCGCCCCGGTGCTCACGCCACAGCGCCACGATCCCGCGCAGCGGGATCAGCTTCCAGCCCGCGTGCACCAGGATGCCCGCGAGCGCGGGCAGCGGGATGTAGGCGAGTACGGCCGGCAGCAGCGCCGCGAACAGCAGCAGCCACACACCGTGCAGCACCCGGGACGCCTTCGTCCGGGCGCCCGCGCTCACGTTCGCCGAGCTGCGGACGATCACGGCGGTCATCGGCAGCGCGCCGAGCAGCCCGCAGACCGTGTTGCCCGCGCCCTGCGCCATCAGTTCCTTGTCGTACTCGGTGCGCGGCCCGTCGTGCAGCCGGTCCACGGCGGCGGCGCTGAACAGCGACTCCGCCGAGGCGATCAGCACGAAGGCCAGGACCGTGCCGAGCATGCCCACACTCGCCAGTCCGCCGAGGGCTTCCAGTCCCGGCAGCTGGATCGAGTCGAGCAGCCCCGTCACCTTCACCGTCGCCACGGGCAGGTCGAACGCCAGGGTCGCCAGCGTGGCGAGCGCCACCGCGGCGAGCGCCCCCGGCACCGTACGGACCTTCTGCGGCAGGTGCTTCCACAGCACGAGTACGGCGATGGTGGCGGCGCCGAGCCCGAAGGACGTCATCGCCGTGGTGGACCCGGCGGAGTCGGCGACAAGACCCGGCAGTCCGGCGAGCTTGCCCAGGCCCGAGGCAGGGGCCTCCATGCCGGCCACCGAGTAGAGCTGGCCCGCGATCAGGACCAGCCCGATGCCCGCCAGCATGCCCTCGACGACGGCCACCGAGATGGCCCGGAAGTAGCGCCCCAGCTTGAGCGCGCCCATGCCGAGCTGGATGAGTCCGGTGGCCAGGACGATGACACCGAGCGCGGCCAGTCCGTACTCGCGCACCGCCTCGAAGACCAGCACGGTCAGACCCGCGGCCGGGCCCGAGACCTGCAGGCTGCTGCCGGGCAGGAACCCGGTGACAAGACCGCCCACGATGCCGGTGATCAGGCCGAGTTCGGCGGGCACGCCCGACGCCACGGCGACGCCCACGCACAGCGGCAGAGCCACCAGGAAGACGACGAGCGAGGCGGCGAAGTCCTGCTGCCAGTGAGGGAACTTCATTCGCTTGCCCGGGCCCGTCCGGCCGGTGGTCGCGGCCGTGCCCGCCGCGGCGCTCACAGCGCCTCGAAGGAGTCGGAGCGGACGTCGTGCGTGAGGACGGAGCCGGTGTGGACCTCGTAGAACCATCCGTGCAGGCGGAGCAGACCGGTTGACAGGCGTCGTTCCACGCAGGGGTACGAGCGCAGCCGCAGGAGCTGCGTCAGGACGTGGTTCTGCACGGCCTCGGTGACGGTCGGGTCCTCGACGGCGCCTTCGGGCCGAGGGGTCGAGTGCGTGAGCCAGTCGCGTACGGCGGGTACGGCCGTCAGGTCGTCGCCGCGTACCAGCGCGCCGACGGCGCCGCAGTGGGAGTGGCCGCAGACGACGATGTCCGAGACTCCGAGCACCTCCACCGCGTACTCGACGGTGGCGGCCTCGCTGGTGGGCTGCGAGGAGGTGTGCGGGGGGACGATGTTGCCCGCCGTACGCAGTTCGAAGAGTTCACCGGGCCGGGCTCCGGTGATCAGGGCCGGGACGACCCGCGAGTCGGAGCAGGTGATGAACAGAACCTGCGGGGACTGGCCTTCGGCGAGGCGGGCGAACTCCTCCGGGCGGTCCACGGACTGCCGGCGGAAGGAGCGTGCGTGATCGATGAGGGGCTGCATGTGTCAGTTCCTCCTGGCGCGCGTGAGGGCGCGTCGGCTTACAAAAAGGGAGCGGATGCGGGTACGGCGAGATGACCCCACGTCGACGCGCTCGGCGGACGTGGCGTGGTGAGGGGTGGGTCAGGTCGGAGTCGCTTCGTGCCCGGTGGCCGTCTCTCAGCAGCGGAAAACTTGCAGTACCGCTGTGGAGTGCGCTGTCGAGGATCTCGTCGTACGGTGATGCGCCGCGGGGGCCGCGGTGTGCGACGGGTCCTCGTGACCGACCGTGACGACCTTCCAGAGCAGGGGACGCACGGAGGTCGGGACGACGTGGTCCGTGGCACGGATCCGGTCGCGGGTGCGCAGAGGGCCGGTCGGGCCGTGCGAGTGCATGGTGTCGGCACAGGTGACGAACTCGGACTCGGCCTCAGGACCGATGAGCTGCGTCGTATGCGCGGATGCGAACGCTGTGGCGGGGGCGGAGAGCTGCAGGGCCAGCAGGACGGCGGCGAGAAGGGCGAACAGCGTCCGGGCCGTCGTACCTCGTCGCATGGTCCCCCTCTCGGCCGGTTTCAGGTCACGTACTCCCGCATCGACATCAACGCTAACGCGGGAAGTTGTTTGCTTGGTTAACTTAACGTTTCACCCTGAAGAGAGCCTGAAGAGGGCTGAAGAGCATCGGTGGCAGGCCGAAAAGGGTGGGTGGCGGGCCGGGTGGTCAGGCTCTTACGAGCCCTTTGCCGTCCCGCGCCAGTGCCGTGAGCCGGGAGATCGCGCGGAAGTACTTCTTGCGGTAGCCGCCGCCCAGCATCTCCTCGCTGAACAGCCGGTCGAAGGGCTGCCCCGAGGCGAGTACCGGCACTTCCCGGTCGTAGAGACGGTCGGCGAGGACCACGAGACGCAGCGCGGTGGACTGGTCCGGAACCGGCTGTACGTCCGTGAGGCAGACCGCCTCGATCCCGTCCGTCAGCGCGCCGTACCGGCTGGGGTGCACCCGGGCCAGATGGTCGAGCAGATGCGGGAAGTCGTCGAGCGAGGCGCCCGGCGTCGCGTACGCGGCCTGCGTGACCTGCTCGTCCGAGTACGGGGCCGGGGCCTCGGGCAGCCCGCGGTGGCGGTAGTCCTCACCGTCGATGCGCAGCGACCGGAAGTGGGCCGACAGGCCCTGGATCTCGCGCAGGAAGTCGACCGACGCGAACCGGCCCTCACCGAGCTTGCCCGGCAGCGTGTTGGAGGTCGCGGCGAGCGCCACACCCGACTCGACCAGCCGGCCGAGCAGGCTGGAGACGAGGACGGTGTCGCCCGGGTCGTCGAGCTCGAACTCGTCGATGCACAGGAGCCGGTGTCCGCTCAGCGTCCGCACGGTCTGCTGGAAGCCGAGCGCGCCGACCAGGTTCGTCAGCTCCACGAACGTGCCGAAGGCCTTGAGCGAGGGCTCCGCCGGGGTCGCGTGCCAGAGGGAGGCGAGCAGGTGCGTCTTGCCGACGCCGTAGCCACCGTCGAGGTAGACACCACGGGGGCCGGCCGGGGCTTTCACCGGCTTCCTGCCGAAGCCGAGGAAACCGCGCTTGCCCGCGGCGGTGGGGTGTGTCCCGCCGAGACCCGCCGCGAAGCTGTCCAGGACACGGACGGCCTCGGTCTGGCTCGGCTGGTTCGGATCCGGGATGTACGTGGAGAAACGCACCGAGTCGAAGCGCGGTGGCGGCACCATCTCGGCGACCAGCCGGTCCGCGGGAACGCGCGGCTCGCGGGCGCACAGGGACGACGGGGTCGCGTCGGCTATCGGGCCGGAACCGGAACCGGAGGCGGTGGTGGAGGTTGACACGGTTGCCCACTCTACGTCTCGTGCCAGACTGCACGACATGCGACGCCTGTTCCCTGTGACCGACGAGACAGCATCCCCGGCCTCGGGCGGGGCACCGGGTACGGAGACGCCGGACCACGAGACGGCGGACCGGGAGAGGGTGGACAGGGAGTGGGGGCTCGACGAACTGGCCGAGGCGTACGCCTACCCTCCGGCCGCCGCGGGGCCCGCGGGACCTCAGCCCTGGCTGCGGGCCAACATGGTCTCCACGCTCGACGGAGCCGCCCAGCACGACGGGCGTTCGCAGCCGATCTCCAGCGCCGCCGACATGCGGATCTTCGGCACGTTGCGGGGGCTCGCGGACCTCGTGGTGGTCGGTGCGGAAACGGTACGCCAGGAGGGTTACCGGCCCGCGCGGGCACGAGAGGACTTCGCCGCGCTCCGTCGGGCGGCGGGGCAGGGTCCGGCGCCCGCGATCGCCGTGGTGAGCGCGAGTCTCGACCTGGACTTCTCGCTTCCGCTCTTCACCTCGCCGCTGCTTCCCACGCTCGTGCTGACGGGGGCCGCGGCGGCGCCCGACCGGATCGCGGCCGCCGAGAAGGCGGGCGCGCGGGTCGTGATCGCGGGCGACGGTATGGGGGTGGATCCTGCACGGGCCGTCCGCGCACTCGCCGACCTGGGCATGCTGCGGCTCCTGACCGAGGGCGGGCCCCGGCTGCTCGGCCAGCTGGTCGCGGCCGGGGTCCTCGACGAGCTCTGTCTGGCGATGTCCCCGATGCTCACCGCGGGGGACGCCCAGCGCATCGCCGGCGGCCCCCCGGTGGCAGTGCCGAAGCGATTCGAACTGACGTCTCTACTGGAGGAGGCCGGGTTCCTCTTCAGCCGTTACCGTCGGACCTGATCGAACGAGATGGAATCACGCGTTCCGTTTCGCTTTCGCCGGGCACACTGAAAGTCGCAGTCTCCGGACAACCGGACAAGAAGGGCGTTTATCGTGTTCACGAGCGTATTGATGATCGAGAAGGCGCTTACGTCCGAGGACGTGGAGTTCGTCACCACGTTGCACGGCGACGAGGACGTCGCCTTCCACGTACTGCTCCAGCCCCGGGGCGACCAGGCGGACCGGCTGCTGCGGGCGATCGACGACGTGGCGCTCGGCGAGCTGGACGAGGCGGCCCGCGAGCATGAGACGCCCGAGGGCGAGGAGGCCGCAGGGCAGGGGCAGCGCGCCCTCGACGTGTCGCTGGTGGCGCTGCGGGCGACCGGCAGCGAGGCGAAGGGGCGGTTGATCGAGGACCATCCGCTGGACGCGCTGAAGGGTCTGGTCGGCGAGATCGGCGCGGACGAGGTCATCGTGCTGACCGATCCCCATTACGTGGAGGAGTTCTTCCACCGTGACTGGGCCTCGCGGGCGCGGCACAAGGTGGGGGTGCCCGTGCTGAAGCTCTTCTCCCACAGCAAGGCGTGACGCTGTGGCCCTTGAGGGACCGCTGTCGCCGCACCCAATAAGCTGGGGCCGCTCACCGTCGTAGCCGAACCCTGGGAGAAACACGTATGGCACCCGGCCTTCCTACCGCCATGGACCGACCGCACTTCATCGGCATCGGCGGCGCCGGGATGTCGGGCATCGCGAAGATCCTCGCGCAGCGCGGGGCCGCGGTGGCGGGCAGTGACGCGAAGGAGTCCGCGACCGCCGAGGCGCTGCGCGCGCTGGGTGCCACGGTCCACATCGGGCACGCCGCCGGCCACCTGGCGTCCGACGCCACCTGCGTGGTCGTCTCCTCGGCGATCCGCGCGGACAACCCGGAGCTGGCCCGCGCCGCCGAACTGGGCATCCCGGTCGTCCACCGCTCGGACGCCCTCGCCCGCCTGATGGACGGCCTGCGTCCGATCGCGGTCGCCGGCACGCACGGCAAGACCACCACGACGTCGATGCTGGCGGTCTCCCTGTCGACCCTGGGCCTGGACCCCTCGTACGCGATCGGCGGCGACCTCGACGCCCCCGGGTCCAACGCCCTGCACGGCGACGGCGAGATCTTCGTGGCAGAGGCGGACGAATCGGACCGCAGCTTCCACAAGTACGCGCCCGAGGTGGCGATCGTGCTGAACGTGGAGCTGGACCACCACGCCAACTACGCGTCCATGGACGAGATCTACGAGTCCTTCGAGACGTTCGCCGGCCGGATCGTGCCCGGCGGCACCCTGGTGATCGCCGCGGACCAGCAGGGCGCGCGCGAGCTGACGCGGCGGCTGCCGGACGGCCTCCGGGTGGTGACGTACGGCGAGTCCGAGGACGCGGACGTGCGGGTGCTGTCCGTGGTCCCACAGGGTCTGAAGAGCGAGGTGACCGTCGAGCTGGACGGTTCCCGTCTCACCTTCACGGTCTCGGTGCCCGGCCGCCACTACGCGCACAACGCGGTCGCGGCGCTCGCGTCGGGCGCGGCCCTGGGTATCCCCGCGCAGGAGCTGGCCCCCGCTCTCGCCTCGTACACGGGCGTGAAGCGGCGCCTGCAGCTCAAGGGCGAGGAGGCGGGCGTGCAGGTCATCGACTCGTACGCGCACCACCCGACGGAGATGGCGGCCGACCTTGAGGCGATGAAGGCGGCCGCCGGTGACTCCCGCATCCTGGTCGTCTTCCAGCCCCACCTCTTCTCGCGCACCCAGGAACTGGGCAAGGAGATGGGCCAGGCCCTGTCCCTGGCGGACGCCTCGCTGGTCCTGGACATCTACCCGGCCCGCGAGGACCCGATCCCGGGCGTCACGAGCGAGCTGATCATCGAGGCGGCCCGGGCGGCGGGCGCGGACGTGACGCCGGTGCACGACACGTCACAGGTACCCGCGCTGGTGGCGGGAATGGCGAAGCCCGGTGATCTCGTTCTCACCATGGGCGCGGGAGACGTGACGGACCTCGGACCCGAGATCCTGACCCGCCTGTCGAAGCAGTCGCACCTGTAGTGATCTGTAGCGAGGGGTTGAACAACATGTCGTACGACATCGAGAAGCCGGACGAGCAGTGGCGTGCGGAGCTGAGCCCGGCCGAGTACGCCGTCCTGCGCCAGGCCGGCACGGAGCCGGCGTTCCGCGGCGAGTACACCGACACCAGGACGAAGGGCGTGTACTCCTGCCGGGCCTGCGGCGCCGAGCTCTTCACCTCCACGGAGAAGTTCGAGTCGCACTGCGGCTGGCCCTCCTTCTACGACCCGAAGGACTCCGACGCCGTCGAGCTGATCGAGGACCGCTCGCACGGGATGGCGCGGACCGAGGTGCGGTGTTCCCGCTGCGGATCGCACCTGGGCCACGTCTTCGAGGGCGAGGGCTACGCGACCCCGACCGACCAGCGGTACTGCATCAACTCGATCTCGCTGACGCTGACCTCGGCCGAGGACTGACGCGGACTTAGGGCCTGTCGGCGCTGCTCAACCACTTGTTGACCCACCCTGGATGCCGGCATGTGGTCGATTGAAGTATTCTTCAATTGACCACATGCCACATCGCATGTCGGAAGGGTCAGGCGTCTGCGGAGTGAGTGGAGGCGTGCGGTGAGTGGGAGCGAGGGCTGGAACAAGCGCGGGGTGGTGTTCCGGTTCTTGGTCCATCCGTTCGGAACTCATCTTTTCGCCGGGTTTGTCTGGGCGCTCTTCTCTGTGGGGCAGCACGCGCATCAGTGAGTTGTTCGGCGGGAGAAGCGGGGCCGGGGGCTGCCCGTTCGGGGTGGGCCAGGTCGGGACTGAGTGGGAGAGGGGCTGATGGCGGTGCCGATTCCGCTGTATCAGGCGAAGGCGGAGTTTTTCCGGATGCTGGGTCATCCGGTGCGGATCCGGGTGCTGGAGCTGTTGCAGGACGGGCCGATGCCGGTGCGTGATCTGCTGACGCAGATCGAGGTGGAGCGTTCGAATCTGTCCCAACAGCTGGCCGTGCTGCGGCGCTCGGGCATCGTAACGGCAACGCGGGAGGGCGACACGGTGATCTATGCCCTGGCAGGGGGGGATGTCGCGGAGCTGATGCGTGCCGCGCGGCGCATCCTGACCGAGTTGCTGTCGGGGCAGCAGGGCCTGCTGGCCGAACTGCGCGAGGCCGATCGTGACGTGACGGTGAAGAGCGCGTGAGTACTCCCGGTGCGACCGGGAAGGCCGCTCGGCTGGTGCGTGAGCGGCTGCTGGGTGTGCTGCCCGACCGGCGGATCCTGGCGACCATGGGCCGTTCTCCGCGCAAGGACCTCCTCGCGGGGCTGACGGTCGCCGTGGTGGCGTTGCCGCTGGCTCTGGGGTTCGGGATCTCCTCGGGGGCCGGCGCTCAGGCGGGGCTGGTCACGGCAGTGATCGCCGGTGCGCTCGCGGCGGTCTTCGGCGGATCCCACCTGCAGGTGTCGGGCCCCACCGGCGCGATGACCGTGGTCCTGGTACCCATCGTGCACCAGTACGGCGTCAACGGGGTGCTGACGGTCGGTCTGCTGGCCGGAGTGGCCCTGGTGGTGCTGGCCCTGCTGCGTGCGGGCCGTTTCATGGCGTATGTTCCGGTGCCGGTGGTGGAGGGCTTCACTCTGGGCATCGCCGCCGTGATCGCTCTCCAGCAGATTCCCGGCGCGCTCGGCGTCAAGACACCGCCGGGTGACAATCCGGCCGTGGTCGCGTTCGCCGCGGCCGGTGACTTCGCCGCCCACCCGAACACTGCGGCGCTCGCGATCACGGTCGCCGTGGTGACGGTGCTGCTGGTGGGCGCGCGCCGCTGGCCCGCGGTCCCTTTCTCTCTGCTCGCGGTGGCCGCCGCCACTGTCGTTGTCCCGCTGCTGCATCTGCACGTGGCCACGATCGGGCATCTGCCCGCGGGGATCCCGGCGCCTTCCCTGGGATTCCTGGCTCCCTCGACGGTTCCCTCGCTGCTGCCCTCGGCGCTGGCCGTGGCGGCGCTCGCCGCGCTGGAGTCGCTGATGGCGGCGACCGCCGCCGATGCCATGAGCGTCTCGGAGCGGCACGACTCGGACCGGGAACTGTTCGGCCAGGGTCTGGCCAACCTCGTCGTGCCCCTGTTCGGCGGTGTCGCGGCGACCGGAGCCATCGCGCGGACGGCTGTCAACGTCCGCTCCGGAGCGGCCTCGCGCCTTGCCTCACTGACCCACGCAGGCGTACTCGCAGTGATCATCTTCGCTGCCGCACCGCTCGTCGGGGGGATCCCGCTCGCGGCGCTGGCCGGTGTGCTGATCGCCACCGCGTTCCGCATGGTCGAGGTCGGCTCCCTGCGGGCACTGTCCCGCAGCGGCCGGGGCGAGGCCCTGATCCTGACCCTGACCGCGGTCGCCACCCTGGCATTCAACCTGGTCACCGCGGTGATCGCGGGGCTGGTCGTGTCCGGCGTGCTGGCGCTGCGCGCGGTGTCACAGGCCGCCCGGATCGAGGAAGTGGCCCTGCACGAGGGTCTGGCACCGGCCGACCACCACCGGGAGGAGCAGGAGCTGCTGGCCGAGCACATTGTGGCCTACCGTCTGGACGGGCCGCTGCTGTTCGCCGTCGCCCACCGCTTCCTGCTGGAGCTGACCGAGAGCACACAGCTCAAGGTGGTGATCCTGCGGATGTCGCGGGTCAGCGCCATGGACGCCTCCGGCGCCCGGGTACTCGGCGACGCGATCGACAAACTCACCCGGCACGGTGCGCTGGTCCTCGTCTCCGGGATCCGCGACGTACACCGCCCCCGCCTGGACGCCCTGGGCATCCTGGACGCCCTGCATACCGACGGCAGGGTCTTCCCCTCCACCCCGCAGGCCATCGCCTACGCCCGCGCCCACCTGCACGGCGTGGGACTGCTGCCCCACCAGCCCTCCGACCCCACCACCCCGGAGCCCGCGAGAGCGGGATGAGCCGGCCCGCACACCGCTCCCGCGCACGTGCCCGTGACGACGATGGAAGAGGACACCGGTGCGCTTCGAGGTCACCCACTACCTGTCCGGTCATGACGCCCCCACCAGCACCCTGACCGACGCCGCCGGGGTCGGCGCCCTGCTGGCCCGGGCCGAGACCCTCGGAACACGCCTGCACGTCCGCCCCCGCCCCCGCAGCGCGGGATCGGCGGCCTCCACCATCCGCGCCACCCTCCCGCACAGGGCGCTGTTCCTTCGCTTCCCCGCCGGTGAGGCCGAGCACCGAACCGACACGCCGTGAGCCCACCCGCCCGCCACAGAGAGCCGACAGCATGACAATCAAGTGGCACTACCAGACTCTGCCCGGCGTCGGGCTCCTGTCCCTGGCCGGCTACCTGGGCCACGACACCACCGGCCGTTTCTCCGGCGCCATGGGCTGGGCCCTCGCCCGAGGACACGGCCCCCTCCTCCTGGACGTGAGCGCCCTGTACGGCTGGTCTCCCGCCGGACAGGACATCGTCCACGCCGCAGCCCTGCGCGCGGCCGAACACCAACGCCCCCTGGAACTGGCCGGGCTACCGGTCAGCGGGGTCCCGCTGGCCTCCGGCGCCGGTCCTCAGATCCGCACCCACGCGGCTCTGGCCGAAGCCCTGGACGCCCACCACATCCCCGAGCCCCACCAACAGTCCGCTCTGCGGCAATTGAGGACGACAGGATGGCACGACACCCCCGCCTCCCCCGGTCCGTGACCCGCACACCTCACCCCGGCAACCGGAACTGCTCACCCGGCCGACAGACGCCCTTTCCCGAACCGGAGACACCTGTGCCCTACCAGCCTCCCAATGACACCGACCACCAGCTGGCCGAGGCCGCCGACCTGCTGCACAAGGCCCGCGCGGCGGGAGACAGCGCCGAGGTCGCGCGGTTGATGGGCTGGATAGACCAGCGCCTGGACCAGCGCTTGGAAGCCGGCCGGGACTGATCGCCGGCGCAGCTTCGCACCGTGCCGTTCCCACGGTCCGGGAGCCAGCCCCCCCCCGGGCCGTGGGAACGACCCCCCACCAGCAAGGAAGTGACCTACGACCACCATCCAGGCCCAGGAACCCACCGCTGCCGACGTCATGACCCCCGCCGACCTTCAGACCAGCGACCACACAACCGTCGACAAGGCCCTGTCGATCCTGCGCAGCGCGCACGCGGAGAGGGCTGACCACCGCCGTGCTCTTCGAACTGCACGACGAATGAATTGCCTTCCGCCGCCGCTACCTCCCCGACGGCAGCATTGACTCGCAGGCCGTCGCACTTCTTCGGGTCGTGGAAGGGGCGCCGCAGTCGTCTCTTTGGAACAGTGTGGTCCGAGTCGACATGCATGCCGTCATAGTGGGCACCAGACCCTCACCTTGTTCTCCACACTAAGGCGGCATCTGTGATCCCCTCCGTGAACGCCCCCGAAGCGACTGCTTCCAGTGCGGGAGCTCCGGAGGCTGTCGGTGACCTGCCGTGGATCGAGGACGGCGGCAAGATCGCTCCCAAGGACGCGCGGGCTCTGTCCCGGCTGTTCCTCGACCGGCTGCAGGAGCTGGAAGAGGGCACCCACGCATACCAGTACGCCCGCAACACGCTGATCGAGATGAACCTGTCCCTGGTCAACTTCGCGGCCCGCCGGTTCCGCAACCGCGGCGCCGGTGACATGGAGGACGTCATCCAGGTCGGCACCATCGGCCTGATCAAGGCCATCGACCGCTTCGACCTGTCGCGCGAGGTCGAGTTCACCTCCTTCGCCATCCCGTACATCGTCGGCGAGATCAAGCGCTTCTTCCGGGACACCACCTGGGCCGTGCACGTCCCGCGGCGGCTGCAGGAACTGCGCGTCGCCCTGGCCAAGAGCAAGGAAGCGCTCGCCGCCTCGCTCAACCGCCCGCCCACGGTCAAGGAACTCGCCGCCCACCTGGACCTGTCCGAGGAAGAGGTCATCGAGGGTCTGGTGGCCGCCAACGGCTACGTCGCCGGCTCCATCGACAGCTCGAACGGCGACGACGACTCCGGCGACGGCGGGCCGAAGTACGCCGACACCCTCGGCGAGACCGACCCGGCGATGGACCTCTTCGAGGACCTGCACACCCTCGCCCCGCTGCTGCAGGAACTCGACGAGCGGGAACGGGCCATCATCGAGATGCGGTTCGGCCAGGAGATGACCCAGGCGGAGATCGGCCGTGAGCTGAACCTCTCCCAGATGCACATCTCCCGACTCCTCACCCGCACCCTCGACCGGCTCCGCACAGGACTCCTCACCGCGTGACGGGACTCCTCGCCGCGTAGACGGCCTGAGCGCCGACTGAAGGCCTCCCTTCCCGCTGTCCGTGCCCATTGCCTGTGCCCGCTGTCCGTGCCCGCTGTCCGCGGACGGATGCCCTGCTCGGCGTTCTGCGTTTCGCCGGGCCGGCCCGGGTTGCACAGCATCCGCCCTCGGCCTCCACCTCAAGGTCGTGACTGTCTGCTATGGCAGGTGCCGGTAGGCTTTGCGGGTCAGCTTTGACACGCACAGAGGATCATTGAAGGAGCGCCTGCATGGCGAAGCGAGACAGCGCTGTTGACCTGGTGGGGCTCTTGTCGGTAGAGGGACAGGACCTGGCTGCGACGTGGGTGCGGGAGGTGTCGACGTCGCTGGGCGGGCGGATCGGCACGGCCGAACTCGACCGCGAGTTGCGGGAGTTGTACGAAGCTCTGGTTGACGCGTTGCGGCTGGGTGCCACCGATGTCCACTCGGAACAGATGTCCGAGGTGCGCGCCCTGTTGACGGAACTGTCGAGGAACAGGGCCCGTCAGGGTTTCCTGCCCACCGAGACCGCGATCAGTGTCTTCGCGCTGAAGCGGGTTCTCGAACCCGTCTTGCAGGACGGTTCTGCCGACGAGATCCGTGCCTATCTGCAACTCGGCCACATCCTGGACGGTCTGGGCCTCTTCGTGATCGAGACCTACACACAGACGCGGGACGAGATCATCACCGCGCAGGCCGAGCAACTCCTGGAACTGTCCACGCCGGTGGTGCGGCTGTGGGACGGGGTCATCGGCGTGCCGCTGGTCGGCACGCTGGACTCGGCCCGGACACAGGTGGTGATGGAGAAGCTTCTGCAGGCCCTCGTGGACACGGGCTCGGAGCAGGCGATCATCGACATCACGGGCGTTCCCGCGGTGGACACCCAGGTCGCGCAGCACCTGCTCAAGACCATCGTCGCCGCCAGGCTGATGGGCGCCGAATGCACCGTGTCCGGCATCAGCCCGCAGATCGCGCAGACCATCGTCGCGCTGGGCATCGAGTTCAACGACATCGTGACGAAGGGCAGTCTGGCCGACGCCCTGAAGCTGGCGTTGCGCAGGTCCGGCGTGGAGCTGGTCACCCACCAGGGTGCACAGCGATGAGTGAGCGTATTCCGATCCTGCGGATCGGCGAGACCCTGCTGGTGTCCGTCCAGTTCGATCTGGAGGACCAGATGGTGCTGAACCTCCAGGAGGATCTGGCCGAGCAGATCGTGGCCAAGTCGGCCCGGGGCGTCATCATCGACATCACCGCCCTGGAGATCGTCGACTC
Organism: Streptomyces sp. NPDC048484; assembly: GCF_040651415.1. Classification (NCBI taxonomy): domain Bacteria; kingdom Bacillati; phylum Actinomycetota; class Actinomycetes; order Kitasatosporales; family Streptomycetaceae; genus Streptomyces; species Streptomyces sp. NPDC048484. The sequence goes on from NZ_JBEZJY010000018.1 coordinate 118,979, forward strand.
CTTCGTGGGACGCATGCTGGCGACGGTGGCCGCCATCTCGCGTCTGCTCGACGCCAGGACGGTCGTGGTGGGTATGCGGCCCGCGGTGGCCATCACCCTGGTCGAGCTGGGCCTTTCCCTCGGCGGCGTCGACACCGCCCTGGACCTGGAGAAGGGGCTGGCGAAGCTGAGCGGGCCCGCCAGTTCGGCCCTGAGGTGACAGCGCCCTGGACTGCGGGAGAAAAGCCGCAGGTCTATCCCATCGCGCGCAGCGCCGACCTCGTACACATCCGGCAGGCCATAAGGGCGTTGTCCCAGCAGTGCCGTCTCTCCCTGGTCGACCAGACGAAAATGGTCACCGCGGCCAGTGAGCTCGCGCGCAACACCCTGATCCACGGTGGCGGGGGCACGGTCAGTTCCGGACTGGTCAGTGTGAACGGCAAGCGTGGCGTGGCTGCCGTCTTCGAGGACTCCGGCCCCGGTATGGCCGACGTCGAGCTGGCCATGACGGACGGCTGGACGTCGGGCGCCGGTCTGGGTCTTGGTCTCAGCGGTGCCCGGCGCCTCGTCGACGACTTCCGGCTGGCCAGCGCGCCGGGCGAGGGCACGACCGTGACCATCGTCAAGTGGTCGCGGTGAGCGCCGCCGTCACGCTGGACAGCGAGGACGGAACATGGTTCCGGGACGGAGCGTCGCTGGCCGTGGTCGCTCGGAGCGCGGCCACCGCGCTGGCCAGGCGCATCGGGCTCAGCGGCCACCGGTCCGCCGAGGTCGCCCTCGCTGTCACCGAGGCCGCCACGAACGTGCAACGGCACGCCGTGGACGGGGCTCTGCTGCTGCGTGTGGTGCGCTCCGGGGACCAGGCCGGCGTGGAGTTCGTCACCGTCGACTCGGGGGCCGGAATGACGGATGTCCCCGCCGACCTGGCCGACGGAACATCCAGCGCCGGCAGCCTCGGTATCGGTCTGGGCATGGTCTCCCGCCTCTCGGACCACTTCGACCTGCATTCCGTTCCGGGCCGCGGGACGGTCATGACCGCGCAGTTCTGGCCGCGCACCGTGGACGGCCGAGCCGTCGTCGCCTCCCCGGGTTCGTTCCCGGCCGGCGGCGTGACCAGGCCCATCAGCGGTGAGAGCGTGTGCGGGGACGCGTGGGCCGTCCGTAACACTGTCGGCGACGACACCGGACACCGCCCGGCGATCCTGGTCATGCTCTGTGACGGTCTGGGGCACGGGCCCCTCGCGGCGCGCGCGAGTCAGGCAGCGGTCAGAGCGTTCCACGCCACCCGTGATCCCAGCCCGGAGGGTGTCCTCGGCGCGGTTCACCTCGCCCTGCGGGGAACGCGTGGCGGGGCGGTCGCCGTGGCGCGGATCGAGCCCGCCGCGGGACGACTGCTGTACTGCGGAATAGGCAACGTCAGCGGCTTCCTCGTCGGTGACGGCGGACGCAAGGCCCTGATATCGGCCCCCGGAATCGTGGGCTCGCACATGCGGCGGCTGCGGACGTTCGAGGAACCGCTTCCGCAGCACGGCGCCCTGGTGATGCACTCCGACGGGTTGACCGAACGCTGGGACCACGGGTCCCTGCCAGGCCTGCTGCAGCACTCACCGCTCGTCATGGCCGGCCAGTTGCTGCGCGAGGCGGGGGTGCGGCGGGACGACGCCGGTGTCGTTGTGATCAAGGGGGCATGGTGATCAGCGCGGAGCCGGACGAGCATGGTGTTTGACCCGGGCGCCCGCGGCGGTGCGCCCCACGACGACCGCTCGTCCGCCTCCAGGTCCGCCGACCCGGTGGCGTCCTTCGCCCTGACCTCGGCACAGGATGTGTTCGGCCTGCGCCGAAATGCGCAACAGGCGGCGGCAGCACTGGCGTTGGACCGCCAGGACCAGGTCCGTCTGGCGACCGCGCTGAGCGAACTCGGACGGGACCGGTGCGGATGCCGCGGGCTGGAGGTCTCCTTCAGTCTGGTCCCACCGGACCGACCGGTGTCCCTCCTCGTCACGTTCACCTGGACCGGCGGGCCACCCCCGGTGAAGGAGACGCTCGACCTGGCCGCGAAGCTCGTAGGAGTCCACTGCGAGGCAGGCCCGGCGGCCGGCCGCATCGTCGTCAGCCAGCCGATCGCCGCGGACAGCGGCAGCGCGGCCGAGCAGCACGCCCGCCTGACGGAGGTGCTCAAGCGCGCCTCCCGTTCCACCGAGGCGGACGATCTGCGCGCCCGGACCCGCGATCTGATCGCCACTCTGGAGGAGACCCGCGCCCAGCGGGAGGAACTCCTTCGCCTCAACGAAGAGCTGGAGGAGACCAACCGGGGCGTGCTCGCGTTGTACTCCGAGCTGACACAGGAGCTGGAAGCGACCAACAGCGGCGTTCTGGCGCTGCACTCGGAACTGGACGACAAGCGGCGCCAGTTGCAGGAGGCGAGCGAGGCCAAGACCCGGTTCTGGACGAACATCAGCCACGAACTGCGCACCCCGGTCAACTCCGTGGTCGCGCTCTCCACGATGCTGCTGGCTACCGGTTCCCCCGCTCTCACCGACGAGCAGCACGATCAGGCCGAACTCATCCTGTCCTCCGGCCATACGCTGCTGTCTCTCGTGAACGACCTGCTGGACGTCGCGAAGGCCGAAGCCGGTCACCTGGAGATCCACCCGGAACCGGTGGACCTGCGGCTGCTCGTCGCGCACCTCAGCGGCCTCCTCCTGAGCGGCCACGGCCACGACCGGGTCACCCTCGTCACGCCTCACCTCGAACCGCAGCCGACCCTGGTGACCGACGAGACGTTGCTGATCCGTATCCTGCGCAACGTCCTCTCCAACGCCTTGAAGTTCACCGAGCGGGGCGAAGTACGCCTGGAGATCGACGCCGACCCCGAACCACCGGTGCCCGCCGTGCTGTTCACCGTCACGGACACCGGGATCGGCATCCCGCCCGACGAACAGGGCCGTGTGTTCGAGGCGTTCTACCAGGTCCGCGGCCCTCATCAGAGCGGACAGCCCGGAACCGGCCTGGGCCTGCCCTACGCCCGTACGCTCGCGGAACTGCTCGGCGGCTCACTCACGCTCACCAGCACCGTGGGTGTCGGCACCCGGGTGGAGGTTCGCCTGCCGGATCTGGGTCATGCGTACACGAAGGAACCGCAGAACCGAAAGGGCGCCCCGTGACCGACAGCGCTCAGGAGCGTCTGCCCGCGACCGTACTGGTCGTGGACGACAACGAGACGAACCGCTACATCCTCACCAGCTGGCTGCAGCGCGCCGGACACATCGTCATCAGTGCCGACACGGGAGAGCAGGGCCTCACCCGGCTGCACGCCGGGCCGGGCGTGCTTCCGGACATAGCGATCATCGACGTCCTGCTTCCGGACATGAGCGGCTTCGAGGTCAGCGAACGCCTCAAGAGCAGCCCGCGGACAGCCCATCTGCCGATCATCCAGATCTCAGCCGCGGCCATCAGCCCCGCCGATCACGCCGAAGGACTGAGACGGGGCGCGGACGCCTATCTCGACCAGCCCATCGACCCGGACGAACTCCTCGCCACCGTCACCGCCACCCTGCGCTACGCCCGAGCCCGACAGCGCGCCGAACGGCTCGCCCAACGCCTCATCGCGCTGAACCGGGCCACGATGGACGTCTACAGCGCCGTGGGCTTCCACTCCTTCGCGGCGGCGGCCACCGGCGGCGCGGCCGCCCTCCTGGACACCCCGGCCAGCGCGGTGTTCCTCTCACCGCAGGCGCAGGCCGTCCACAGTATGATCGACGATCCGCAGGCCGCCGTACGCATCCATCCCGCTCACGCGGCTCTCCTGAAGCAGTTGGCGGCCCACGGTCTGAACCAGGACACCGGCGTCACGATCGTCCGGGTTCCGCGCGGACAGTGGCGGGCCATGCTGCCGGGCGACCACCTTCCCGGAGACATCGCTCTCGCGGTGTCCCGTACCAAGCGCGGCCGTCCCCCCGTCTGTCTGGCCGTCCCCGCGACGGCCCTGCAGAGCGCTGACGACGAGCAGCTCCTGCAGCAACTGGCCAACGCCAGTGCCCTGGCCCTCGAAGCCCTGCGGACCTACAACGAGGAACGCGCCCTGGGACTGGCCCTGCAACGTTCCTTCCTCCCCAAGGAGTTGCCGACCGTCCCGGGCGTCGAGCTGGCCTTCCGCTACCTCCCCGCCTCCGAGCACGCGGAAATCGGCGGAGACTTCTACGAAGCGGTGCAGACGGTGAACGGTCTGCTGCTCGCCATCGGCGACGTCGTCGGTCACTCGGTGACGGCCGCGACCGTCATGGGCGAGGTGCGGCACGCACTACGGGCCTACGCCATCGAAGGCCACCCTCCACACCACATACTGGAGCGCCTGGAGACGCTGCTGGGCCAGTCCCAGCCCGGCATCACCGTCACTCTCTGCCTCGTTCTGGTGGAACCGGACGGACGCCGCCTGCACATCGCCAACGCGGGTCACATCCCCCCGCTGCTGATCGACCCGCAGGACGGGCCACGGTTCCACCATCCGCACGGTCCGCTGATCGGCATGGGGCAGCGGCATCCGCAGCCCACCGTCGTACGGGCCCCGCCCGGCACCCGCCTGCTCATGGTGACGGACGGCCTCGTCGAGGTACGGACCGCCCATCTGGACGCCACCCTCGCCGAGTTCCGCGAGACCGTGGCCGACGGGCCGGACGATCTGGAAGAGATGTGCGACCTGCTCCTCGCGCGCTTCGGGCAGAACAAGGACGACGACATCGCCCTGATCACGGCCCTGTTCATCTAGGGCGTGTTTCGAAAGTAGCGTCGTCCGCCCGGAGGGCGGGCCCGGCGGCGTCAGGTGCGTGCTCTCGGTGTGCCGGGCGTAGGCCCTCGTACTGGACGTACTTGGGTCTGCGCCCGGTGCGGCGAGTGGGGGCACCTCCCACGCCCTTGAGGCAGTGGGGGAGCGTGCATGGCGTCGCCGGGCAGACGGGACTTTCGAAACACGCCCTAGTGCCGCGGCATTGGCTTCACAGCCAGGTCGTCGCCGGCCAGACGGTCAGGGCGGCAGCCAGAAAGAGTGTGATGTTGAGGGCGATCCGACGGTCTCCCCGGTTCAGGTGAACCCTGGCCGCGGCGAGCTGCAGAACCACGAACCCGATGGCCGCGGCGAGGGCCAGCCAGGGCGCGATGCCGGTCAGCGGCGGGAGGATCAGCCCGATCGCGCCGAGCACCTCGATCACACCGATGGCCCTGACGGCCGGCATCGGTATGTCGTCCACCCAGGCCATCATCGGGCGGAGCTGCTCCCGGCCGCGGACCACCTTCAACCCACCGCCGTAGAGGTAGAAGAGAGCGAGCAGGCCGGCGACGATCCAGTACGCGACGTTCATGATTCCCATTCAGGGCCACCGCACCGTGGCTGTCCAAGACCCGTTCCGACACCTCGATACCGTACGGGTATCGTGGCGACGTGGCAGCGATGGAGTTACGCACACTGCGGTACTTCGTGGCGGTCGCCGAGGAACTCCACTTCGGCCGGGCCGCCACCCGGCTGCACATGAGCCAGCCACCGCTGAGCCGGGCGATCAAACAGTTGGAGACGGAGCTCGGCGCCGCGCTGCTGGAGCGGTCCTCCGCCGGTGTCACGCTCACCGCGGTGGGCGCCGTGCTGCTCGACGAGGCGCGCGCCCTGCTCGACCGGGCCGACCGGCTCCGCGCACGCGTGGCCGGGGCCGCCGGCGCCGCGACCCTCACCATCGGCATCCTCGGCGACACCACCGACCCCGCTGCCGCCCGGCTGGCCGCCGCCTGCCGCCGGCGGCACCCGCACATCGAGGTCCGGGTCCGCGAGACCGACCTGACCGATCCGACCTGTGGTCTGCGCGCCGAGTCGGTCGATGTGGCCCTGACCCGCGGACCGTTCGACGAGACCGGCCTGACCGTGCGCGAACTGCGCGCCGACCCCGTCGGGGCGCTGCTGCGCGCCGACGACCCGCTGGCCCGCCGCGACAGCCTGGGACTGGCCGACCTGGCCGACCGCCGCTGGTTCCGGTTCCCGGCGGGCACCGACCCGTTCTGGCAGTCGTACTGGAACGGCGGGGAGCCTCGCGAGGGCCCGGTGGTGCGCGCCGTCCAGGAGTGCCGGCAGGCCGTTCTCTGGAACGGCACAGTCGGTATGACCCTGCTGGACCACGAGCCGGGGGAGGGCCTCACCGTGGTGCCGCTGACCGACATGGAGCCGAGCCGCGCGGTGGTGGCGTGGAACCAGGGCGACACGAACCCCCTGCTCCGCTCTTTCGTCCGGATCGCGATCGCCGCCTATCGCGACTGACCGCCGGCGCCCCGCGGGCGGCTGACGTCCGCAGGCTCCGCCGAGTAGTCTCCGGCACATGCGGATCTCCGTCTCCTCGGACATGGACGAACCCGTGGCCCGCTCGCTGCTCGCGGAACTGCGCGAGCGGGGCCACGAGGTACTGGCGCACGGGGCTTTGCGGCCCGGGGACGACGCGCGATGGGCGGTGTGCTCGGCGGCGGCCGCCCGCGACGTCGCCGCCGGGCGGGCGGACCAGGCGGTCGTGTGCTGCTGGACCGGCACGGGCTCGTCGATCGCCGCGAACAAGGTGGCGGGCGTACGCGCCGGGCTGTGCACGGACGCGTACACCGCCCGCGGCGCCCGCCGCTGGAACGACGCCAACGTGCTGGCCCTGGGACTGCGGCTGACGTCCGAGCCGCTGCTCAAGGAGATCCTCGACGCCTGGTTCGACACCGAGCCGAGCGCCGACGCCGACGACCGCGAGAACGTGTCCCAGGTGGCCCGTCTCGACGGCGACGACGGCAGCGATGGCAACGACGACGGCAATGGCGCTGACGGAACGGCTTCGTAGCCGCGTCAGGTTCGTAGCCGCGTCAGGCCAGACCGCTCGGGCGGCCGGTTCCGTTGTGCTGCGCCGAGGTCGCTATCAACTCGTCTATCAGTGCTATCAGCACGTCCCGGCACGAGTCCCGGTCCCGGGCGTCGCACAGGAGCACGTGAGCGTTCTCGGGCAGGGCCAGGGCCTCCCGGATCTCCTCGGGCGAGTAGGGGTGCTCGCCATGGAAGCCGTTGACACCGACGACGAACGGGATGCCACGCCGCTCGAAGAAGTCGATGGCGGCGAAGCTGGACTCCGGGCGGCGGACGTCGACCAGGACCACGGCTCCCAGGGCGCCGATGGCCAGGTCGTTCCACATGAACCAGAACCGCTGCTGCCCGGGCGTGCCGAAGAGATACAGCACGAGTTCCTGGCTGAGCGTGATCCGGCCGAAGTCCAGGGCCACCGTGGTGGCGTGCTTCTCCGGGATACCGCCCAGATCGTCGACGCCCAGGCCGGCCGCCGTGAGCGGTTCCTCGGTGCGCAACGGCACGATCTCACTGACCGCGCCGACCATGGTGGTCTTGCCGACGCCGAACCCTCCGGCGATCAGGATCTTGACCGAGTCGGGTGCTGAGGTACCCCGGATGACGGGGTCAGAGCCGGCCAAGACCCTCCCTCACTTTCTGCAGTAGGTCCAAGTCCGAGGTACGGGAGATCTCGCGCGGCGCCCGTGCGGTGATCCGGCCCGCCTCCAGCAGGTCGCTCAGCATGATGCAGACCACGCTCACCGGCAGATCGAGGTGGGCCGCCAGCTCCGCCACCACGACCGGCTTCACACACAGCCGCAGGATCCGCGCGTGCTCGGGCTGCGGCTTGGCGGCCCCGGCGGGCGGCGGGTCCACCGTGGTGACCGCCGTGATGAGAGTGAAGTCGGCGCGGCTGGGCCGGGTGCGGCCGCCGGTCAGCGCGAACGGCCGTACGAGACGGCCCGCCGAGTCGCCTCCGTTCACCTCACTCGCCGTTGTCGGTGGTGACGCCGGCGCGCGGTGCCGCGCTGAGGTGCTCGCCGATCTTCTTCACCAGCATGTTCATCTGGTACGCGACGACTCCGACATCCGCGCCCTTGCTGGTGAGCACCGCCAGATGGGCGCCGGGACCGGCCGTGGTGAGTATCAGATAGCTGTTGGCCATCTCGATGAGCGCCTGGCGTACGGGCCCGCCGCGGAAGTCCATGCTGACGCCTTTGCTGAGGCTCATCAGGCCGGACGCGGTCGCCGCCAGCCGCTCGGCGTCGTCACGCAGGAACCCCGTGGACCTACTGACGACCAGCCCGTCCTCGGAGAGCACGACGGCCTGGTTCACCTCGGCGACCCGTTCCACCAGTCCGGTGAGCAGCTGGTCGAGCTGGCTGTGAGTGGCGGGGATGGGGGGTGTCATTTCTCTGTCCTTCATGAGCGGTCTGCGGGCGGAGTCGAGGTGACGGATGCACCTTCGGGCGTGGCTTCTTCCCCTTGGTCGTACGTCGGATCCGCGTCGTTGTCACGTGCCTGCAGAGTTCCGCGCTGGAATCCGGCTAGGGAGGAGGCCGCGTGTTCCGCGGTGAAGTCGTCCAGGGAACTGTCGGCCTCGCCGGGCTCGTCGACCGCCGAGTCCTCGCGCAGCTCGGCGGCCAGGCTGGTCTGCGGCACCCGGCGCGGCAGCGGAGTGATACCGCCGCGTCGCTCCGCGGCACCGGAGCCGGAACGGGGTGGGACGGTGGCGGTCCGCGCCGTGGGAACCTCGGCCGTCCGCGCCCGGGCGACGGGCTGCGCCTCCCGTGAGCGTTCGTGCGTGGGCCCGTCCGGCTCGGGGCCCGTGGCGTCGGGGTCCGTGGCGGTCGTGCTCGTGCTCCTCGTTCCGGTCCGGGCCGCCTGCCCGACCGGCGACCGCGTCTCCTCGGTGTGCCGCGCGGCGCTCTCCGCGTTCCCGGAGCCCTCCGGGGACTCGCGCACCACGACCTCGTGCGGGATCAGCACGATCGCGGTCGTTCCCCCGTACGGCGAGGGGCGCAGCGTGACGGTGATGCCGTGCCGGTTGGCGAGCCGGGCGATCACGAACATGCCCAGCCGCAGGTCGTCGGCGAGCGCCACCACGTCGAACTGCGGGGGCATCGCCAACTGGGCGTTGAACGAGGCGTAGTCCTCCTCGGACATGCCCAGACCGCGGTCCTCGATCTCCACCGCCAGACCCTTGGCCACCAGACCGGTCCGCACTCCGACCACGCTGGGCGCGGGGGAGTACGTGGTCGCGTTGTCGATGAGCTCGGCCAGCAGGTGGATGACGTCGGCCACCGCGGGCGGGGCGAGGAACACTTCCTCCTCGGTCTGCACCTCCACCCGCTTGTACTCGGCCACTTCACCCACCGCGCTGCGCAGGATGTCGATCAGGGCGACCGGCTCGGTCCAGCTGCGCCCCGGCCGCTCACCGCTGATGATGACGAGGTTCTCCTCGTAGCGGCGCAACTGGCTGGCCGTGGAGTCGAGTTCGTACAGCCCCTTGAGGATGTTCGGGTCCTGGTGCTCGCGTTCCAGCGCGTCGAGCTTGGTGAGCTGGAGGTTGACCAGGTTCTGGCTCTGCCGGGCGATGCCCAGGATGACCTTCTGGAAGCCGCGCCGGGTGTCGGCGAGTTCCACCGCGGTGTTCACCGCCGTGCGCTGGGCGGCGTTGAACGCGTGTGCCACCTGCCCGAGTTCGTCCCGGCCGTAGTCCAGCTCAGGGGTGGCGGACTCCACGTCGACCGTCTCGCCGCGGTCGAGCCGCGCGACCACGTCGGGCAGCCGCTCCTCCGCGAGGCTGAGGGTGGCGAGGCGCAGCCCGCGCAGCCGCCGGGAGAGGGAGCGGGTGATGCGCCACGACATCACGACACACACCAGCAGGGCGACGAGTCCGCCGGCGCTCAGGGCGGCCGCCTTGACCAGCAGCGCCTGCGCCTGGTCGTCGCTGCGGTCCAGCAGCGCCGACGTCTGCTGGCGGATCAGGGCGCTGTACTGGTCCGAGAGCACGCTGAACGCCGTGTTCCAGCGTTTCCGCGCGTCCGGAAGGGCAGTCTTTCCACCGGCGCCGTCCTTCGCCCGGGCCGCGAGCACCTGGTCCTCGACGGTTTCGAGGGACTTCCACTCCGGGCCCTGGAGGATCCGCTCGGTCTGCGTTTTCACCGAGCCGCGCAGTGAGGGGATGAGCTGGTTCTCGACGAGGAAGCGCCGGGCGTTGACCAGCTGCGTGAAGTGGCTCAACGACTGCTCGTCGAGTTCGCCCGCGGGCCAGACCAGGCGGAGCTGGGCGTCCTCCTGGGAGACCAGCTCCGCCGAGTGCGCGAGGGCGACGAGCGGCCCCGACTGCGAGGTGAGGTCCCCGTCGTCGACCTGGGAGATCTCCTGGAAGGCGTGGATCTGGCCGTCGATGATCGACGTGTACTGGTCCAGCGCCTGCTCGGGGGTGATGTCGGTGGGTTTGTCCACCTGCCCCCGGTAGTACTCCAGACTGCCCACCGAGGCGATGACCGAGTACATCCGGTCGGCGATCCGCGCGGGAGCCTCCCGGATCCTGTCGGACTGGCCGACCAGGGTCGCGATCGCCTTGTCGGTACGGCCCCGCTGCTCGTCCAGGGCGGTGCGGGAGCTGTTGGGCGAGGCCATCAGCATGGCCGACAGGCTGCGCTCCCGCTGCAGCGCGAGTGTCGCCTCGGTGCCCATGGCCCCGGTCGACCTGCTCAGCCCGGTCTGGTCCTTCAGCCCCAGGCCCTCGGAGAACATCTGGATCGTCGTCACACCCCACATACCGGCGAGAGTGACGCTGGGGACCAGTGCCAGGAGGATCAGTGAGAGACGTATGGAGCCGAGACGGCGGCGGGTGCCGGTCCGTGGAGACATCGTCGTCCTAGAGCGTTCAGCGGCGAGCAGGGGGAAGTCGCGAGGGAGTCGAGTGGGTCGGCGGGAATGGGGGGGCGGACGGAGGGCGAACGCGGCGGGTGACCGCGTGTCCGGTACACACAGGGGGTGCGCAGATGCTATCCGTACAAGTGACCGTACGCATCGTGAGTACCCCAAACCTTGTCGTCGCCGTTATAAGACGACCGCGGGCCCGGCGGTTCCTGCAAGGCGGTTCAGCGGGTTCCGTCGGCCGCGAACCCGGCGACGCTGGAGACGTTCTCCTTGGTGACGAACGCCGGTCCGGTGAGCACGGGAGCCTCTCCGCCGCCGCTGAAGTTGCCGTTGGTCTCGTACAGCCAGAAGGCGTCCACGGCGAGATATCCCTGCAGATACGGCTGTTGGTCGACCGCGAACTGCACGTCCCCGCTCTGCACGGACTTGACGATGTCGTCGTTGAGGTCGAAGGTCGCGAGCTCGGCCTTGCTGCCCGCTTCCTCCACCGACTTCACGGCCGCGAGGGCGAACTGGGCGCCGTTCATGACGAGTTCGTCGATGGTCGGGTCCTGCCGCAGGGCGGCGGCGACGGAGTCGGTCACGGCCTCGTCGTCGGTGCCGTCCACGTAGAGGATCTCGGCCCGGCCGCCGAAGGTCTTCTTCATGCCGGCGCAGCGTGCCTCCATGGCGACGTTGCCCCGCTCGTGGATGACGCACAGGGCGTGCTTCGAGCGGAGGGCGTCCAGCTTGTCGCCGACGGCCCGGCCCGCGACACTCTCGTCCTGGCCGAAGTACTGCAGCAGGCCGGCCGGCTTCCAGTCGTCGATACCGGAGTTGAGGCCGACCACCGGGATGCCGGCCGCCTTGGCCGCGGTGATCGCGCCCTTCATCGCCTCCGGCTTGGCCAGGGTCACCGCGATGCCGTCGACCTTGTCGGCGACCGCCTCCCGCACCAGCTTCACCTGGCCCGTGGCGTCGGGATCGCTCTGGTACGACAGGTCGATGCCGTCCTTGGCGGCCGCCGCCTCGGCGCCCTTGCGCACCCGCTCCCAGAAGGCGTCGTCCGGGGCGCTGTGCGTGATCAGGGCGACCTTGATCCCGGCGGCGCCCGCCTTGCCCGCGGTGGTGGCGTCCGAGTCCGCCCCGTCCGAGCCGGTGCAGCCGGACGCGAGCAGGGAGACGGCGGCGCAGGCGGCCAGCGCCGTGCCACGCGTGGATCTGGCGGGAACGAGACGGGAGGGAGTGGGGTTCATGGGGATACGGCACCTCGCTGTGCGGCCGACAAGCGGATGGAAGCGCGAAGTCGCTGTGACGGCCGACGGGACGAGGATGCCGACTGTACGGACTCTTTGCTGGCCGGAGCCAACCGTGTGTGACGCCCGGTCGTCAAGTGAGCGTCCGCATGGCCGGAGTTGTCCTCGTTTGGAGCCGGGCCGGACGAGGACGATCGAGCGCTACCGGCGGCGGACGCACCGGGGGCGGACACATCGGGGGAGACGCACAGGGGGGAGACGTACGCCCCGGACCTGACGGCCCGGGGCGTGTTGCTCTCGAACGAGTGACACCCGCGGCCGGTTACGGCTTGAGGGCGACGGCCCCGTACATGGCGATGTCCTCATCCCGGACACCCTCTTCACCCGCACCGTCCGGGTGCCACTTGTGCACCTGGACAACGCCGGGCTCGACCAGTTCGAGGCCGTCGAAGAACTCCTCGGCCTCGCCGATCGTGCGCAATCGCATCGGCATGCCGCGCGCGGCGTACTCGCGGGCGACCCGGCCCACCTCCTCAGGGGCGAACTCGGCGGTGCCGATGGTCATCGCCAGATAGCTGCCCGAGGGGAGGGAGTCCAGGAGGCGGTGGACGATACCGGCCGCATCGTCCTCGTCCAGCACGAAGTGGACGATCGCGATGACGGTCAGTGCGACCGGCTTGTCCAGGTCCAGGGTCTCCCGGAACTCGGCGGAGCCCAGAACGGTCTCCGGGTCCTGGAAGTCGGCCTCGATGTACGCCGTCCTGCCCTCCGGGGTGCTGGCGAGCAACCCCTGGGACAGGGTGAGGACGATGGGGTCGTTGTCCACGTAGACCACCCGGGACTCGGGGGCCACCGACTGGGCGATCTCGTGGAGGTTGGGAGAGGTGGGGATGCCCGTCCCGATGTCCAGGAACTGGCGTATCCCCGCGTTCTCGGCGAGCCATCGCACGGCCCGGTTCATCCAGTCGCGGTTGGCCCGCATGTGCACGGGCAGGGCGGGCCACTCCCGTGCCATGGCGTCACCCGCCTCCTTGTCGGCGGGGTAGTAGTCCTTGCCTCCGAGGATGTAGTCGTAGATGCGCGCCGAGTGTGCGTTCTCGGTATCGATCCGGTCGGCAGGCCATCCGTTGTCGGGCAACGCCGATCTCCCATCATGTCGTCGGTCCACGGTGAACGCTCAAGCCGAAGCAGGAGTTTCGCAGCAGTGGGTCGGAGCAGTCGGAGCGGTTCAGATCAGTTCAGTTCAGTTCGATCAGATCAGATCAGTTAAGAGCGTTGAGAATGCTGAGAACGCTGAGAACGCTGAGGGCGTTCAGAGCAGGAAGTCGGCCCGTCCGGCCTTCACGCCCGCCAGGAAACTCGTCATCTCGCGCGGGGTGAAGACCAGCGCCGGACCGTCGGGGTCGGTGGACTGGCGCAGCGCGACCCGTCCGTCGCCGAGCTTCTTCGCCTCGACGCAGGCGCCGCCCGCGTCGTCGCTCCACGGCTTGTACCAGCCGCGGGTACCGAGATCGCGGGACGGCATGCCGTTGCGTATGTGGTGGTGCACGTCAGAGCTCCTTGCGGATCGCACCGAGGAGGGCCTCGGTCTTTCTGGCGGGCGTCGACTGGGCGCCCAGCCGGTCCAGAGCCTCGCGATAGACCACGACGTCGTCGCCCTTGTCCAGGTACACAGCGCCCACCAGGCCGCTGAGATAGACGATGTCGGGCAGCTCGCGCGCCCGGAACCGGAAGAGATGGAACGCGCCGGCCCGCATGGCCGGATGCGGACCGTTCTTGAACGGCATGATCTGCAGGGTCGCCTGGGGCAGTGAGTTGACCTCGATCAGATGATCGATCTGGGCGCGCATCACCTCGGGGCCGCCGACCGGCCACCGCAGTACCGTCTCGTCCATCACGATCCACACGCGCGGCGGCGAGGGCCGGGAGAGCAACTCCTGGCGCCGCATGCGCAGCGCCACCCTGCGGTCCGTCGCCTCGGCCGGGGCGTGCGGGTTGCCGGCGCTCAGGAGGGCGCGCGCGTACTCCTCGGTCTGCAGCAGCCCGTGCACGAACTGTGACTCGTACGCACGGATCTGCAGCGCCGCCTGCTCCAGGCTCAGATACGCGGAGAACCAGTCGGGCAGCACATCACGGTACGTGTGCCACCAGCCGCGCTTGTTCGCCTCGCGGACCGACTTCAGGAACGTTTCGATCTCCTGCTGGTCGGTCACGCCGTAGATCTGGAGCAGTTTCTCCGCGTCGGGGAGCCTGAGCCGGGCCACCTTGGCGGCCTCCATACGGCGGATGGTGGAATGGCTGACCCCGAGCGCCTCACCTGCCTGTTCGAACGTCAGGCCGGCCCGGATGCGCAGTTCCTCCAGCTGCCTGCCGAGGATCATGCGCAGGACGGAGGGCGCGCCGCCCCAGTCTGTTTCCGCGGTCACGCCATACCCCCTCACAGCGGGCTTCGAGGTCGCAGTCTGTCACGATCACTCGTTCGACAGACGAAGCATGCACCTGGCGAATTGCAATTTTCAACTTGCTGGTTGCGAGCTGATGTTGGCAGGTGCGACAGTGGGACGTACCGTCCGGCCCGGTGAACGGCGTGACGAAGCGGCCCAGTTGGGGGAGAACGGGCTGCCGGTCGTCACTGTGTGCCACGAGGTGTTCGCGCCTCGCGGTACATCCGATCCGTGCGGTACCGGCACCGGTCTGACCTCCGGTGCGAAGGCAGACGAAAGGCGAACGGCGATGGCTCCGCCCTCTCTCCCCAAGCCATTGGGCCGACTGCCCGCGGACAAAGCCCCGCACAGATCGGGCGCGTTCGGCCTCCCTCCCACACCCGCCTCGGTGGGCCTGGCCCGCCGGAACGTGCGCGAACTGCTCAGCGTGTGGGGCGTGGACCCCGAATCATGCGACAACGCTGTCCTGGTGACCTCCGAGCTGGTCACCAACGCGCTCACGCACACGGCGAGCAAGTGGATCGTGTGCCGACTCCGCACCGACGGACACCGGCTCCATCTGGAGGTCGAGGACCAGAACCGCGGTCTGGCGATTCCCGCACAGCGCACCGCCGGACCCGACGACCAGGGCGGCCGCGGACTCATGCTGGTCGGCGTACTCAGCAGCGACTGGGGTGTGCGGGACACCGCGCACGGCTCCGGCCGCGCCGTCTGGGCCGTCCTGCCGGCGCGGCCGTCTCCGTCGCCGCCGCTGTCTCCGTCGCCGTCGCCGTCGGAGCCACGGGAACACGCCTCCTCCGGGCCCGTTCCCACCACTCACCACATCCGGCCCGCCCCCCACTCGGCCGAAGGATCCCTCTCTCATGGAACTGCAGCACGCCCCTGACCACTGGTCGCATACGTCCGCGATGTCCCCGTCCGAGCGCCCGATGCGCCTGGTGATACCCGCTCAGCTGCGCACCGGTCTGGGGTGCGACGTGGTGGGCACCTCCAGGGAGCACGGCGAACGCATCCTGGACTGTCTGCCCCGCGTGGGCTGTGTCTTCGCCGACGGCTCCGCGGGCGACGAGCGCTGGTGGTGGATCGTCCCCGCCGGATCCCACATCGGCGTCAGCTGGCCGCCCTCCGTCACCTACACCGTCGGCGCCCACCGCGCGGACCCGTCCTGGACCCGGGCCCGCCGGGGTTCGCCCGCTGCCGCGCAGCCTCGCCTGATCCACAGCCCCGCGGGCGACTCGCCGTACACCCCACCGATCCCCCTGTACTTCCTCGCGTGCCGTCTCGCCGGCCGGGTCCCGCAGTGGTCCCTGGGGGCCTTCTGATGGATCTCCGCGGCGTCCGACCGGCGTGAACGGGTCCGCCACCTGCGACGTACACACCTGAGACGTACGCACCTGCGACGTTCAGACGCAGACGTATGCGACGAGGTGAACGCCGAGGGGGATGACGGGCGACCGTGCCGGGTGAAAGGGTGGGCCGGTGACGCGGGGTGAAGGCCGGACCGTCGGCCCTCGGCCGGGTTCCGCGGAGGCCTGGGTACGGGCCGTGGCGTTCGCCCTCGTCGGCAGTGTGCTCGGAACCGTCGGCCATCACATGGTCGACGGGGGACAGGTGCCGTGGCGGTTCGTGGCCGCCCTCGCCGTCGCGCAGTTCCTTGCAGTACGCCCCCTGACCGGCCGCCGCCCCGGACTGCTCGCGGTCGCCGGGTGCACGCTCGCCGCGCAGGGCGCGATACACCTCGCGCTGACGAGGGTCGCCGACAACGGCCACTCCACCGGTCACCCTGGCGGCCACCCCGGTACGGGGCACTTGGCGCACGCCGGTCATTCCGCGATGGCGGCGGATGGCGGCACAGCCGCCTGGCAGCACGTCGCCGGGGCGATGCCGGCCGCCCATGCCGGTGCCGCCCTCGTGGTCGCCTGGCTGCTCCAGCGGGCCGACGCGGCCATCACGACGGCGCTGGCCATGGGGCGTACGCTCCGTGCGCTCGCGGCGACGGCGCTGCCCCGGCTCTTCCTGTCACGCGGTACCGGCGCGACCGCGTACGAGCCGCCGCCCGTGCCCCGCACCGGCTCCTTCGAACACCTGGCAGGAACACGGACGACGACACTGCTCCACACGGTGGTGCGCAGGGGACCTCCGGGACGTACGCCCGTCCCGCTCGTCCCTCACACCGGATCCGGCCTCGGCCCGTCCGGTTCCACCAGCAAGGAGTTCCGTCGTGTCCCTGCCCAGAAACGTGTCCCCGTCCACCAAGCACCGCCGTATCGGCTGTCGCCGTATCGGGCTGACCGGTGCCGCCGCGCTGACGGCCGTCCTCGCGCTGGCCGGCCCCGCCTCGGCCCACTCGGAGGTCGAGGCCGACAAGCCGCAGGCCCTCGCCGAGAACGTCACGCTCACCTTCGTCTCCGAGGCGGAGTCCGCGTCCGCGGGCTTCCGTGAGGTGCGGGTCGTCCTGCCCGAGGGGATCGCCCCGGCCGACGTGTCGCTCGGCAAGGCGCCCAAGGGCTGGAGCTTCAAGGTCACCGAGGATGGCTATGTGGTCGGCGGTCCGGCTCTCAAGACCGGGGTCGACGCCGAGTACGAGGTCGAGATCCGGCAGCTCCCGGACGCCAAGGAGGTGGCGTTCAAGACCGTGGAGACCTACAGCGACGGTGAGGTCTCCCGCTGGATCGAGCTGCCCGGGAACGGAGAGGAGGCGGAACAGCCCGCTCCGCTCCTGAAGCTGAAGGCCGCGGCGCCGGGTGCGACTCCCATCGCCCCCAGCCCCAGCCCGAGCGCGAGCCCGACAGCCGGCTCGACCCCCTCGGCCGCCGTGACGCCGTCGGATGCCACGGCCACGGCCACGGCTGCCGAGGCCGGCGCGAAGAAGGACGACGACGGCTCCTCCACCGGGCTCGTCGTCGGCGGCGCGGTCGCCGCGGTGCTCGTCCTCGGCGGCGGGGCGTGGTGGCTGACGAAGCGCCGCGCCTCCACCGGCGGCTGACCTTCACCCGGCCCGTGGGGCGGTACGCGTCCCACGGGCCGGGGTCGGGGGGCGTGCCCACGGACGGGGCCCGTAGGCATTTACTTGAGTCAGGCAAGTAGATGTAAAGTGGTGCCATGCCTACCCCGTCATCCGAGTCCGATCCTGGCTCCGGCTCCGGCTCTGTCCCTGGCTCCGGTTCCGTTCCTGCCGCCGGGCCCGCCGCCGGGCCTGCGTCTGCCCCCTCGGGGGATGTGATCGAGATCGAACGCGCTCTCAATCGCATCGTCTATCTCACGGGCCGGGTCAGGCAGCACGACCGCCTCATGGCGATGGCCGGGGTGTCGCTGGATCGCGCGGCCGTGGCGTTGCTGCGGCAGATCTCCGATTCCGAGCCCATGCGCCTCGGCGAGCTGGCGGCCCGGCTCGCTGTGGAGGCCTCGCACGTCACCCGGCAGGTGCAGCAGCTGCAGAAGGGCGGTTATGTGACCCGGGTCCCGGACCCGGACGACCGCCGCGCCCAGCGTATCCAGCTCACCGCGGCCGGCCAGGAGGCGATCGACCGCATCCGTATGGCGAGTTGTCAGGGTATGCAGGTCGCGCTGGACCGCTGGTCGCCGGAGGATCTGCGGCAGCTCTCCTCGCTGTTCCACCGGATGGTCGACGACTTCCTGAGCACCGACATCGACGTGGCGATCGAGGGCGAGGATGCTTCGTCGCGGCCCGGCTGACGGGCCGGGAGTGCCGCCGCCCGACCGCGGGTCCTCCGCTCCTGCGCGGCTCCTCCCTCAAGCCCGACGCGAGGTGGCCTATTCATGAACGAGGTGCGTGCGATGCACGGGATGGACGAGGCGGGCCGGGTACACGGAGCGGGCCGGGTACACGGATCGGACGGCGCCCTCGGGGAGGCTGGGCTCGGGGGGCCCGGACTCGGGGAGTTCAGGCCAGGGGAGTTCGGAGCCGGGGACTTCGGGACAGGCGCCGCGGTGACCGTGCCCACGCGCGGGGCGGGGCAGCGTGTCCTGGTCGTGGTCCACGACCCGTTGGTCGCCGAACTGCTCACGACCACACTGGAGTTGGCGGACTACCGGGTGACCGCCGAGCGCACCGGCACCCAGGGGGTGGCGCGTCTGGCGGAGCGCGGCTTCGACCTGGTCGTCTTCGATGTGGCGGTCCCGGATCTCGACAGCCTGGATGACGGTCGCCGGTTCCGCTCCGCCGACCGCCCCCCGGTGCTCTTCCTGACCCCGCACGAGAGGTTGGGGCGCCTGGTCCCCGAACTCGGCCTGGGGCAGGCGGACTACGTCACCACGCCGTTCCGTATCTCCGAAGTCCTCGCCAGGGCGCATGTGTTACTGCGCGGCCGTGCCCCGGTGCACCAAGGGCCGTGCTACGGCGATCTCGTGCTCAACGACGCCACCTGTCAGGCCTGGCGAGGCCGGCGGGCGCTCGACCTCACGCCCGCGGAGTACCGGCTGCTGCGTCATCTGCTGGTCAACGCGGAGCGCGTGCTGTCGAAGGAGCAGATCTGCCGGCATGTCTGGGGAGAATTCCGGGCCGGCAACGCGATCGAGAAGCTCGTCTCCCGCCTGCGCCACAAGGTGGACCAAGGGCTGGAGCAGGGGCAGCCCCCGCTGATCCACACGCGGCGCGGCTTCGGCTACCGGCTGGGCAGCTGAACCCGCCGTCTCCTCCCCTCCCCGGAGCAGGGGGCTGGGTGTGATCCGGGTCACGTCAGCTTCATGTCAGGTAACCGGCCGGAAGCTGTCAGGCCGCTCCGGTTGCATGTGACCACAGAGGTCGAAGCCAGAAGTCGTAGTCAGAGGTCGAACCCAGAAGTCGAACCCAGAAGTCGCCATCCCTTCCCCGTGCTCCGCTCCGGCGGAGCCCCCACCGAGGAGTCACATGGCCGAGGCACCGGACGGCGTCGTGCCCCACGCGACCGTCGTGTCCCACGCGACAGAGGAGATGCCGGAGTTCCCGATGCCGAGGGCGGAGGGCTGTCCGTTCGCCCCGCCGCCGGCCGTGCGGGAACTCCGCGCCGAGCACCCGATCAGCAGGATCCGGATCTGGGACGGCAGCACGCCCTGGCTGATCACCGGACACGAGGCGCAGCGGGCACTCCTGACCGATCCCCGGGTGAGCGCGAACGACCGGAACCCCGGCTTCCCGTTCGTCACCGCGTACCGGCAGGAAATCGCGAAACATACCCCCGAACTCATCGTCAACACGGACGCCCCCGAGCACACCCGGCTGCGCCGGATGGTGAACGGACCGTTCCTGGTCAAGCGGATCGAGGCGATGCGGGCCCCGGTCCAGAAGATCGTCGACGGCCTGATCGACGACATGCTGGCCGGCCCCAACCCGGCCGACCTCCTGACGGCACTCGCGCTGCCCGTGCCCTCGCTGGTGATCAGCGAACTGCTCGGAGTGCCGTACGACGACCACGAGTTCTTCCAGAAGAACAGCAGCCTCGCGCTCGACCGCGCCGCGGCTCCGGAGGACTCCCGCGCGGCGAGCACGGCCCTCTCCTCCTGCCTGGACGACCTGCTCGGCAAGAAGCTCACCGAGCCCGGCGAGGATGTGCTGTCCGAGATGGCGGGGCGTGTCACAGCCGGGGAGATGACCCGCTCCGAGGCTGTCCACATGGGGGTCGCGATGCTCATCGCCGGCCACGAGACCACCGCGACGATGATCAGCCTCGGCACCCTGGTCCTGCTGCAGAACCCCGATCAGCTCGCCCTGGTACGGGACTCGGAGGACCCGAAGGTCGTCGCGGGCGCGGTGGAGGAACTGCTCCGCTATCTGAGCATCGTCCAGGTCGGCCTGCGCCGGGTCGCCACCGAGGACATCGAGATCGGCGGCCGGGTCATCCGGGCCGGTGACGGAATCATCGCCGACCTGCACGCCGCCAACTGGGACTCCGAGGCGTTCCCCGGTGCCGACCGGGTGGACGTCACCCGGCCCGCGCGCAAGCACAACGCGTTCGGCTACGGACCCCACCAGTGCCTGGGCCAGTCCCTCGCCCGCCTGGAACTCCAGGTCGTCTACAGCACGCTCTACCGGCGTGTTCCCACCCTGCGCCTGGCGGCCCGGGTCGAGGAGCTCGAGTTCGACCACAGCGGGACCACCTACGGCGTCGCTTCCCTGCCCGTCGCCTGGTGAACGCACACCGGCCGATGTACTGACACGTACCGACACGTGCTGAACGTACTGACTCGTACGGACACGTATGGAAGGGCGAGGGAGAAGCGCATGCGAGTGGAACTGGACGAACCGAAATGTGTGGCTTCGGGGCAGTGCGTGATGGCCTCCCCGGAGGTCTTCGACCAGCGGGACGAAGACGGGGTGGCGATCGTGCTGGAGGAGCGGCCCGCCGACGACCTTCTCGACGACGTGCGTGAGGCCGTGGCGATCTGCCCGGCGGCGGCGATCCGACTGGTCGACCAATGAAAAGCGTGGTGGTCGTGGGCGCCTCGGCGGCCGGACTCGCGGCCGCCGAGACGCTGCGCCGGGAGGGGTCTCCACTTGCTGGTCCTCGATGTCGGGTAGGCGAGCGTAACCATGTAGGAGTGAGTGTCGTTGTCAGAGTGTGAATCTGACGGAATGGGCGAAGACGCAGGGCGTGCATCCGCAGACCGCGTATCGCTGGTTTCGTGAGGGGATGTTGCCGGTACCGGCTCAGCGGGTCGGGCCACGCACGATCCTGGTGAACATCGACGCGAACACCACGCCCGGGGCCATCGGCGGTCTGGGCCTGTATGCCCGCGTGTCCTCGCACGATCAGAAGACCGACCTGGAACGCCAGGTCGCTCGGCTGTCGGCGTGGGCAGCGAAGGCCGGTCACCAAGTCGTTCGTGTTGAGGGGGAGATCGCTTCCGGGATGAACGGCTGCCGTGCCAGGGCCCGGCGTCTGCTGGCCGACCCGAACGTGACCTGCGTGGTGGTGGAGCACAAGGACCGGCTCGGCCGGATGAACGTCGAGCTTGTCGAGGCCGCCTTGTCCGCGACGGGCCGTCGCCTGCTGGTCCTGGACGACGGCGAGGTCGAAGACGACCTGGTGCGGGACATGGTGGAGGTGCTGACCTCGTTCTGCGCCCGCCTGTACGGGCGCAGGTCGGCGAAGAACCGCGCCCGCAAGGCACTGGAAGCCGCCGAACATGGCTGACCTGCGCCCGGTTGCCGCGCCGTTCGTGACTCCCGGCCCGTCCGGTGCTGCGATCCGTGCCCGGCTGGGGGACCTCAGGCCCGAGGATGAGAAGGTTCTGCGCTTGGTGGGGGCGCACCTGGGCTCGCTCGCCTCGAAGGACCTCAAAGCGCGTTGCGCTGACGGCCTGGAGCACTCCACCGAGTCATGGGCGGCCCGTAAGAGGGACCTGACGGCCGAGTCGTCGTCCAGGTGGGCCGGGTCGATCACGAAGGCCACGCATGACCAGTGGGCGCTCGCTCGGCGCGGCCAGGGGGCACACGCGCAATCCCTCGAAGCCGGTATCACGACGATCCGGCACCGGTTGTCGCTGCCGGTCGGGGAGAAGGGCACCAAGCGGGCTCCGGGCGGCTACCGCTGCGCGCACGAGTGGTTCCACAAGACGCGACGGCTGCATGTGCTGGAGGACCGAATCGACCAGGTTCGGGCCGACCGGGAAGCGGGCCGGGTACATGTGGTGCGGGGCGGCAAACGTCTGCTGGGCACCCGCCACCACCTCGACAAGGCGCAGCTCACCGAGGCCGAGTGGCATGAGCGGTGGGAAACCGGGCGCTGGTTCCTCCAGGCGGACGGCGAGTCGGGGAAAAAGTTCGGCAACGAAACGATCCGCATCACGCCCGAGGGCGAAGTATCGATCAGGCTCCCGGCCCCGCTCGCCGACCGGGCGAATGCCGAGCACGGCCGGTACGTACTCGCTGCGCAGGTGCGGTTCCCTCACCGGGGGCAGGAGTGGGCCGACCGCGTGGAGGCCAACCGGGCCGTGGCCTACCGCATCCACTACGACACGGGGCGCGGGCGCTGGTACGTGGACGCCTCCTGGCAGATCCCACCCACAAAGACCATCCCACTCGAAGCCGCCCTCGCCGATGGCGTGATCGGCGTGGACACCAATGCAGACCACCTCGCCGCATGGCGCCTGGACACTCACGGCAACCCGATCGGCCGGCCGCGCCGGTTCCTGTACGACCTGTCCGGCAACGCCCAGTACCGCGACGCCCAGGTACGGCACGCCCTCACACGGCTGCTGAACTGGGCCAAGAGCTGCGGCGTCAAGGCCATCGCGGTCGAAGACCTCGACTTCCAGGCCGAGAAAACCAGAGAGAAACACGGTCGCAAGCGCCGGTTCCGGCAGCTCATCTCCGGCATGCCGACCGGCAGGCTCCGCGCCCGGCTGGCCTCCATGGCCGACGCCACAGGTATCGCGATCATTGCCGTGGACCCGGCCTACACCAGCAAGTGGGGCGCCCAGCACTGGCAGAAGCCGATGGCCGGCCCGACCCGTATGACCACCCGGCACGATGCGGCGAGCATCGCGATCGGACGACGCGCCCAGGGGCACCCGATCCGGCGACGGACGACACCGCCCCGTGCACACCAGAGCGATGTGCACGGGCATCGGACCGTCCAGGCCGACCGGCGTATCCCTGGGCGTGAGGGACCCCGCCCCCGCATCCCCGGACCACGGACACGATCCGTGCCGCCGGACGCGGCGAGTACGCGGGCGACCAGGACATCCAAAACCGTTCGGGGTGTCCGCAGTGACCAGGTATGGGTCCAAGACTCACTCCTGCTCACTGATTAGGAACGGTACGACGGCACGCTCACCCTGGTGGGCGACGAGCCGCACGCCCCGTACGACAGACCGCCGTTGTCCAAGCAGGTCCTGGCGTCGGAGTGGGAGCACGACCGGCTGACGCTGCGTTCGCCGGGCGATCTGGACGCGCTGGGCCTGGAGTTGAGGCTGGGCACCGCCGCCACGGGCCTCGATCCCGAAGGGCGCGCGGTGCTGCTGGCCGACGGTACCCGGCTCGCGTACGACGGACTGGTCGTCGCCACCGGGGTACGTCCGCGGCGGCTGCCCGGCGACGGGGCCGCGCATGTGCCGCGGACCCTGGACCTAGCCCTGCGGGACCGGTTGGGCGGCGGGCGGCGACTCGTGGTGGTCGGCGCCGGGTTCCTCGGGGCCGAGGCCGCCGCCGTGGCCCGGGGGCTCGGCATCGAGGTCACCCTTCTGGAACCGGCACCGGTACCGCTCGCCCACGCGGTCGGCGACGAGGTCGGACGGGTGCTCTCCGCGGCCCATCTGGAGCACGGGGTGGACCTGAGCACCGGGGTCACCGTGGCCGAGGTGGCCGACGGCGGGATGCGCCTGGCTGACGGTGAACTGGTCGGGGGCGACGAGGTGTTGGTGGCCGTCGGGTCGCTGCCCAACACCGAGTGGCTGGCGGGGAGCGGGCTGAGGGTGGACGACGGGCTGGTGTGCGACCAGTACTGCGAGGCCGCCTCGGAGCCCACCCGCCCGGCAGCCGGGGGAGTGTTCGCGGCCGGTGATGTCGCCCGCTGGCACAACCCCCTGTTCGGGGTGCCGATGCGTGTCGAGCACCGTACGAACGCCGCCGAGCAGGGCATGGCGGCGGCCCGCAACCTGCTGCACCCGCAGGCACGCAAGCCGTTCGCACCGGTGCCGCACTTCTGGTCCGACCAGTACGGCCTGAAGGTCCAGGCGTTCGGCCTGCTGCGCGGACACGACGAGGTCGCCGTGGTGGAGGGGAGCCTCGACGAGCGCCGGTTCATCGTCGCCTACCGCACGGGCGACCGGCTGACCGGGGTCCTCGCGCTCGGCATGCCACCGAAGGCAGCAG
Organism: Streptomyces sp. NPDC048484; assembly: GCF_040651415.1. NCBI lineage: Bacteria > Bacillati > Actinomycetota > Actinomycetes > Kitasatosporales > Streptomycetaceae > Streptomyces > Streptomyces sp. NPDC048484. The sequence continues at coordinate 143,189 of NZ_JBEZJY010000018.1, forward strand.
GCACCGGCAACAGGTACCGAGAACCAGCACCGACGACCGAAGGACAGGTATGCCCACCACCCCCCACGCCTCGTCCGGCACACCTGGGCCCGGCCCGGACGGGCCCGGGTTCGACCCGGACGCCCTGCGTGCGCGCTATCGGGCCGAGCGTGACCGCCGTATCCGGCCCGAGGGAAACGCGCAGTACCAGCGCATCGCCGGGGAGTTCGGCTACTACGCGGACGACCCGTACACGGAGACGGCGGAGTTCACGCGGGAGCCGCTGCACGACCGGGTCGAAGCGGTGGTCATCGGGGGCGGCTTCGGCGGTCTGCTCGCCGGCGCGCGGCTGCGACAGGCGGGCGTGCGGTCGATCCGCGTCATCGAGAAGGCCGATGACTTCGGCGGGACCTGGTACTGGAACCGGTACCCCGGAATCCACTGCGACATCGAGTCGTACGTCTACATGCCGCTGCTCGAAGAGGTCGGCTACGTCCCCGAGTGGAAGTACGCGCCAGGCGAGGAGATCCGGCAGCACGCGCGGGCGATCGCACGGCACTTCGACCTGTACGGCGAAGCCTGCTTCCAGACCCAGGTGACCGAACTGCGGTGGGACGACACCGAGTTGGAGTGGGGCTGGCCGTGCGCGGGGACGAGCTGTTCACGGTGGACACCGGGCACCGGTGCCTGCGGGCGGTGTCCCTCGCCACGGGGGAGAGCCGGATCGACGCCGAGAACCTCGCGGTCGGCCTGCCGCCGGGCATCACCCGTGCCGATCCCGCGCTGTTCGCCGGGGACATGCCCGGCTCGCCGCGCCGCTTCGCCGGCCTCGCGGTGGCTCCGGACGGCTCCCTCGTCCTCTCGGCGAACGGCGAGGGCAGTGTGCTGCGGCTGACCGATACCACCGCCACCGCCACCGCCACCGATACCGCCACCGATACCGGTGGCGGTGGCGGGAACGGGAGGGAGCCGCGCGGCCCGCGTCCGTGAGCGCGGGGCCGCCCGGCGGTAAATCCCTACGGTCCTGTCAGTGGCATCGGCGATACTTCAACGACCCCTTCCACTCCGGGCGTTGTTCCGGTAGCCGGTCGCCGGTCGCGAGCGGGAGGGCAAGCCGACCGTCCGAGGGGGAGCACCGTGCCGCAGTCCCAGCTGTCAGACCCAGCAGCCACACCGCCATGGCGGCTGCTTCTCGCATACGTACGCCCGTATCGCTGGACGCTGCTGCTCGGGGCCGTGCTGTCGCTGCTGACCGGTGCCGCGGGGCTCGCCCTGCCACTGGTGGCCAGATCGCTGATCGACGACCTGGGACACGACCGGGCGATCACCGGCGCCCTGCTGGCCATGTCGGCGCTGGTCGTCGCCAACGCCGCGATCGGCGCGCTGGGTGCGTACGTGCTGCGGTACACGGCCGAGTCCGTCGTGCTCGGCGCGCGGCGGGGGCTGGTCTCGCATCTGCTGCGGCTACGGATAGCCGCCGTCGACCGGAGCGAGCCCGGTGACCTGATGGCCCGGATCACGTCGGACACCACCCTGCTGCGCGAGGTCACCAACGACTCGCTGGTGGGTCTCGGCACGGGCGGGCTCACCCTGGTGGCCACGCTCGCGATGATGGGGTTCGTCGATCCGGTGCTGACGGCCGTCACCCTGGGCGTGGTCCTGGCCGCGGGCACCGTGATCGGCGTGATCGTGCCGCGCATCAACCGGGCCAGCCGGCGGGCGCAGGACGCGGTCGGGGCGATGGGCGCCTCACTGGAGCGGACCCTGGGCGCGCTGCGCACCATCAAGGCGTCCGGCGCCGAGCACCGCGAGGAGCAGGCCGTGCACGCGGCGGCCGAGGAGTCCTGGCGGCAGAGCGTCCGGGCCGCCAAGTGGGCGGCGCTGGCCGGGAACACGGCCGGCCTTTCGATGCAGATCGCGTTCATCACCGTCCTCGCCGTGGGCGGTGCGCGGGTCGCGACCGGGGCCGTCGACATCGGCACACTCGTCGCCTTCCTGCTGTACGTCTTCTACCTGATGTCGCCGATCCAGCAGGTCGTCGGAGCGGTCTCCCAGTACCAGGCCGGCTCGGCCGCCCTGGCCCGCATCGAGGAGGCGCGGCGACTTCCCGCCGAGCCGGTCGCCGAGCCCGCGCCACTGCCCGGGCCCGACGCCGAACCGGCCTCGCTCGCCTTCGAGGACGTCCGTTTCCGCTACGACGAGGATCTGCCGTACGTCCACCACGGCGTGACCTTCGCCGTCCCTCCGCGCGGCATGACCGCCTTCGTGGGACCGTCGGGCGCCGGCAAGACCACCGTGTTCTCGCTCATCGAGCGGTTCTACGACCCCGAAGAGGGGACCATCGTGCTGGACGGCCGCGACCTCACCGACTGGGACGTCTCCAAGCTCCGGTCGGCCATCGGCTACGTGGAGCAGGACGCACCGGTCCTCTCCGGCAGCCTCCGCGACAACCTCCTGCTCGGCAACCCCGACGCCGACGACGACGAACTGCTCCGCGCGCTCAAGACGACCCGGCTCGACTCCCTCATCGACGGGCTGCCGAAGGGCGTGGACACGCTCGTGGGCCACCGCGGCACCAAGCTCTCCGGCGGTGAGCGGCAGCGCGTCGCCATCGCCCGCGCCCTGCTGCGGCGGCCCCGGCTGCTGCTGCTCGACGAGGCCACCAGCCAGCTCGACGCGGTCAACGAAGCCGCGCTGCGGGACACGGTCGCCGACGTCGCCCGCACCACCACGGTCCTGGTCGTCGCCCACCGGCTGTCCACCGTCACCATGGCGGACCGCATCGTCGTCATGGACGCCGGGCTGGTACGGGCCGTGGGCACCCACCGGGAACTCGTCGCGGGCGACCCGCTGTACGCCGAACTCGCCGCCACGCAGTTCCTCGCGGCCACCGACGACGCCGGAGTGCCGGCGACGACCTGAGGACGCCCCCGCTTTTCCTCCTGTCGCGGGAGGGTGGAACCGATGCTTCCCGGGACAGGATGCCGGTATGAAGGGTGATCTGTTTTCCAGCGAGTACATGGTGCAGCCGGCCGCCACGGCGGGCATGAGCGTGCAGAACGCCAAGTCCATCAGGTACGCCGTCAACGGCGAGATGCTCGCCCGGCAGGGCGCGATGATCGCCTACCGCGGCAGCCTGCAGTTCGAGCGCAAGGGCCAGGGCGTCGGGGGCATGCTCAAGCGGGCCGTCACCGGCGAGGGCCTGCCGCTCATGGCGGTGCGCGGACAGGGGGAGGCCTGGTTCGCGCACGAGGCACAGAACTGCTTCATCATCGACATCGACCCCGGTGACGTCTTCACCGTCAACGGCCGCAACGTCCTGTGCTTCGACGCGTCGTTGAAGTACGAGATCAAGACGGTGAAGGGCGCCGGCATGACCGGCGGTGGACTGTTCAACAGCGTCTTCACCGGGCAGGGCAGGCTCGGGCTCGTCTGCGAGGGCAACCCGCTGGTCATCCCGGTCTCACCGCAGTGGCCGGTGTACGTCGACACGGACGCGGTCGTCGGCTGGACGGCCGACCTCCAGACGTCGCTGCACCGTTCGCAGTCCGTCGGCTCGATGATCCGCGGCGGCTCGGGCGAGGCAGTGCAACTGATGCTCCAGGGGGAGGGGTTCGTCGTCGTACGGCCGAGCGAGGCCACACCGCAGAAAGCCCAACAACACTGACACGGGGCCCTGCCGGGCCATCTCGTGGTGGCTGGACCTTCCAGGTCAACCCGGATGTCGTCAACCCGGCCTGCCGGGGAGAAAGGTGACCGCGGACCAGGCCGCGTGAGGCGGAGCGCGTGAGACATCGACAGGAACTCCTGTTCGACCTCCTCGGCCCCCTCGACCTCCTCGGCCCCCCTCGGCGCTCAGACCCGTACCCGTGAGGACCTTGAGGATCTCCTGCTGGAAATCCATGGATGACCATTAGCTCTTCTGGCCGAACGGGTCGGTCGGGTGTTCTTCTTGCGGAAGTGCCCATCGGGAAAGAAGCGCCGACCGGCTCGCGTCACCCCCGCTGTCCGGGCAGGATGCTGCCCGTAACCCCTTTTGACCCACGGAGGACCGGATGACCGGCACGCCCGCGCCCTTCACCGCCGACGACTACGAGGCACGCATGGAGCGCGCCGCACGGGCCGCCGCCGACGCAGGGCTCGCCGGAATGCTGGTCGCGCCCGGACCCGACCTCGTATGGCTCACCGGTTACGCCCCGCCCGCCGCCACCGAGCGGCTCACCCTCCTGGTGCTCGCCGCCGGACAGGCCCCGGTGCTCGTCGTGCCCACCCTGGAGGCCCCGGACGCCGAGAAGGCCGTGGGCGCGCCCGCGCTGACACTGCGCGACTGGACCGACGGCAAGGACCCGTACACCACGACGGCCCCGCTCCTCGACGCCTCGGGCCGCTTCGGTGTCAGCGACAACGCCTGGGCGCTGCACCTGCTGGGCCTCCAGAAGGAACTGCCCGGCACCTCGTACGTCTCCCTCAGTGCGGGACTGCCGATGCTCCGGGCGGTCAAGGACTCCGCCGAACTGGAGCGGCTGTCGGCCGCGGGCGCCGCCGCCGACGCCACGTACGAGGAGATACTGAAGGTCGCCTTCGCGGGCCGTCGCGAATCGGACGTGGCCGGTGACCTCGCCGGCCTGCTGCGGCGGTTCGGGCACGAACAGGTGGACTTCACGGTCGTCGGCTCGGGTCCGAACGGCGCCAATCCGCATCACGAAGCGGGGGACCGCGTCATCGAACACGGCGACACTGTCGTCCTCGACTTCGGCGGGCTGAAGCACGGCTACGGCTCCGACACCTCCCGCACGGTGCACGTCGGCGAACCGAGCGCCGAGGAACAGCGGGTCCACGACATCGTCCGCGCCGCTCAGCAGGCCGCGTTCGAGGCCGTCAGGCCCGGTATCGCCTGCCAGGACGTCGACCGGATCGCCCGCGCGTACATCACCGAGGCCGGGTACGGCGACCGCTTCATCCACCGCACCGGGCACGGCATCGGCGTCACCACCCACGAACCGCCCTACATGATCGAGGGCGAGGAGCAGCCCCTCGTGCCCGGGATGTGCTTCTCCGTGGAGCCCGGCATCTATCTGCCGGGCCGCTTCGGGGTACGCATCGAGGACATCGTGACGGTCACCGAGGACGGCGGACGCCGCCTCAACGACACTCCCCGGGAGATGGCCGTCGTGAACTGACCACGCGCAGCGGAAAGCAGGCGGAAAAGCAGGTGGCCCAATCCCGCACCCCGGACTCCCGACGTCGGACGGCGCGACCATGACCCAGGCAGCGACACCCACCGCGGACACCGTACGACGCCTCGTCCGCTCCCTGCTCCCGGACGGCGGCAGGCCCCGCATCACGCCCGCCACCACGCCTGTCGCCGAAGGCGGTGAGCACCTCACCTGGTTCGTCGGCGCACACCATGTGCTGCGGCTCGCCCCGGACCGCGAGGCCTCCCGGCGCCAGTGGCGCGAACTACGGCTGCGCGACCTGGTACGCCCCCACATCGGCGTCGCCGTCCCGGTGAGCATCGCGCACGGTGAATGGGCGAGCGGACTGACGTACACACTCGACACACTGATCGCCGGCGGGTCCGTCGAACCGCGGGACGTCTCCGCCCTCGGCGAGGCCGACCTGGCGGGACTGCTCACCGGGCTGCGTGAGGTGCCGGGGCGCGAGGCCGAGGCGCTCGGCGTGCCCCGCGCCACCCCCCGGCCCCTCGAAGCGCTCCGAGTCGCCGCCGAACGCGCGGCCGATCAGCTGGCCGCCGCTGACGAGTTCGACCCCGCCCGGCTCCACCAGCTCACCGCGCCCGCCGTCGTCCAGCTCGCCCCGCAGCCGGGCACCGCCTTCCTCGTCCACCACGACCTCAAGGGCGAGCACCTCGTGGTCAGCGGCGACGGACGCGTCCGCGGCGTCCTCGACTGGACCGACGCCGTGGTCGGCGACCCCACCGAGGACATCGCGGGCCTCGCCCTGGCCGTCGGCGCCCCCGCGGCCGTCCGCGCGGCCACCCTCGCCGGTTACGGCGCCCGTCCCTGTCTGCGCGGCCTGTGGCTCGCCCGCTGCGACACCCTGACCCGCCTCGCCGGCCGCCTCCACCACCACGACGACAGCCCCCTGCCGCTGCTGCGCGCCCAGCTGCGGCGCGCCTGGGAGGCGATCCTGCTGGAGCGGGTAACGGAGTTCCGGGACGGAACGGACGAGCCGCTCTGACAGCGACGGGGGAGACGCGGGAACGGACCGCGGCCCCTGAACCGCCACCCCAGGACCACCACCGCTGGACCGTCCCCCCAGGACCATCACTCCTGCATGAGCACCACGCACGACTCACCCGGCAGGCCGAGCAGCCCGCCCGCGCCGGGGAGCTCCACGGGCTCCCACGCGGCCAGCACGCGCGCCCGCCGTGCGCCCAGGGGAATCGCCGCGCGCTCCTTGCCGAGGTTCACGGCGACCCGGACGTCACCGCGGCGGAAGGCGAGCCAGCGGGCGTTCTCGTCGTACGCGACCTTGACGTCCGCGAGATCGGGGTCCGTGAGGTCGGGCTGGGCGTGCCGCAGAGCGATGAGTTCGCGGTACCAGGCGAGCACGCGCGCGTGGACCCCGCTCTCCGGCTCGGACCAGTCGAGACAGGACCGGTCGCGGGTGGCAGGGTCCTGCGGGTCCGGGATGTCCTCCTCGGCCCACCCGTGCGGCGCGAACTCCCGGCGCCTTCCCCGGCGTACGGCCTCCGCGAGCTCGGGATCCGTGTGGTCCGTGAAGAACTGCCAGGGCGTCCCCGCCGCCCACTCCTCGCCCATGAACAGCATCGGCGTGAACGGCCCGGTGAGCGTCAGAGCGGCCGCGCAGGCCAGCAGGCCGGGGGAGAGGGAGGACGCGAGCCGGTCCCCGAGGGCCCGGTTGCCGATCTGGTCGTGGGTCTGGGAGTAACCGAGCAGGCGGTGCCCGGCGACCCGCGTGAGGTCCAGCGGACGGCCGTGCCGCCGGCCCCGGAAGGTCGAGTACGTGCCGTCGTGGAAGTAGCCCGCCGTCAGTGTCTTCGCCACCGCCGCGAGGGGGGCGCGGCCGAAGTCCGCGTAGTAGCCCTGCGCCTCACCGGTCAGCGCGGTGTGCAGCGCGTGGTGGAAGTCGTCGTTCCACTGCGCGTGCAGCCCGAGCCCGTTCTCCTTCCGGGGCGTGATCAGCCGCGGGTCGCCCAGATCGGACTCGGCGATGAGGAACAGCGGTCGGCCCAGCTCCCCGGAGAGCCCGTCCACGGCGGCCGACAGCTCCTCAAGGAAGTGGCACGCGCGCGTGTCGTACAGCGCGTGCACCGCGTCCAGGCGCAGCCCGTCCATCCGGTAGTCGCGCAGCCACGAGAGCGCGCTGCCGATGAGGAACGCGCGCACGTCGTCCGAACCGGGCGCGTCCAGGTTCACGGCCGAGCCCCAGGGGGTGTGGTGCGTGTCCGTGAAGTACGGCCCGAAGGCCGGCAAGTAGTTGCCGGACGGCCCCAAGTGGTTGTGCACGACGTCCAGGACGACGCCGAGGCCCAGCTCGTGCGCCCGGTCGACGAAGCGCTTCAGGGCCTCGGGCCCGCCGTACGGCTCGTGCACGGCCCACAGCGACACCCCCTCGTACCCCCAGCCGTGCCGCCCCGGGAACGGGCACAGGGGCATCAACTCGACATGGGTGATCCCCAGTTCCACCAGATGCCCGAGTCGTTCGGCGGCCGCGTCCAGAGTGCCCTCGCGGGTGTACGTGCCCACGTGCAGCTCGTACAGCACGGCGCCCGGCAGCCCGCGCCCCGCCCATTCGGTACGCCAGGCGTACCGCTCCTGGTCAACGACCGCGCTCAGGCCGTCCGGTCCGTCCGGCTGCCGGTACGAGCGGGGATCCGGCAGTACCGGACCGTCGTCCACCGCGAACCCGTACCGCGTGCCGTCCCGCGCCTCCGCCTCTCCCGTCCACCACCCCGCGCGCTCGGGAGCGGGCTCCAACGCGCGCGTGGTCCCCGCGCAGTGGAGCGTCATGCGGTCGGCCTGTGGTGCCCACACCTCGAACTGCACGGACGGTTCTCCCTCGTCTGCTCACCGTGACCTCGCCGGTCCCATGGTGCGCCCAACGAGATCAATTCACCTTCGGATCCGCTCGATCGGGCGACGGAAAACGGCCGTACCCGAAAGTACGCGCTCCACTGAAGTGTCATGCTTTCTGGACACTCCGGCCGTGCTGCCAGACAATCAGCTGCGTGACGTCGTCCTCCGAGTTCCACACCTACCCCGCTCCCGTGCGGTTGTCGGACGCCGAGCGGGACAGGACGCTGAAGGCGCTGCGGGAGGGCGCCGCCCTGGGGAGGCTCTCGCACGACACGTTCGTCCTGCGGATGGAGCTCGCGTTCGCCGCCCACACCTCGGACGAACTCGCCGCGCTCACCGCGGACCTGCGCACCGAGAGCCGCTGGTCCCGGCTGCTGTTCGGCACGGTCGAGGCGGCCTCCGGTTTCACCGTGCGGCTGCGCAGGGCCTGGCAGTCCGAGCGGCTCCCCAAGCTGCTGCTGCCCCGCCCCGAGAGCCCGTACCCGTTGCGCATAGGCCGCGACCCGGCCAGCGGCCTGCGGCTCAGCCACGAGACGGTGTCCCGGGTGCACGCCGAACTCACCCGCCAGGGCGGCCTGTGGGTGCTCCGCGACCTCGGCTCGACCAACGGCACCTCCGTGAACGGACGCCGGGTGATCAGCGCCGCCGTCGTCCAGGTCGGCGACCAGGTCAGCTTCGGCCGGATGACGTTCCGGCTCGCGGCGGACTAGGGCCGTGACAGGCAGTGTTCGCCGCACCGGTGTTGACGTACCTCCCTGATCGTGACTCACTGTGCTACACCATGCACACCAAGTGAACCGATGGCCGCTTCAAGTGGGCTGAGGGTCACTCGTCGCGGAGGTAAGACCCTGCCGCCACTCCTCCGCTACCTGTCCGTCGACGAACTGGGCGTCCGGGCGGCCGCGCTCGTGGACCGCCACCCTCGGGACGCCCGACTGCGCCGAGTGGGCACCTCCCGGGCCGGACTTCCGCTGCGGCTCCTGTCCGTCGGACACGGCAGCCGACAGGTCCTCGTCGTCGCGGGCCCGCACGCCAACGAGCCGGTCGGCGGCGCCACCGTCCTGCGGCTGGCCGAACGGGTACTGGCCGACCCCCGGCTGTGCGACGGCGCCGACGTGACCTGGAACCTGCTGCTGTGCCTGGACCCCGACGGCTCACGCCGCAACGAGGGCTGGCTGTCGGGTCCGTACACACTCGGCCACCACTTCCGGAACTTCTTCCGTCCCGGCTTCATGGAGCAGCCGGAATGGCTGCCCGACGGAGCGGCCGGGGCCGCCCTGCCGGAGACCCGCGCCCTGCTCGCCCTCCAGGACGAGCTGCGGCCCTTCCTCCAGTGCTCCCTGCACGGCGTCGACGTGGGCGGCGGCTTCGTCGAGCTCACCCACGACCTGCCCGGTATGGCGCCCCGTCTGGCGCGCATCGCGACCCGGCTGGACATCCCGCTCGAACTCGGGCCGTACGACACGCTGTACTGGCCCACCCTGGGACCGGCGGTCTTCCGGATCCCGCCCCCGCCTCCGCGCCCGCGCCGAGGCGGCCTGACCGCGGCCATCACGGAGGCGGCGGTCGAGTCCACCTGGTTCCATCCGCACCCGTACGGCACAGTGACCGCGGTCGTCGAGGCACCCATGTGGGGCGTGGCGGCCGTGCAGGATCCCTCGACACCCGTCGGCACCGAGGACGCGCTGAGGGAGGTCACTCGCATCCTGCGCCGGGACGCGGCCCTGCTGGAGGGGCTGCTGGCCCGGATCCGCCCGTACCTGGGCGCGGCCGGTGACGTGGACCGGCTCCTCGCGCCCGTCGACGACTACGTACTGGTCGGCCCGGGCCTCGCCGACTCCTGGGACCCCGACACCGGCCCGGCCGCGAACGCCGACACCGACGCCCGCACGCTGCCGCCGCTCACCACGGCCCGGCTGACCGCGCTGCGCATCTCCGCCCGCCGGATCGCGCTGCGCACGGCGGGGCTGCTGCACCAGCTGGTAACCGCGGCCGGACAGGACCCGTACGACGCGACGGCGGACCTCGACCGGCTCATCGACATGTGGTGCGCGGATTACCACGACGGCCACGAGGCCCGCTGGATCCCGGTGGTGCGGCAGGCCGAGTACCAGGCGCGGGTGGTGCTCGCCGCGTTCGACCTGGCCCGGCACCGGGGCCCCGCACGGGATCCCGGGGTGCGTCCGGTCGGCACGCCTCCGACGAGGGCCGAAGTGCCGTTCGAGTGAGTCGGGGTGGGCCCGAGGGGTTCGTGTGCCGATGAACAGGTAATGACGAACTACCAGAAAGCGACCGTGGCGGTACGGGCCTGTCTGCTGGCCGCCTGCGCACTCCTCGTGGCGGGGCCGGTGCCGGCCCGGGCGCAGGCGCTCCCGGAGTCGATCCAGGGCGACTGGCTCTACGTGTCGGTCACGCGGGGCGACGGCGGCTCCGGCGCCACCCGTGGCACGCTCCTGCTCTGCGACCCGCCCCAGGGGCACGAGCAGGCGGTACGGGCCTGCGGGGAACTCCGTGCCGCGCGCGGTGAGGTCGACCGGATCCCGCTCAAGGACACCTTCTGTCCGATGGTCTACGCGCCGGTGTCCGCCGCCGCGCGCGGTGAATGGGGCGGCCACGCGATCACGTACAAGGAGACGTTCGCCAACTCCTGTCTGATGGCGGCGCGGACGGGGGCGGTGTTCGCGCTGCCGCACGGACCGAACTGACCGGACGGACTGACCGCACGGACCGGACCGACCGGACCTACCGGTGTGGGCCCGTGTGGGCCGGCGAGGGCCGGTTCCTCAAGGGCCTCACACCGACCGGTCCCGGGCGCGCCGTGCCGCGGCCACCACCGTGCGGCTCTGGTGCTCGACCTGGTGCTCCAGCGGCACCCAGCGCGCCCGGAAGCGTTCGGTGAAGGCCTCGCTCCAGGACACGACCAGGTGCTCCAGGCGGGGCGCCGTCCGGTCGTCGGCCTCCCGCAGGACCCGCAGGAGCATCGCCGCGGCCCGCAGCGGGAGCCGGCGGCCGAACGCGTCCACGCTGCCCACGTGCGCCATCGTGGTGCCCGGGGGCGGCGGCCGGCCCCAGTCGCCGGCCAGCCCGGGGATCAGCTCCAGCGCCCACTTGGCGGCGCGCAGCAGCGGCCCCTCGGGCCCGGGGAGACGCGGCAGTGCCTCGGTGAGGATGGTCTCGACCTGCTGCCCGTCCTGAAGGAGCCGGTGGGCCAGGCGCCGCATCGCCGCCGCCGGAGCGGGGTGCGGCGCGGGATCGTCCACCAGGTCGCTCGCCCACATCGGCACCTCGACGACCGCGGTCAGCCCGCCGTACAGGTGGGCGCGGTACCAGGTGCTCTGCCGGGCGTCGTCCGGCATGCTCGGGTACGCCAGCTCCGAGCCGGGCGGGGGCATCACATGGACCCCGGGCCCGGAGGCCGGCCAGCCGGCGGCGTCCGAGGCGCCCGTCTCGACCGGGATGTTCAGTTCCGCCGCCGACTTGGCGAACGGCTCGGCGAGGCCCGGGATGTCCTTCGTGAGCTGCACCCAGCTGCCGCCCAGGTCGGTGGCGTGGAGCGTCACCTGGAGGTAGGGGCGCAGCTCGTCGATGACCCGGATGAGGGCGAGGGTCTCGGACGGCAGCCGGTCGGGCGGCAGCACGGCAGGCGACCACTCGGGCTGCTCGGGCCCGGCGGGGCGGAAGAAGCCGAGGTGGTAGTCGAGCAGAGTGCGCGGCGCCGGTGTCACATGGAGGCGGGCGCCGTCCGGGTCCGCGCACAGCAGGAAGTGCCAGGAGGTGTCGCCCCGCAGCGACCGCTCGTACAGGACCCGTTCGGCCAGTGCCAGCAGGGTGGCGCCGCCGGTGGGCTCGTTGGCGTGGGCGCCCGCGACGACCAGCACCGAGCGCTCGGCGTGGCCCACGGACAACAGGTGCAGGGGCCGGCCGGCGCGCGAGGCGCCGATCTGTCTGAGAGAGCACAGGCCCGGCCGGTGGGCGGCCAGAGCCCGGGCGGCGCGGACGAGTTCGGTGACAGTGGGGTAGCGCAGCTCCGGCAGGAGACTCACCCCCGACTTAGTCCGCCCGACGTCGCAATCCGCAGTACTCCACGGGCTGGATGAACTGTCAAGTATCTGCGGGGGCGCCTCGGGGGAGCGCCCAGCAGCACTCAGCGGTGACCGGGTCGCCGATTCACTCGGGACAGCGGACGCGGCAGGCGTGGGCGCTCCGGCGCCGCCCGTCGGCGCCCGGCGCTGAGCCGCCTCACACCCGTTCCAGCAGCGCCACGGGCAACCGACCGAAAAGCGCCTCCACGCGTGCGTGCCCGGTGAATTCCTGTCCAGGGGCGAGCAGGTCGGCCCATCGCCCCTCGGGCAGCGACAGCTCCGTGTCGCGCCAGCCGCCCTCCTCCTCCAGACGCAGCGACAGCCGGGTGACGGCCGTGATCACCTCTCCGGAGCGCGTGAACGCCAGACAGTGCGCCGCCCCCTGCCCCCGCGCGGGCAGCGGCTCGTAGGCGGCGGACTCGCCGAAGACCACCGGGCGCCGCCGACGCAGCCGCAGGGCGGCCTTCGTGAGCGTGGCCTTCTCGGCGGACAGGCCGCCCAAGCCCCCCGAAGGGACCTCCGAAGCGCCCCCCGGAGAGCCCCCCGAAGGAACCCCCGGCGGGAAGGACACCGGCTGCCGGTTGTCCGGGTCCACCAGGGCCCGGTACTCGGACTCCGTGCCCTGGTAGAGGTCCGGCACGCCCGGCATCGTCAGATGGACCAGCGCGGCCCCGAGGACGTTCGCCCGCACGTACGGCTCCAGCGACCTCCTGAACTCGGAGACACGCCGGCCGGGCGCCCCGCACGGGCCCGCCTTGAGGAACGCCGCCACGGCGTCCTCGTACGCGGGATCCTGCTCGGTCCACGCCGTGGCGAGGCCCGCCTCCCGGATGTGCTTCAGAAGTGCGTCCCGCAGCCGTTCCCCGGCCGCGGGACCGAGCCCGACGGCGGTCTGCCACGCGGCCCAGGCCACCTGCGGGTCCGGCGCGCCCACGCCTTCGGCGGCAGTCCGCCCGGTCACCTCGGCGAGCAGATCGGCCCAGCGCGAGGGGGCCTGGGTGAGTACGGAGATCGCGGCCCGCACGTCGGCGCTGCGCTTCGTGTCGTGCGTGGACAGTACGGTGCCGGTCGCGGGCCAGTCGCGCTGCACGCGCGCGCAGTACGCGTGGAAGACCTCCGGGGACACCGCGGGCGACCCCGGCTCGCCGCCCACCTCGGTCGCCGACAGCAGCGGAACGTACCGGTAGAACGCGGTGTCCTCCACGGACTTGGCCCGCAGCGCCGACGCGGTCTGGGCGAAGCGGGCCCGGAACGCCGCGTACTCGGGACCCTCGCCGGCGCGGCCCAGCACCAGGTCGCGCACGAGATCGACGGCGTGGGCCTCCTCGGGCACCTTGAAGGCCTGCTTCGCCTCGTCCGCGGCCTCCTCGGTGACGACCGACGCGGCGTCCCCGGAGGTGTACGGCCGGTAGACCTCCAGGCGGACGAGGAGCTCCCGCAGGGCGGTGCGCAGGGCCCAGGGGGCGCGGTCGCGCAGCGCGGGGTCCTCGGACGTGCGGCACAGCCGGTCCGCCTCGCGCGTGAGCCGGCCGACCTCGGCGGCCAGTTCGTGGTGGATCACCTTGTACGCGGCCCGCCGCACGGTCGCCTCCCAGACACCTCCGCGGTCGGCCTGGGGAGCCGCGAACCGCCGGTACAGGCCGAGGAGTTCCCCGAAGCCCGCCGGGTCCGTGAAGACGCCGTCCACGTGCCGCAGCGCGTCATAGCCGGTGGTGCCCGCGACCGGCCAGGCGGCGGGCAGCTGCTCGCCGTCCGCGAGGATCTTCTCCACCACCGTCCAGCGCCCGCTCGTCGCCTCGTTCAGACGGCGCAGATACGCGTCCGGGTCGGCGAGGCCGTCCGGGTGGTCGATCCGCAGTCCGTCGACGACCCCCTCGTCCAGCAGCTCCAAAATCTTGGCGTGGGTGGCCGTGAACACCTCCGGGTCCTCGACGCGCACCCCGATCAGCTCCGAGATGCTGAAGAACCGCCGGTAGTTCAGCTCGGTACGGGCCAGCCGCCACCAGGCCAGGCGGTACCACTGCGCGTCCAGCAGAGCGGGCAGTGCCAGCGTCTCGGTGCCGGCCCGCAACGGGAACGCGTGCTCGTGGTAGCGCAGGACGTCCCCGTCGACCACCAGGTCGCCCGTCTCCGCGCCCACCGGCTGTCCGAGCACCGGCAGCAGCACACGCCCGCCCTGGGCCTGCCAGTCGATGTCGAACCAGCGCGCGTACGGCGAGTCGGGGCCCTCGCGCAGCACCTCCCACAGGGGGCGGTTGTGCCGGGGAGCCATCGCCATGTGGTTCGGCACGATGTCCACCACGAGCCCGAGGCCGTGCTCGCGCGCGGTGCGGGACAGGGAGCGCAGGCCTTCCTCGCCGCCGAGTTCGTCGCGTACGCGCGCGGGATCGACCACGTCGTAGCCGTGGCCCGAGCCCGGTACGGCCTCCAGGACGGGTGACAGGTGCAGATGTGAGACGCCGAGCCCGGCCAGGTACGGGACGGCCCGCGCGGCCGAGCTGAAGGGGAACTCCGGCTGGAGTTGGAGGCGGTACGTGGCGGTCGGAGCGGCTTGGGCCACCGGGCCCGGGTGCTCAGGTGTCATGGCACCTTACGTACCCGGCTGGGGGCGTTTCGTGTCATCCGACACGCACTCGCCCCGCGGGGCGCGCAGTTCCCCGCGCCCCCTTGGAGGGGGGCGCGGGGAACCATAGGCCTTGTCGGGCCGGCTAGGCCGGGCGCTGGAGGACCATCATGCTTCGGTCCACCATGGAGAGGCTGTCGCCCGCCTGGACCTTTGCTCCTGTGCCGGGCTCCACGCCGCCGGGCCGGCCGGTGTCCACGATCACCTGCCACTGCCGTCCGTGGTCGACCGGCACCACGAAGTCCAGCGTTTTCGGCGAGGCGTTGAACAGCATCAGGAACGAGTCGTCGCTGATCCGTTCACCGCGCGGGCCCGGCTCCGAGATGGCGTTGCCGTTGAGGAACACCGACAGCGCCCGCGCCTGCGTGGAGTCCCAGTCGTCCTGGATCATCTCCTCGCCGGCCGGCGTGAACCAGGCGATGTCCGACAGCTCGTCGTGGGTGCCCTCCACGGGCCGCCCGTGGAAGAACCGGCGCCGCCGGAACACCGGATGCTCGCGCCGCAGCCACACCATCGCGCGTGTGAACTCCAGCAGTTCGCTGCCGTCCTCGGGCCACGGCACCCAGGACAGCTCCGTGTCCTGGCAGTACGCGTTGTTGTTGCCGCTCTGGCTACGTGCGAACTCGTCGCCGTGACTGAGCATCGGCACGCCCTGCGAGAGCAGCAGGGTCGCGGTGAAGTTGCGCATCTGCCGGGCCCGCAGCTCCAGGACCTCCGGGTCGTCGGTGTCGCCCTCGGCCCCGCAGTTCCACGACCGGTTGTGGCTCTCGCCGTCGCGGTTGTCCTCACCGTTCGCGTCGTTGTGCTTCTCGTTGTACGACACCAGGTCGTGCATCGTGAACCCGTCGTGGCAGGTGACGAAGTTGATGGAGGCCAGCGGGCGCCGCCCGTCGTCCTGGTAGAGGTCCGAGGAGCCGGTCAGCCGGGACGCGAACTCCGCGAGCGTCTGCGGCTCGCCCCGCCACATGTCCCGTACGGTGTCGCGGTACTTTCCGTTCCACTCGGTCCACAGCGGCGGGAAGTTGCCCACCTGGTAACCGCCCTCGCCGACGTCCCAGGGCTCGGCGATCAGCTTCACCTGGGAGACGACCGGGTCCTGCTGCACCAGGTCGAAGAACGACGACAGCCGGTCCACCTCGTGGAACTGCCGGGCCAGGGTCGCCGCCAGATCGAAGCGGAACCCGTCGACGTGCATCTCCGTGACCCAGTACCGCAGCGAGTCCATGATCATCTGGAGCACGTGCGGGGAGCGCATGAGCAGGGAGTTGCCCGTGCCGGTGGTGTCCATGTAGTAGCGGGGATCGTCCGTCAGCCGGTAGTACGAGGCGTTGTCGAGCCCCTTGAAGGACAGCGTCGGCCCCAGGTGGTTGCCCTCGGCGGTGTGGTTGTAGACCACGTCGAGGATGACCTCGATGCCGGCCTCGTGCAGTGCCCGGACGGCCGACTTGAACTCCAGGACCTGCTGGCCGCGGTCGCCCCAGGACGCGTACGCGTTGTGGGGGGCGAAGAACCCGATCGTGTTGTAGCCCCAGTAGTTGTTGAGGCCCATGTCGACCAGACGGTGGTCGTTCACGAACTGGTGAACGGGCATCAGCTCCAGTGCCGTGACGCCCAGTTTGGTCAGGTGTTCGATGACGGCCGGATGGGCGAGCGCCGCGTACGTGCCGCGCAGCTCGTCGGGCAGCCCCGGGTGCCGCATCGTCAAGCCCTTCACATGGGCCTCGTAGAGCACGGTGCGGTGGTACTCGGTGCGCGGGAGCCGGTCGTCGCCCCAGTCGAAGTACGGGTTCACCACCACGGAGCTCATCGTGTGGGGCGCCGAGTCCAGGTCGTTGCGCCTGCCCGGTGACTTGAAGTGGTAGCCGTACACCTCCTCGCCCCATTCGATGCTGCCGCTTATGGCCTTCGCGTAGGGGTCGAGCAGCAGCTTCGCGGAGTTGCAGCGCTGCCCCCGCTCCGGCTCGTACGGACCGTGCGCGCGGAAGCCGTACCGCTGGCCCGGCATGATGCCGGGGAGGTACGCGTGCCGTACGAACGCGTCGGTCTCACGCAGCTCTGCCGCGGTCTCCGAGCCGTCGTCGTGGAGAAGACACAGCTCGATCCGGTCCGCGGCCTCCGAGAAGACCGCGAAATTCGTGCCGGCGCCGTCGTACGTGGCACCGAGTGGGTACGCCTGTCCAGGCCAGACCTGCATGGATGCAACTCTTCCAGTTGTGCGACGCCGTAGAGGGCGACTCCCGCCCGAGTGTCCCCGAAACTGATGGAACCACCTAGGACTTACCTCCCTCTTACCGGTCGACCAGTGCATACGCGGTATGCCGAACCAGTGGGACTCGAGCGACTCCTAGAGATGCAGGGGAAGTAGGGGGAAATGTGCGCACAATAGTGCACCGCCATCTGGGCAAAGTGGTGGCGGGTGCGGCCATAGCGGTCGCGGGGACCGCCGTGATGATCGGAATCACCCTGCCGGGCTCGGCGGGCGCGGACGACTCCGGGGGCCAGGGCACCGAGCAGACCGCCCAGCAGGCGGGCCAGGCAGGGCAGGCCGGGGGACAGGGGAAGGCCGCCGTACAGCCCGGCGTCGTCGAGGAGGCCCCGGCCGAGGGCGACACGGGCAAGGGACGCGACCCGCTCACCGACGACGAGACCGAGCGCGTCGAGAAGCTCGCCCTCGACCGTCAGCTCTTCCGCTCCGGTGAGAACGTCGAGGGCGACAAGGGGCCGCAGCGGATCACCGTCGACCTCGCCGAGCCCGAGCTGAACGAACTGGACGACCCGAACGCGCCGCGCCGCGCCGACGTGTCGTTCTACGACTACAAGGACGACGCGCTCGTCACCAGGACCGTGAACCTCGACACCGGCAAGGTCGAGGCGACCGACACCCAGCACGGCGTTCAGCCGCCGCTCAGCCGCGCCGAGACCGTCGAGGCCACGCAGCTCCTGATCGCCGACCCGCTGGGCGCCGGCCTGAAGGCCGACTACAAGGACGCGACGGGCAAAGAGCTGACCACTCCTGACCAGTTGCTGCTCAACAGCATGGTTTTCCGCGCGACCACCGGAACGCCGGCCGCCGTCAGCGACTGTGGCAAGCATCGCTGCCTGCGGCTCTTCGCGAAGGTCAAGAACGGGCCCTGGATCGACAGCCGTGACCTGGTGATCGACCTCAGTGCCCGCAAGGTCGCCAAGATCGGCTGAGTTTCTACGGTCCACCGGCCTCCGTTCATGGGCTCGACTCATCGACTCGACTCATTGGCTCAACGACCTCACTTCACCTTTCCCACTTTCCTGCTTGTGCAAGGGAGTCATTTCTTCATGCGCATAACGCAATTGCTCAGCGGTCTCCGGCCGCGGGGAATCAGCCGTGCCCCCAGACGGGCGGCGGTGGGCCTCTCGGTGGCCGCCCTGACCGTCGGCGCCGCGACGGCCGCGGGACCGGCCGTCGCGCAGACCGCCGCCCAGACCAAGGCCGCGCCCGCGGCGGCCGCCGAATGCAGCGCGGCGTACAAGATCGAGCAGAAGCTCTCCACCGGCACCACCTGGACGATGTGCTGGCACTACGAGAGCGAGGCCGGGCTCGTCCTGGAGAACGTCTCGTACCAGCCCAAGGGCGAGACCAAGCCGATACGGGTCCTGACGAGTGCGAAGCTCGCCCAGATCCACGTCCCCTACGACGACGGCTCGGTCGAGTACGACGACCTCACGGGCTTCGGCTTCGGGCAGGGCCTCATGGAGATGGCTCCCGGCGAGTGCCCCGGCGGCACCATCAAGACCGTCAAGGTCCCGGACGCCTGGGACCCGGAGCACCCGGACGTCAAGGGCCTGTGCACCACCACCCGCTCGCGCGGCCACGCCTACCGCATGCAGGGTGACACGGCGGGCAAGGTCTTCCAGGAGCAGGGCAAGGACCTGCTCGTGTACACCGTCAACCAGGTCGGCTGGTACGAGTACATGACCGAGTGGCGCTTTCAGGACGACGGCACGGTCAACATGAACGTCGGCGCCACCGGCAGCCTTTCGCCCGGTGACTACGACGCCGGCGACGGCCGCGGCTGGCCGATCGGCAAGGGCGCCAAGTCGTACGCCACCAGCCACAGCCACAACGTCTTCTGGCGGCTCAACTTCGGCCTCGACGGCAGCTCCAAGAGCAAGGTCGAGCAGTACGACTCCAAGGTCAGCCCGCCGGCCCAGGGCGCCCAGGCCCCGAGCAACAAGACCACCCGCACGAAGGTCACCAAGGAACTCGCGGGCGACGCCAAGAACATGCGCTGGTGGCGCGTCGTCAGCACGGCCGGAAAGAACAAGGACGAGCACGCCCGTTCGTACGAGTTCGTCCCGGGCGCCAGCTCCAAGTATCCGGGCCGCAGCTTCACCAAGCACGACGTCTATTTCACCCAGTACAAGAAGTGTGAACAGTTCGCCAGCAACAACATCCGCAACTGCGGTGCCGGAGGCGGCAAGTCCGTCGACAAGTGGATCAACGGACAGACCCTCACGCACCCCGTGGCCTGGGTGAACGTTGGTTTCCACCATGTCGCCCGGGACGAGGACCAGCAGCCCATGCCGGTGCACTGGCAGGGCTTCTCGATCGCCCCGCGTGACGTCACCGCTATGAATCCGCTCACTCCGCCGGAGCTGGCCGATCAGAACGGCCAAGAGCAAAACGGTAGTTGAGAAACGACCTGTCCATCCGGCTGCACCGCCCGCCGCTCCCGGAGTACCCTTCCTTGATCGTTGGCTGGGGGAGTGCTCGGGGGAGCGGAAGGCGGTGTGCGGGTGGGGTCCGGAGGGCTGGAGTTGCCCCCTGGTGACGGTGGTCACGAGGGGAGCACCGCAGACGCCCCACCCGGATCGGTGTCCCTCGCCCGTCCGATGGAGATCGGCGCGGAGCTGGACTGGGGCGCCGACGCCTGGCGTGAGGTGCGTACGCGCGCCCAGCGAGCCGGGCGTGCCTACATCTGGCTGAACCTGGTCGAACAGCGGCTGCGCGCGGTCGTGGCCGCTGTTCTGCGCCCGATCTACGAACCCGTGCACGGCGAGGACGACTGGGTGGTCGCCGCCGCCGGACCCGCCGGCCAGGAGTGGGTCCAGCGCGCTGTCGCCGTCCGGGAAGTCAGCCGGCGCAAGGGCTACCTGCTCGACCCGGCCGACGACAACGTCCTGAGCTTCCTCACGTTGCCGCAGCTGCGCGAGCTGATGGTGCAGCACTGGCCGTGCTTCGAGCCGTACTTCGACGAGCGCCGGGACGTCGAACTCGCTCTGGACGAACTGGAAGTCACCCGCAACGTCGTCTCGCGGAACAGGGCCCTGTCCGAGGCCGTCCTGGCCCAGGCCGAGCGCGCCTCCGCGAAGCTCCTGGAGATCCTCGGCGCCGGCAGCGACGTACCGTCCGCCCGCCGGCTGCCCGTCGACGCAGTCGAGAACCTGGTCGGCGACCGGTACGCGGACGTGGTGGGCGTGCACTCGGACCGGGTGCGGCTGCTGCGGCAGTTCCCCGCCGAGAACCTCTTCGGCGGGGCCCGCCGCCTCGACGTGATCGGTATCGGCCTGAACCTCCTCGTGCAGAACTTCTCGGGACGACGGCTCGTGCGGCTGGCCGAGTCCGGCTGCCGGGCGCGGCTGCTGTTCCTGAACCCCGCGTCCAGCGCGGTCAAGCGAAGAGAACGTGAACTGGGCATCAAGCGCGGCGAGTTGAGTCGTTCCGTCGAGATGAACATCCTGCACATGCGCCGGGTCAGAGCCCGGCTGCGCGACCCCGATGCCTTCGAGATCCAGGTCTACGACGAGACGCCCCGCTTCACGGCGTACCTCGTCGACGGGGACGGCTCGGACGGCGTGGCGGTCGTCCAGTCGTATCTGCGCCGGACGCGCGGCATGGAGGCGCCCGTGCTCGTGCTGCGGGGCGGGAGCCGGGTACTGAAGCCGGACGAGGCGGACGAAGAAGGACTTTTCGGAACGTATCGCGAGGAGTTCGAGATGGCCTGGGCGGACTCGCGGCCGGTGTCCTGACAGACCCCTCTGGTCCCGACGG
Organism: Streptomyces sp. NPDC048484; assembly: GCF_040651415.1. Lineage (NCBI taxonomy): Bacteria > Bacillati > Actinomycetota > Actinomycetes > Kitasatosporales > Streptomycetaceae > Streptomyces > Streptomyces sp. NPDC048484. The sequence goes on from NZ_JBEZJY010000018.1 coordinate 163,964, forward strand.
ATCCTCGGCTCCTGACAGGTCGGCCCGGCCCCGGGAGCCGTTCCCCGACCGGACCGGACCGGACCGGGGCCGGTAAGCGGAACGCGGTCCTCGGATTGTCAGTGGCCCATGCGATTGTGGAGGTCACTGGGGGAACGCACCACGATGAAGGGGGCCGGCATGGGCTGGCACGGGGAGTTGCTGATCGGCTTCGACTTGGAAACGACCGGGACCGATCCGCGCGAGGCGCGCATCGTCACCGGGGCGGTGATAGAGGTCCGGGACGGGGAGCCGGCCGGGCACCGCGAGTGGCTCGCGGACCCGGGCGTCGAGATCCCGGCGGACGCGGTCGCGGTGCACGGGATCAGCAACGAAAGGGCGGCGGCCGAGGGCAGGCCCGCCGACCAGGTGGCCGACGCGATCGCCTCGGTACTCGTCTCGTACTGGCAGACGGGCGTCCCGGTCGTGGCGTACAACGCCGCCTTCGACCTGACCCTGCTCACCGCCGAACTACGGCGGTACGGGCTGCCGTCACTGCGTGAGCGGCTCGGCGGCGCCGACCCCGCGCCGGTCATCGACCCGTACACGATCGACCGCTCCGTGGACCGCTACCGCCGCGGCAAGCGGAATCTCGAAGCGGTCTGCGCGGAGTACGGCGTTCTGCTCGGCACCGCCCACGACGCCTCGGCGGACGCCCTGGCCGCGGCCCGCCTGGCCACCGCGATAGCCGTCCGCCACCCCAAGGTGGCCGCCCTCGGCCCGGCGCAGCTGCACCACCGTCAGATCGAGTGGTACGCGCAATGGGCGGCCGACTTCCAGAGCTTCCTGCGTCGCAAGGGGGACGCCGAAGCCGTGGTGGACGGGACCTGGCCGGTGCGGGACCTGGCGGACGAACGGGTCTGAGCGGGTCCGAGCCGAGCTGCCGGCCGCCTCCGCGCCGGCGTCAGACCGCGGCGGGCCTCGCGACGCGCTCGATGCGCGGCCCCGAGCGCAGGCCCGTACGCACGGTGCTCACCGAACTGCACCGGGCGGCCGGGACGATCCGCGGCGGGGGATGAGGCGCCCCACAACGCGGGCCGGGCGCTCAGAACGGGTACCAGCGGACCGTTTCGTCGCCGTCCCGCAGTGAGGCCACCCGGCGTTCGAACTCCGCCAGCGCCTTCGGGTTGCTCGGCGCGTGCTGGGCGACCCAGGCGCAACTGGCCGTCTCGCGCGCGCCGCGCAGCACCCCGCAGCCCTCCCACTCGCGCACGTCCCAGCCGTACGTGCCCGTGAACGAGTCGTATGCCTCGGCGGGCAGCCCGTACCGGTCGCGGGACAGGGCCATCACGACCAGGTCGTGCTCGCGCAGGTCGGCGGAGAACGTCTCCAGGTCGACCAGGACCGGGCCTTCGGGGCCGACATGCACGTTGCGGGGCAGCGCGTCGCCGTGGATCGGGCCCGGCGGCAACCGCGGTGTGAGCGCGGCGGCGGCCTTGGCGAAGCCGTCACGCCGGTCCCGCAGGAAGTCCGCGTCCGCCGGGTCGATCACGTCACCCGCGAGCCGCAGCCACCGCTCCACCCCGCCCAGCAGTTCACGGCGCGGCAGCGTGAAGGCGGGGGCGTGCAGGGCGTGCACCACCCTCAGCAGGCCGGCCAGATCGCGCGGTTCGGCCGGGCGTACGGGGTCGGGAAGCCGGTGCCACAGCGTCACCGGGTGACCGGCCACGAACCGGGCCTCGGGCTCGGCGGGCCGTACCGCGGGGACGCCCGCCTCGGCGAGCCAGAGCGCGACGGCCAGCTCCCGCCGCGCCCGGTCGAGGAGTTCGGCGTCGCGGCCCACCTTGACCACCAGGTCCCCGGTGGCGAAGACGGCGTTCTCGCCCAGGGCGAGCAGCACCGCGTCCCGGCCGCCCCGGCCGTCCCGGCCGATTTTCGCCTCGGCGAGTACGTCCCGCGCCTGTGCCTCGTCCATCACTCGCCTCCCGTGAAGCCCTCGGCTCCCGCAGTTCTCTCCCATGGCATCACACGACATTCTGCCTCGGCCCAGAGACGCCGAGATCACGCCATACGTCGGCCGGTGTCACATTCGCACTGGTGGGAGCGTTCAGCGCGGCGTGCGCGCTGTCTTGACGCCATGTCGACGGGTCAGCACGATGACGGGGGCCACCGGGACGGCCAGACTGACACAAACTGCTCAGAGGAGCCGAATCCGTGACATTGGCGACCGTGAGGAAGCGGTCAACGAAGCCCACGTCGAAGGGCGGCGGGCCGGGCCGCCCCGTCGACCACGGCGCCTGGTTCCTGGTGCTGCCCGCGCTCATTCCGATCCTGGTCCTCAGCGTCGGCCCGCTCCTCTACGGCATCGCCCTGGCGTTCACCGACTCGCAGTCGGGCCGGACCGAGCCCACGCAGTGGATCGGCACCCTCAATTTCCAGGATCTGCTGCACGACACACTGTTCTGGGACTCGTTCCGGATCGGCCTGCTGTGGGCGGTGGGCGTGACCGTCCCGCAGTTCCTGCTCGCACTGGGGCTCGCCCTGCTGCTCAACGAGGAGTTGCGGCTGCGCTGGCTGGCGCGGGCGCTCGCGATCATCCCGTGGGCGATGCCCGAGGTGGTGGTCGGCATCATGTGGCGGCTCGTCTACAACCCGGACGCGGGCATCCTCAACGAGACGATCCGCGACCTGGGTCTGGGCGACGGGCGGGACTGGCTCTCGGGCCTCGCGACCGCGCTGCCCGCGGTGATCGTCGTCGGTGTCTGGGCGGGCATGCCCCAGACGACGGTCGCCCTGCTCGCCGGACTGCAGAACACCCCGCGCGAACTGCACGAGGCGGCCGCCATGGACGGCGCCGGCGCCTGGCGGCGCTTCCGCACGGTCACCTGGCCCGCCCTGAAGCCGGTCGCGCTCGCCGTCACCGCGCTCAACTTCATCTGGAACTTCAACTCGTTCGCCCTGGTCTACGTGCTGACCAACGGCGGCCCCGGCGGCCGTACCCGGCTGCCGATGCTGTTCGCCTACGAAGAGGCCTTCCGCTACGGGCAGTTCGGCTACGCGGCGGCGATGGGATGCGTGATGGTCGCGGTGATCTCGGTGATCCTCGCCTTCCACCTGGTCGGCCGGCTGAGGGGAGGCGCGGACGCATGAGGACGAGCAAAGGGGCCCGCACGGGCCAGTACGCGGCCCTTCTCGCGTATCTGGTCTTCCTCGCCTTCCCGTTCCTGTGGCTGATCTCCACGGCCTTCAAACCGCCGCGCGAGCTGGGCAGCCTCCATCCGACCTGGCTCCCCCGGAACCCGACCCTCGACAACTTCCGGCAGGCCTTCGACGAACAGCCGCTGCTGGACGCGGCGCTGAACTCCCTGGTCGCGGCGCTCGGCGCGGCGGTGATCGCCGTACTGATCGCCACCCCGTTGGCGTACGTCATGGCCCGGCACCGCACCCGGCTCGCGAAGGCGGCGACCGGCTGGGTGGTGGTCAGCCAGGCGTTCCCGTTCGTACTGGTGATCATTCCGCTGTTCCTGGTCCTGAAGAACCTGCGGCTGATCGACTCCGTAGCCGGTCTGATCATGGTCTACGTGGTGTGGGCACTGCCGTTCGCGCTGTGGATGCTGGTGGGGTACGTACGGGCGGTCCCTGCCGAGATGGAGGAGGCCGCGGCGGTGGACGGCGCCGGCAAGGTGCGGACGCTGGTCTCGATCACCGCGCCGCTCCTCGCGCCGGGCATCGTGGCCACGGCACTGTTCGCGTTCATCAGCGCGTGGAACGAGTTCTTCTTCGCGCTGGTGCTGCTCAAGACCCCGGAGAAACAGACCTTGCCCGTCGTCCTCACCCACTTCCTCGGCGCCGAGGGCGTGGCGGACCTCGGCCCGCTCGCCGCGGCCGCGTTCCTGGCGACCATCCCGTCGCTCGTCGTCTTCGCGCTCATTCAGAAACGGATCACGGGCGGAATGCTCGCCGGGGCGGTGAAGAGCTGATGCGTATGCGCACGAGATGGCTCACCGTGCTGTTCGCGGGCATGCTGCTCGCCGCGGGCTCCGGCTGTTCCGGCGACGGGGACGGCTCCGAGGACGGCCGGATCACGCTCCGGTTCCAGTCCCTGGCCTGGCAGGAGGAGTCCGTCGACGTCAACAAGGAACTGGTGCGGGAGTGGAACGCCGCGCATCCGGACGTCAAGGTCGAGTACGTACAGGGCTCCTGGGACAGTGTCCACGACCAGCTGCTCACGTCCTTCGAGGGCGGGGAGGCGCCGGACATCATCCACGACGCCTCGGACGACCTGGCGGACTTCGCGTACGGCGGGTACCTCGCGGATCTGCGCGGCCTGCTGTCCGAGCGGCTCACGGCCGACATCCCGCGGCGGAGCTGGGAGACGACGACCTTCGGGGACGGCGTCTACGGCGTGCCGTTCCTCCAGGAACCCCGCGTCCTGATCGCCAACGCCAAGTGGCTCAAGGAGTCCGGCGTACGCATCCCCACGCCTGAGAAGCCCTGGAGCTGGGCCGAGTTCAGGAGGATCACCGACGAACTGAGCGGCGGGGACGGGAAGTACGGTGTGGCCTGGCCGCTCAAGGAGCCCGTCTCGGCCACCCTCAACCTGTCGCTCTCGACCGGTGGACAGCTGTTCCACCGCGGCGCCGACGGCAAGGTGCGGATCCGGTTCGACGAGTCCGACGCGGTGGTGCCGCGCACCATCCACGACCAGGTCAACACCGATGGCAGCGCGTCGGGTTCCACGCTCGGCAGCGGCGGCTCGGACACCCTTCCCGGCTTCTTCGGCGGCAAGTACGCGATGGTTCCGCTCGGGTTCTCCTACCGGCAGCAGATCGTGCAGCAGGCGCCGAAGGGCTTCGGCTGGCAGGTGCTGCCCGCGCCCGCCGGGGCGGACGGGCTCACTCAGGGGGTGAGTCCGCAGACGTTGTCCGTCGCCAAGGACAGTCCGCACAAGAAGGAGGCCGCCGCGTTCATCGACTTCCTGCTCCGGCCGCCCAACATGGTGCGGCTCGCCCTGGGGGACTGGATGCTGCCGACCGGTGCCGAGGCCCTGCGGGATCCGGCGCTGCGCACCGCCGAGAACGGCTGGGCGACCGGTACCGCGCTCGCCGGGCGGCTGCGGTCGGCGCCTGCGCAGACCGTGCGGGGGTATGCGGAGTGGAAGGACAAGGTGGCGACTCCCGCGCTTCAGGAGTACTACAGCGGGGCGTTCGGGTTGGGGGAGTTGCGTCGGCGGCTTGTGGAGGACGGGAACCTGGTGCTGGCCCGGTACCAGAGGTGACGGTCGCGTACGTGGTCGCGGTCGCGAGTCGCGTGCGCTCGTCGGGGAGGTGGGTCCGGAGCAGTGACTGGGGCTCCACCGGGTGTTGCGGTAATTGCCTTGCACGAGACGTCTCGTCTCGCCTAAGGTCCGATCATGACTACCTCACGCCCCGCCCACATCGCCATGTTCTCCATCGCGGCCCACGGGCATGTGAACCCGAGCCTCGAAGTGATCCGGGAGCTCGTCGCCCGCGGCCACCGGGTCACGTACGCGATCCCGCCGGTCTTCGCCGACAAGGTCAGGGAGACGGGCGCCGAGTCGAAGCTGTGGAAATCGATCCTGCCGTCGCCCGACGACGATCCCGAAGCCTGGGGGAGCACCCTCCTGGACAACGTGGAACCTTTCCTCGAAGACGCCATCCAGGCGCTCCCGCAGCTCATCGAGGCGTACGAGGGCGACGAGCCGGACCTCGTACTGCACGACATCACCTCGTACCCGGCCCGCGTCCTCGCCCATCGCTGGGGCGTCCCGGCGGTCTCCCTCTCACCGAACCTCGTCGGCTGGGACGGGTACGAGGAGGAGGTCGGCGAGCCCATGTGGGCGGAGCCGAAGAAGACCGCGCGGGGGCAGGCGTACTTCGCCCGCTTCCAGGCCTGGCTGGACGAGAACGGGATTGCCCAGGACCCCGACTCCTTCGGCGGGCGTCCCGCCCGTTCCCTGGTCCTCATCCCGAAGGCGCTCCAGCCGAACGCCGACCGGGTCGACGAGTCCGTGCACACGTTCGTCGGCGCCTGCCAGGGTGAGCGTGCCACCCAGGGGGAGTGGCGGCGGCCCGACGGCGCCGAGCGTGTCGTCCTCGTGTCGCTGGGGTCCTCCTTCACCAAGCAGCCCGCCTTCTACCGCGCCTGTGTGCAGGCGTTCGGTGATCTGCCGGGCTGGCACCTGGTGCTCCAGATCGGCAAGCACGTCGACCCGGCCGAACTGGGCGAGATCCCGGTGAACGTGGAAGTCCACGACTGGGTCCCGCAGCTGGCGATCCTCAAGCAGGCCGACGCCTTCGTCACGCACGCCGGAGCGGGTGGCAGCCAGGAGGGCATGGCGACCGCCACGCCGATGGTCTGCGTACCCCAGGCCGTCGACCAGTTCGGCAACGCGGACGTGCTCCAGTCGCTCGGGGTCGCCCGCCACCTGCCGATGGAGGAGGCGACCGCGGGCGCCCTGCGCGAGGCCGTTCTCGCGCTCGCCGACGACCCGGAGGTCGCGCGGAAGCTCAGGGGGATCCAGTCGGAGATGGCGGCGGAGGGAGGAACTTTCCGCGCCGTGGATCTGATCGAGGCGGAGATCCTCAAGGGCGCGAGCGAGCCGCGAAAGGCCTGATCCGGTGACCGTCGGCGAACCCGGAATCTCCCCCGGTCACGGTTGCGCGAGATTGGTGAAGCCATGGCGCACTTTGAATAACAGGACGGTCATTCGATAACGCTCAGATAACGCGGGGTCCGTCCTATCAGGACGTGGACTGGGTTATCAGGTACGACCGTTACCCCTCGCAGAAGGTTGCACGAGCCCCCTCTTGTTCTTTTCCTGAACGGCTTCTTAGCGTGAGGTGAACGAGTTTCGAACTTTTGGGAAGTTGACCTATGCGCCGTGACATACCGCCCCTCGCAGAGGTGCGCCGCATCACCGAGAAGAAGCGGGACGCGTGGTGGACCGTACTGCTCGTGGACCCGGTCGCCACCCCGCTGGTGCGGTTGACCGCGAAGTACACGCGGATCACGCCGAACCAGATCACCTGGGGGGCGTTCCTGCTCGGTCTGGTGTCGTCGGCGTTCTTCGCGCTCGGTGACTGGCGGTGGCTGATCGCCGGCGCGTTCGTCTACCACCTGAGTTTCATCCTCGACTGCATGGACGGAAAGGTGGCCCGCCTCACCGGCCAGGGGTCGGTCTTCGGCGCCTGGCTGGACTTCGTCTTCGACCGCATCCGGGTGGCGGTGTGCGGTGTCGCGCTGATGGCCGGGCAGTACGACCGCACCGGCGAGACGATCTACATCTGGCTGGCCGCCGTCGTCGTCTTCCTCGACACGCTGCGTTACATCAACGGCCTGGAGATCTTCAAGATCCGCCACACCATGCGGAAGCAGATCAAGTCGCGGGTGCGGGCTGCTCGTCGCGCGGAGAACGCCGCTGAGCTCGCCTTCATGGAGGACTTGCTGCGCAACAACCCCGAGGCGGACATCGAGCAGGACATCCGTCAGGCGGCGGAGAAGACGGCCACGGTGCCGGGAGCCGTTTCCGAACCGGGTTTCCAAACCACCGTCGAAGTCCCGCAAGGGATCGCGGCAGAAGCACAGGCAGTAGCACAGGCACAAGGACAGGCAGTAGCACAGGCGGAAGCACAGACAGAAGCGCAGGCGGAAGCACAGGCCGAGGACGAGACGGAGGACGAGACGGCGGGCGAGGGCCGGCCCCGCACCCGGGTGATCGACCTCCACCAGGAGTTCCGGGGCCGCTTCCCGGCCTATCTCCGCGCCCGGTCCTTCTTCCTGCGTCACCGCATCCGGACGCACCTGGTGAGCGGCATCGAGTTCCAGATGGGTGTCTTCATCATCGGCCCGCTGTTCGACTCGGTCATCGGGGCGACCATCGTCTCGGGATCCCTGCTTCTCGTCTTCGAGCTCGCCATCATCTACAAGCTGTTGCTCTCCACCCGCGACTTCACGCGCACGATCGACTCCTTTGAGCGGGAGCACGAGTCCGAGTCCGAGCCCGAGAACGAGCTCGGGCAGGAGCGCAACGAGGTGCCCGCCGCGGTCTGAACGACCGCGGACGGAGGCGTCGACCGACCGGAACGGCAGCGTGGCCGGGGCACTTGCCCCGGCCACGCTGCCGTTCCGTACCTCTTCAGTCGGTCAGTCGGTCAGACGCCGACCTTCTCTCCCTCGACCGCCGGAGGCGGAGGCGTCACCGACGCTTCGGGCGACTCGTCGTGGCTGAGGTCCGGCAGGCGGTGCAGCCACTTCGGGAAGTACCAGTTGCGTTCGCCGAGCATGGCCATGACCGCCGGGAGCAGCACACCGCGGATGATCGTCGCGTCGATGAGTACCGCGGCCGCGAGGCCCACACCCATCTGCTTCATGGACTGCATGGAGAGCGTGCCGAAGATCCCGAAGACGGCGACCATGATGACGGCGGCGCTGGTGATGACACCGGCCGTTGTGACCACCCCGTGCTGGATGGCATCCCGTGTCGTCAGGCCCCGCATCCGCGCCTCGCGGATGCGCGAGACCACGAACACGTGGTAGTCCATCGAGAGCCCGAAGAGGATCACGAAGAGGAACAGCGGCAGCCAGGTGATGATGGCGCCCACACCCTCGGCGCCCACCAGCGACGCACCCCAGCCGTGCTGGAAGACGGCGACCAGGATGCCGTACGCCGCCCCGACCGAGAGGAGGTTGAGGACGATCGAGGTGATCGCGATCGTCAGCGAGCGGAACGACAGGAGCATCAGCAGGAAGGCGAAGACCACGACGAAGGCGAAGACCGGGGCCACCGCGCTGCCGAGCTGGTCGTTGAAGTCCTTCGAGCCCGCCACCTGACCGGACACCGGGGCCTCGACCCCGTCGACCTTGCCGAGCGTCGCGGGGCGGACCTCGTCGCGGATGATCACCAGGCTCTTCTCGGCCTTGTCGAGGTTCGAACCGCCCACCAGCGGTACGTACACGAAGGCGACGTTCTGCGCGTCGTGCACCTTTATGTCGACCGGGCCGCGTGAGGCGCCCGAACTGATCGCCTGCTCACGGAAGTCGGCGAGAGCGGACTTCACCTCGGCGGAGTTGATGTCGTCGGCCTTGACGATCATCTCGGCGGGGTCGGACCCGCCGGGGAACGCCTCGTTCACGCGCTCGTACGTCGCCACGATCGGCAGGGAGTCACCGAACTCCTGGTCCAGTGTGAGGTTCTGGGTCTTCATGCCGAGCGCGGGGGCCGCGATGGCCAGCAGTGCGCCCGCCGCGACGACCAGCGAGACCGCCGGCTTGGCCAGCACCACGCGCAGCACGCTCGTCCAGAAGCGGCTGTCGTTGCCGGAACCGCGCTTGTTCTTACCGCGCTTGTCGGGGTGCAGGAACGGGATGCGGCCCTTCTCGACCCGCGTACCGAGCAGCGAGAGGACCGCGGGCAGCACCGTCACCGAGCCGACCATGGCGACCGCCACGACCATCAGCGAGGCAAGGCCCATCGCCTTGAAGGTGGCGATGCCGGTGAACAGCATGCCCGCCATCGCGACGCACACCGTGACGCCGGAGACGATGATGGCCCGGCCGCTGGTCGCGGCGGCGATACGCAGCGCGGTCTCGGGGTCCCGGCCCGCCGCGCGTTCCTCGCGTTCGCGCCGCAGATAGAACAGGCAGTAGTCGACGCCGACCGCCAGGCCGACGAGCAGCATCACGGAACTCGATGTGTCGTCCATCGGCTGGACATGACTGACGATCATCATCAGGCCCATCGTGGCCATGATCGCGGTGATCGCGAGGAGCACCGGCACCAGCGCCGCCACCAGCGCGCCGAACGCGACCAGCAGGATGCCGAGGGCCACGGGCACGGCGGAGATCTCGGCCTGCTGGAAGTCGTCGCCGAACGCGTCGTCGAACGTCTTGTTCATGCTGGCGCCGCCGATCTCCTCGATCCGCAACGCCTCGTGGTCCTTCTGTACCTTGTCGACGGCCTTCAGGACGGGCTCCACCCGCTCGCCCGCCGTGTCCGCGTCGCCGCGCATGTCGAACTGCACCAGCGCGCTGCGGCCGTCCTTCGAGATCGTCTTCGTGTCGTACGGGGAGGTCACATCGGTCGCCTTGCCGGTGCCCTCCACCGCCTTGATGACGGCGGCGACGGCGGCGCGGAAGTCGGTGTCGGTCGCCTTGAGGCTCGCGTCCCGTCCCTGGAGGAGCACGGTCTCCCCGGCCGGCTCCTCGATCCCCGCCTTCTCCGCGATGGCCGCGGCCTGGCCCGTCTCGCCCCCGAGCTGCTCGCTGTCCTTGAGCTCGACCGTGCCCGCCGCCGAGCCGAGTCCCAGCGCCAGAACGACGAACAGCGCCCAGATCCCGACGGCCGCCCAGCGATGCCGGGCGCTCCAGCCGCCGGCCCGGGCCGCTATGCCCCGTACTCGCGTGTCTCCGTTCCCCATGACGGGCTTTCCCCCTTGTTCTTGGCGCCGACCTGTCGTCCGCACCTTCCGTTATGAAGGTATGACGCGGATAAAGGGCTCTCCTCGTGCTCCTTGTTGAAGTCCGGCCCTTCGCCCTCCTCCCCTCGGACCCCGCGCTCTCAGCACTGAGGAGGATGATCGCCCCTTACACGTAAACCTGCTCCTCGGGGGTCGCGGACAGGCTGACCGGTCGGTAACCTGCGGTGGCGGGGCGGCCGGGGACGGCGGCCGTCGTGCCCACCCCCACGGGGCACGACGGCCGCCTTAGGGTGTGCGGATGACTACGGGGACGACTGCGGGGACAACTGCAGGGACGACTGCGGGGGCGACGAGGTACGCGGCGCTGCTGCGCGGGGTCAACGTGGGCGGCAGCCGGAAGGTGCCGATGGCCGCACTGCGCACCTTGCTGGAAGGGCTCGGCCACGGGGGCGTAGGAACGTATCTGCAGAGTGGGAACGCCGTGTTCTCCAGCGACCACGGCGACGAGGAGTCACTCGCCGAGGAGCTGTCGGGGGCGCTGGCCGAGCACTTCGGTTTCACGGTCGACGTGCTCGTGCGCGACCACGCGTATCTACGGGCCGTCCTCGACGCCTGCCCGTTCCCGGCCGCCGAACTGGAGGCCAAGCAGCTGCACGCCACGTACTTCTCGGTGCCGGTCGGCCCCGAACGCTTCGAGTCGATCGACCAACAGGCCTTCCTGCCCGAGGAGTTCCGCCTCGGCGACCGCGTGCTGTATCTCTACGCCCCCGACGGACTGGGCCGCTCCAAGCTGGCGGCAAGCCTTTCGGCGCCACGGCTGACGAAGGGGCTCATCGCCACCACGCGCAACTGGAACACCGTCGTCAAACTCGTGGAGCTGACCAGTGGCTGAGGGCGACACCGAGGACAACGCGGCCGTCGAGGCGGCCATCGAGGGCGAACTGCGCCTGCTCGACCCGGAGATCCGCCGTTCACCCGCACTCGTCGGCGCGCTGCTGCACCCCGGGTTCCACGAGTTCGGCGCCTCGGGCCGGCACTGGGACCGCGCGGCGATCATCGAGATGCTGACCGAGACGACCGAGACGACCGAGCCGGACGCGGCCCCGGTCGCCGCCTCGCGGATGAGGGGTGTCCGGCTCGCACCGGACGTCGTCCACCTCACCTTCGACACGGAGAGCAACGGCCGTCACGCTCACCGGAGTTCGCTCTGGCGCCGCACGGAGGACGGATGGCGGCTGTACTTCCATCAGGGGACGCCGTTCAAGGTGTGAACCATCCATGGGTCGTACACACGGCCGTAGACACGGCCGTGGCAGGACTGTGGCAGGCTCGGGCGTATGCGCTACATCATCATCGGAGCAGGTGCCGTGGGCGGGGCCGTCGGCGGACGCCTCGCCGAGGCGGGGCACGACGTGGTGCTCGTCGCACGCGGCGCGCAGTACGAGGCACTGCGCGCGCGGGGACTGCGACTCGTGACACCCGACGGGCCACGCACCCACCGGCTGCCCACGGTCGACGGCCCGCGGGAGCTCGGCGAACTGCGTGCGGGGGACGTCCTCGTGCTCGCGGTCAAGACGCAGGACAGTCCAGCGGCGCTGGAGGCATGGGGTCCCGTGCCCGTGGCGGGCGGCGGTACGGCGGCCGAGCGGCTGCCCCTGGTCTGCGCGCAGAACGGAGTGGAGAGCCAGCGGCTCGCCCTGCGCCGCTTCCGCCGGGTGTACGGCATGTGCGTGTGGCTGCCCGCCACCTTCGTCGAGCCGGGAGTGGTGTCGGCGGCCGGTACGCCCCTCACCGGCATCCTGCACCTCGGGCGCTTCCCGCACGGCACGGACGACACCGCGCGGGCCGTCGCCGCCGATCTGTCCGCGTCCCGCTTCGAGGCGCCGGTCGTGGCCGATGTGACGCGCTGGCAGTACGCCAAGCTGCTCGCCAACCTCGTCAACGCCATCGAGGCGGTCAGCGGGGTGATCGACAGCGAGGAGGAGGCCATCGCGCTCCACGGCCGCGTACGTGCGGAGGGCGAGGCCGTGCTCGCCGCCGCGGGTATCCCGTACACCTCGAAAGAGGAACAGAAGGAGGCCCGCGCCGACAAGATGCGCCTCGTGCCGCTCGACGGCTCGGGCCGCCCCGACGGCCCGGGCGGCCCGGCGCGCGGCGGCGGCTCGTCCTGGCAGTCGCTGAGCCGTGGCACCGGCACCATCGAGGCCGACTACCTGAACGGGGAGATCGCCCTGCTGGGACGCCTGCACGGGGTCCCGACCCCCCTCAACGACCTGCTGCAACACCTCGCCAACGACTTCGCGCGGGAGCGGCGGGCGGCGGGTTCGATGCCGGTCGCCGAGCTGGTCCGGCTGGCCGACGACGCTGTCGCGTCTGTTCGGGGCGAGCCTCAGGCGCTGAGGGGCGCGGCCAGCGCGGGCAGGCGGGCCTCGTCGTAGCGGGAGAGCAGCACCCGTGCCACCTCCGGCGCCGTGCCGAGCACGTCCGCGAGGACATCCGCGTCCGCGTCGGCCGCCCCGCGCGCGATCCGGTCGGGCAGGAAGCCGGGCGCCAGGACGTACGGGGCGACAGCCACCTGCGCGCACCCGAGGGCGCGCAGCTCCCGCACCGCGTCATCCGTGCGAGGAAGTGATGCGGAGGCGAACGCAGGCCGCACGGCGCACCAACCGGCACGCCGCCACTCCCGCGCGATTTCTGCGATCACTGCGATCGCCTCCGGGTCCGTGGACCCCGCCGAGGCCAGCACGACCCCGGTCGAGGACTTGTCGGCGGGGGACAGCCCCGCCTCGTACAGGCGCCGTTCGAGCGCGGCCGTCAGCAGCGGCGACGGGCCGAGCACTTCGGCCTGCCGGATCCGCAGCCGCGCGGGTGCCTCGTTCAGCACCGCCGGGATGTCCGACTTGGCGTGGAAGGCGCGGGTCAGCAGCAGCGGAAGCGCCACCACGTCCCGTACGCCCTCCGCCGCCAGCGACTCCAGCACGCCGCTGACGGACGGGATGGTGAAGTCCAGGAAGCCGGTCTCCACGCGCAGCCCGGGCCGCCGCGCCCGCACCCGGCGCACCAGGGCGTGCACGGTCGCGGCATGACGCGGGTCGCGGCTGCCGTGGGCGATGACGAGGAGTACCGGTTCTGGCATGGAGGTCAGCTCTTCACTCAGCTCTTCACGAGGAGACCGCGGCTGCGCAGGACGTACCGCTCCAGCGGGCTGAAGATCAGCAGGTCGATGGCGATACCGACGATCAGGATGAGGAGGATGGCGAGGAACACCATGGGCATGCTGTTCGCCGTACGGCCGTTCTCCAGCAGCTGGCCGAGGCCGACGCCCAGGTCGGGCGAGGACGCGATGATCTCGGCGGCCATCAGCGAACGCCAGGAGAACGCCCAGCCCTGCTTCAGACCCGCGAGATAGCCGGGCAGTGCGGCCGGCACGACGATGTGCCAGGTACCGCGCAGGCCCGTCGCGCCCATCGTGCGGCCCGCCCGCAGGAACAGCGGCGGCACCTGGTCGACACCGGAGACGAGCCCGTTGGCGATCGAGGGGACCGCGCCGAGCAGGATCACCGCGTACATCATCGAGTCGTTGAGGCCGAGCCACAGGACAGCCGGCGGCACCCACGCCACCGACGGCAACGACTGCAGTCCGGACAGGATCGGGCCGATCGCCGCGCGGACGAACTTCACCCGCGCCACCAGCAGGCCCAGCGGCGTGCCGATCGCGAGCGCCATCAGAAAGCCCAGCAGGCCGCGGGAGACGCTCGTCCAGATGTATTCGAGGAGCGTCCCCTCAAGCCAGGCCTCCTGGACCTCGTCCCAGACCGCGGACGGCGCCGGCAGCTTGTAGCTGTCGGTGACCTCCGCCCACACCAGGACCTGCCAGACCACCAGGACCAGTGCCACGGCGACCATCGGGGGAAAGATCTTCTCCACGAAGGTCTTCCGGAACGAGGCACGCCCGGTGTGGGCCTTGGTCTCCAGCGCGTCGAGGCCCGCTTCGAGTCCGGCGAGATCGCCGCCGTCCTTGGCGCCCGCGCCCTTGGTGCCCTCGTCCTTGACGCCGCCGCCCTTGACGGCGCTCGTCTCAGTGCTGGCCATGACGGCGGATCTCCCCACGCAGTTGTTCGGTGATCTCTACGGACAGTTCCGCCACGGCGGAGTCCTCGATGCGGCGCGGCTGCGGAATGTCGACCGTCCACTCCCGAGCGATCCGCCCCGGGCGCGAGGACAGCAGCACCACGCGCTCGGCGAGCCGCACCGCCTCGCGCACGTTGTGCGTCACGAACAGCACCGACACGCTCGTCTCGCGCCAGATACGGGTCAGTTCGTCGTGCAGCACGTCCCGTGTGATGGCGTCGAGAGCCGCGAACGGCTCGTCCATCAGCAGCAGTTGGCTGTCCTGGGCGAGCGCGCGGGCCAGTGCGACCCGCTGGCGCATACCACCGGACAGCTCGTGCACCCGCTTGCCGTAAGCGCCCTTCAGCCGGACGAGCTCCAGGAGCTCCTCCGCCTTGTCGCGGCGGTCCGCCTTGGGCACGCCCCGCAGTTTCAGGGCGAGTTCGATGTTCTTGCCCGCGGTCAGCCACGGGAAGAGGGCGTGCTCCTGGAACATCAGGGCCGGGCGGCCGTCGGTGCTGATGCCGCCCGCGGACGGCTTGTCGAGCCCGGCGACCAGGTTCAGCAGCGTCGACTTGCCACACCCGGAGGCTCCCAGGAGGGTGACGAACTCGCCGGGCGCGACATCGAGCGTGATGTCGTCCAGAACGAGCTGCTGCCCGGCGGGGCCGGCGAAGGACTTCGAGACGTGCTCGATCCGGGCGGCGTACTCCACCGACGTACCGGCGTCGGCGTCGGCGGTCTTGGCGAGGGCGGTTGCCATGGTCGTCACCTCCTGGGAGCTGGTGGGCGTTCTGGGTGTTCTGGGTGTAGGGGGTGTACGGGGTGTTCTGGCCGTGCGGGCGTGCGGGCCTACTTGACGCCGAGACCGGCGTCGTCGACCGCGCTCCTGCCCTCGGCCTTCAGGACCTTGTTCAACGGCGCGAGGTCGTAGATTCCGTCGAGCTTCGGCTTCTCCAGCAGACCGGCCTGCACCGCGTGCTCGGCCTCGGCGTTCAGGGTCGAGGCCAGCGGGTCGTCGGTGAACTGGATCGACTTCCACGCCGGGTCGATGACGTCGGCGGGCAGCTCCTTGCCGGACAGCGCCTTGAGCTTGGTGTTGGCGGCGGCCTTGGCCTTGTCCGGGTTGGCGTCGATCCACGCGTTGGTCTTCACCGAGCCGCGCAGCACGGCCTCGACGACGTCCGGGTGCTCCTTGAGGAACTTCTGCGACACGATGATGTTCGTGATCACGAACTTCTTGTCCGGCCACAGGTCGGCCTCGTCGAGCAGCACCTTGCCGCCCTCGGCGACCAGCTTGGACGCGGTCGGCTCCGGCACCCACGCGCCGTCGACGGAGCCCGACTTGTAGGCGTCCGGCGTGATCTTGTTGTCCGTGCGGACCACGGAGACGTCGCCCTTGCCGCTCTGCGCGTCGACCTTCCAGCCCTGCTCGCTGATCCAGTTGAGGAACGCCACGTCCTGCGTGTTGCCCAGCTGCGGGGTCGCGATCTTCTTGCCCTTGACGTCCTTCACGGACTTGATCTTCGCGGGGTTCACCACCAGCTTCACACCGCCGGACGCCGAACCGCCGATGATCCGCAGGCCCTTGCCGTCGGTCGTGCTGTAGCCGTTGATGGCGGGGGAGGGGCCGATCCAGCCGATGTCGATCGACCCGGAGTTCAGCGCCTCGATCTCGGACGGACCCGCGTTGAACTGGGAGTACGAGGCCTTCGTGCCCCCGAGCTCCTTCTGCAACAGCCCTTCCTGGTCACCCACGAGTGCGGTGGCGTGCGTCAGGTTCGGGAAGTAGCCGATCCGGACGGTGTCGGCGGAGAGCTTCTTGCCCTCGGCGGCGACCTTCGAGGTGTCCTCGTCCTTCTCGGAACCGTAGCCGCAGGCGGCGAGGGTGAGGAGGGGAAGCGCGGCGGCGACGGCGATGCCGCGGCGAAGCAGTGTGGAGCCCTTGGCAGGCACGGGAGGGGTTCCTCTCGTCGGCCCGGCTGTCACGGTTCTTCAGGCCGTGGCCGGGAGGTCGGCAGATCTTCGCCGTATCCACGACGGCGGGCGGGGGGAGGGGGCGCGCAGGCAGTGCGCGTACGTCAGCACGCACATCGCGCGACTCCGCCCTGCCCGGCGCCGAGGGCGCCGCTGCCGACGCGGCCGCCCTCCTTCGCGAACGTGGAGTAGAAGTCGGTGGTGTTCATGGTCAGAAGTCCCACCCGTCGTCGTCCGCGTCGGCCTTGACCGGCTCCGGCGAGGCGAAGGACTCGCCGACCATGCCCGCGGTGAGCGTGGTGCCGTCGGAGGGGTCGATCAGGATGAACGAGCCGGTGCGCCGGGAGTCGGCGTACGAGTCCACCGGCAGCGGCTCGGCGGTACGGATCTTGACGCGGCCGATGTCGTTGGCGACCAGGTGGCCCGGGTGCGGGTGAAGGGACAGGTCGGCGAGGGTCAGCCGCGACGGGATGTCCTTGACGACCGCCTTGACCGTCCGGGTGCCGTGCTTGAGCAGCACACGGTGGCCGATGGTCAGCGGCGCGTCGGCGACGTGGCAGACCGTCGCCTCGATGTCCTGCGTGGTGGCGGGCGCGTCCTGGGTCGGCACGATCAGGTCGCCGCGCGAGACGTCGATGTCGTCCTCCAGGAGGACCGTCACCGACTGCGTCGTCCAGGCCAGGTCGACCGACTCGCCCAGCAGGTCGATCCCGGCGATCCGCGACGTACGCCCGGAGGGCAGCACGGTGACCGGCTCACCCACACGGAACGCGCCGGCCGCGATCTGACCGGCGTACCCGCGGTAGTCCGGGTACTCGGCGGTCTGCGGACGGATCACGTACTGCACGGGCAGACGTGCGTGGCAGGTCGCGAGGTCGTGGCTGACCGGCAGGGTCTCCAGGTGCTCCAGGAAGGTGGGCCCGCCGTACCAGTCCATGTTCGCGGACGGGTCCACCACGTTGTCCCCGGCGAGCGCGGAGATGGGGATCGCGGTGATCTCGGGAACGCCCAGTTCGGAGGCGTATGCCGTGAACTCCTCGGCGATCGCGGCGAAGACGGGTTCCTGGTAGTCGACGAGGTCCATTTTGTTGACGGCGAGTACGACGTGTGGGACGCGCAGGAGGGCGGCGATGGCGGCGTGGCGGCGGGTCTGTTCGACGACGCCGTTGCGGGCGTCGACCAGGACCACTGTCAGTTCGGCGGTGGACGCCCC